>NZ_CP017940.1:3832500-3950702 GCF_002764115.1 Phyllobacterium zundukense | reverse complement strand
ATCCGGCCCGAATATCAGGGCGTCGGGCTGGGTTACCGCCTTCTGGGTGCGGCCCGCCGCAGCCTGATTGATCAGGGCCTGAAGGGGATGGTGTGTGGGCACTCGAAGACAACGATATCGCTGTTTCTTTCTATCGGGGCGCGGGCGGCCGAGACGTGGCCGAGGGCGTTGAGTGCTTCGAAGGCAAGACGCTCAAGAAGATAGCCTTCGTCTGGAATTGACGATCCGCTGGAATGACTTTCGTTGAAAGACACTCATCTCTCACGCAGCGCGCCTGCTTCGCTTTTTGCCATTTCAGTCCAATAGGCCTATCAATTGAGCACCGGGACCTTAATAACGCCGGCAATTGTTGCGCTGCGGCGTAAAAATCATTACAGCACTCCCAAACCAACAAGGACTCTGAAAACATGCGCATCGATGCCATTTCTGTCGGCAACAATCCTCCTCAAGATGTCAACGTAATCATCGAGGTTCCGGTCGGCGGTCAACCGATCAAATATGAGCTCGACAAAGACTCCGGCGCTCTCTTTGTCGATCGCTTCCTTCATACGCCGATGACCTATCCTGGCAATTACGGCTTCGTACCGCACACCCTCTCGGATGACGGCGATCCGATTGATGTTTTGATCTGCAACACCCGCGCCCTCATGCCGACAAGCGTCATCAATGTGCGTCCGATCGGTGTTCTGGTCATGGAAGACAACAAGGGCCAGGACGAGAAGATCATTGCCGTTCCGTCACCGCACCTGACGCTTCGTTATGAGAAGGTGCACAACTACACCGACCTGCCGGACATCACGCTCAAGCAGATCCAGCACTTCTTTGAACACTATAAGGATCTGGAGCCCGGTAAATGGGTGAAGATCGGCGACTGGGGCGATGAAGATGCGGCCCGCCAGCTCATCACCGAAGCCATTGAGCGCCACAAGGCCAAGAAGGCCTGATTGATCAATTTTCGGGCGACACGAGAGCAGCAAGCTTCAAAGCCAAAGCTTCCGGATCGCCCGAAATCCTGACCTGCTTCAGCCGCGACGTTGAGGCAACCGACACGTTCCGGTGCAAGTCCGAGCCATTTCGCCAGCAGCTTTTCCAGCGCCGCATTGGCCTTCCATCTTCCGGCACCGCCCGCACCCGCGCCTTCATATAGGCGCGTCCGTCACCCGTCGCTTCCACCCCGTCAATTGCATCTTTTGCAGATTTCGGCGTTAGACGCACAAAGAGCATGATGCTGTCACGCTCTTTGCGAAAATACAAAGCGCCCGGCCCTATCAAACCAGGATCGGTGCGATCGTGGTCCAAAGAAGCTGGCGAACGAAGAAGATGATCAGCAAAAGCACGATCGGGGAAATGTCGATCCCGCCCAGATCGGGAAGGAAGCGGCGGATCGGTCGCAAGGCCGGTTCCGTAACACGATAAAGGAAGTCCCCTACCGAAGCCACGAAGCGGTTACTCGAATTGATCACGTTGAAGGCAAAAAGCCACGAAAAGATCGCGCTGGCGATAATAATCCAGGTGTAGATATCGAGGGCCAGATCGATGGTGCGGATAAGGGCGAGCATATGTTTCTCCTAACAATCACGCGACATGTAGCGATTGGCTGACCTACGGGCAAGAGGCTGCCGCGAAGGAGGGGTAATCCGCGTATCTCCGGTAGCGCTTATACAGTATTCATTGCAAGTTCGTTGACGAAATTACGCTGGTCTAAGGTATTAACCCACATTGATATTGAGCGATATTGTTGAATTCAAAAAACAGGAATAACTTTGCGTTGTGATTCGGGCTATCCCGCCTGCTCTCCATCCTAGGGGGTTTCCATGCTCAATAAACTGTCGGCTGAATTCTTCGGCACATTCTGGCTCGTCTTGGGGCGGTTGCGGCAGCGCTGTTATTGCCGCTGCATTTCCCGACGTCGGTATTGGTTTGCTTGGTGTTTCCTTTGCATTTGGTCTTACGGTTCTTACAATGGCCTACGCGGTGGGCGGTATATCCGGCGGCCATTTCAATCCCGCTGTTTCGCTTGGTCTTGCCATAGCGGGGCGGTTCGACTTCAGGATCCCATACTGGATCGCACAGGTTGTCGGTGCCATAGCCGCCGCTGCCGTGCTCTATCTGATCGCATCCGGCAAAGCCGACTTCACCGCTGGTGGTTTCGCTTCCAACGGTTATGGCGACCTCTCGCCCGGTAAATATGGTTTGACCGCCGCGCTTGTCGCGGAAGTCGTCTTCACGGCCTTCTTCCTTATTATTATCCTTGGTTCGACGTCGGCATCGGTCCCAGCCGGTTTCGCACCAATTGCTATTGGTCTTGGTTTGACGCTGATCCATCTGGTTTCGATCCCGGTGACGAATACCTCCGTTAATCCGGCTCGCTCCACTGGCGTCGCCCTCTTTGCCGAAACGGCCGCCCTGAGCCAGCTCTGGTTGTTCTGGGTTGCGCCGCTTATCGGCGCAGCACTTGGTGCGATTATCTGGAAATCCCTGCTCGGGAAAGATTCCGAAACTTCGGTTGCTGAGGCTGTAAGCGCCGCCTGATTAAAAATGGGCCGGCCTTCCCCGGCCCATTCCATTAGCCGATAGTACAATTTTTCTGATTTTCTTATCCCCTTTCGCCACAAACTGGTCTAGAAGAAGTCTCCAGATTCCGGAGCCCTTCAACGAAATGTCCCTCCCCGAAATGACTGCGGCTCACGATCGCTATGCCGCATTTCGCCATTCGTCATTTACACTCTATTGGCTGGCACGTTTCTTCGGCTCGTTTGCCATCCAGATCATAAGCGTTGGCTGGCAAATCTACGATTTGACGCGAGATCCCTTCTATTTGGGCATTGTCGGGCTCGTCCAGTTTGCTCCGTCCCTGCTGCTGGGTGCTCGTCACCGGTGCCGCATCCGACCGGTTCGGGCGCCGTCTGATCATGGGGCTTTCGCTCTGCGTCGAAGTCATCTGCGCTGCTTTGCTGCTCTTTCTGACCGTAGCCCACCTGTTCACACCAGGGTTGGTCTTCGTCATTCTCGCCGGCTTTGGTATCGGGCGGGCATTCCTTGGTCCTGCATCCGCATCGCTCGTCGTCAACCTCGTTCCGACCGAGACATTCTCCAACGCTGTATCCTGGAATTCCTCGGCCTGGCAGATTGCCACGATCGTTGGTCCTGTCGCCGGCGGATTGCTCTACGGCGTATCGCCTGTTGCCGCCTACAGTATCGCCAGCGTCATGCTGGCGGTGGCCACCATCTGCACCTTTTCCATTCCGAAGCCCGCTCAACACACCTTGTCCGAGAAACGGTCGCTACAGACCCTGCTGGCCGGTTTCCACTATATCTGGAAAGAGAAAGTGGTCCTTGGTGCGATCTCGCTCGATCTGTTTGCCGTGCTGTTGGGCGGCGCGGTTGCGCTGCTCCCCGTCTATGCACGCGATATTCTGCAGCTCGGTCCGTGGGGGCTCGGCATGCTCCGTGCCGCACCAGGCATCGGCGCCATTCTCACTGCCATCTGGCTGACCGGGCATCCCATTCGCGACCATGCAGGCATGATCATGTTTGCCTTCGTTGCCTTGTTTGGGCTGCTCACCATCATGTTCGGGGTATCGGATATCGCCTGGCTGTCGATCGTGGTGCTCGCGCTTATGGGTGCAGCGGATATGGTCAGCGTCTATATTCGCGAAACCCTGTTGCAGCTTTGGACCCCTGACACACGTGCGCGGCCGCGTCAACGCGGTCAATATGGTGTTCGTGGGGGCATCCAATGAACTGGGCGAATTCCGCGCCGGCGTGATGGCGTCGCTGATTGGCACCATTCCGGCTGTGGTATTTGGAGGTGTAGGGACGATCGCCGTTGCCGGCCTCTGGCTTATTGGTTTCCGCAACTGCGCAAGGCGCGCAACCTGCAAGGCAGGAATCCGCTCAGGCGAGGACAGGAGCCCCAAAAATTGTGCCAAGGAAGCGTTGCAGCCACGCTTTGAGAACCGCGTCATGGATCATGCGGCCTTCCAGGTGATCTCTGCCGTGCTGGGCGCCGCATAGCGCAAAGCGTTCCGAGCCGCGTACTACCCAGCGTTGCATCATGGCCCGGGTCAACTCTGCATGAAACTGCACGCCCCAGGCGTTCTTGCCATAGCGAAAAGCCTGATTGGGATAGGTCTCGCCCGTAGCAAGCAGGGTCGCGCTCTGCGGCAGTTCGAACCCCTCACGGTGAAAGTGATAGACCATCGACGGCCATTCCATGAGGGCGCTTCCCGCTTCGGTAGGCTCGAGCGGATACCAGCCTATTTCGACAAGGCCGTCCGGATGCGGCGCGACCTTGCCGCCGAGATGGTTCGCGAGCATCTGCGCGCCAAGGCAAATACCGAGGAACGGCTTGTCTTCTGCAAGCGGCACCGCGAGCCAATCCGTTTCATCACGCACGAAATCTTCGGGATCATTGGCACTCATCGGTCCGCCAAAGATAACGGCGCCCGCATGATCTTCCAGTGTTCGTGGTAAAGGATCGCCGGGGCGGCCGTCGAATGTCAAGCGAAACCGGCTTCGATCAGGAGGTGACCGACCCGGCCAGGACTTGAACGTTCCTGGTGCAACACCGTCAGGATTTTGGGGCGTCGTGACTGCCTGCTTTCCATCCAGTCGGTTTGGAACATTCGCCGCTGCCCTATTCCTCTTGTGCCGTCTGTTTTGCCCGAAGCGCCGCCTGCCGCTTCATCGTCACGCGATCACGCGTCGACACACCATCAGTTCTGCGACGCGCCAGACGACATTGTCTTCTAGCTCATGCGCGCTTCCATCGGCAAAAACGACATCCCACATGAGCTCAATGAATCGGATACGAGCCTCTTCGTCAAGATTGCGTTTGATGACGCTGGTGAAACTGTAGAGGTCAACCGCTTCCTGATCCGCCTGCTCGCCGTCATTCAGCAGGCGTTTCAGCGCCTCGCCTTTCAGGCCAGAATGGAAATGCTGCGAAATACGCCGTTCGTCTTTGCCACGCTCGCCATCCGCGTCCATGACATGAAAAGCAGAGCAGCTGCAGCAACCCGCGGATCGTTCCTGGAGAAATGCCCTTTGCCGCTTTCGCCGGTTGGCAAAGACTTGAAAAACGTCACAAGACTGTCGAGCATATATAAAAATCTTTCGTGTTCGCTATAGCTTGTATGAAATCAACTGATAACGCGGCACATCTGTTCCCGCCACTGTGCATCTTGCCGCAAAGCGCTCAAGCCTCTGTGATCAGAAAAGCCGAAACTTCTTGTTTGAACGTTCAGCTTCATCTTCCGGGCGCACGCCGGGATCGTCGGGTACCGGAAAAACAAGCTCTTCATCTTTTTTCTTGGATTCGACCGATTTCTCCGGGAAGGGCGGTAAAACTGATGCAATTCGTTCATTGTCGCCGGTTTGTGCCGGTTTCGCGACCGGGTGTTCCCTTGCCTTTGCAGGAGGCTCGAACTGCACGACTTCAGCATCAATGATATCCTTATCGTCGTCGGTGCCTTCTTTGGAGATCGGCTTTCCCGTCTCTACGACGACTGATTTCGCCGGGATAAGTGGCTTCAAATCTTCGCGAGGTGATGTGGGTCGGACGGGTTCGGTCGCCAGGGCTTCGTCAAATTCATCGCGATAGTCGATCACCGATCCAAGCTGCTCGACCGGGACCTTCCATTCAAACGCGTTGAGTCTGCCTGTAACAGGGGAAGCTGCGCCCAGCGGTCCGACACGTACCCGTCGGCCGTCCAGGCGGGATCGCGCGGTGCCTTGACCGCACGCGACAACCACTGGCGCACGCGGCCCTGGTCGCCGGTTTGAGCCTCTTCGATGTCAGCCAGCAAAAGATACGCACTCTCGCGCGGCGCACTGCGAGCACGGCCTCCGCCGCTTCCCGCGCTTCCTTGAGCTCACCCGCCGCCAGCGCAGCATGGGCAATTGCCAGACTGGATTCTGGATGATGCGGATAAAGCGCAGCCAGATGGCGGGCACGCTTCAGACGGTCGATCACCGAATCGCCAAGCCTTGCATGGACATAGTCTCTGCTACTTCCGGGTGCGGCTGCTTTTTCCAGGTATATTCGAGGATCTTGGATCCCTTGCGCAGATCACCCTGCTGAAACAGCGCTTTGGCCGCTATGATCGCCGCCGGCACCAGATCCGGCGCCAGCTTGTTGGCCTCTACGGCAATCGACTTGGCATTCAACGGATCGCTCTCGAAGGTTTCGATGGCCTTGGCAGTCAGAAGCACTGCGCGCTCACGTTTGGCCTTGTCCTTGTCGATCTGCTTTGTCGCCTTCTGCTTCTCGAGCAGCAGGAGGGCGCCGTCCCAATCGCCGTGCGTGGTCTTTTGCCCGAGGGCAGCGGAGGCCGCCCATTCAACGTTGGGAGCGAGCAGGGCGGCTTCCTCGGCATAATGGCGCGAAGCGTCGCGCGCACCGAGTCTCTGCGCCTCCAGGTAAAGTCCGCGCAGGCCAAGAAGCTTCGTCTCCGGATCGTCAAGCATTGCCTCGAATTTGGCTCGCGCATCGTCCGCGCGCCCTTCCAGCATGGCGGCCTGGGCATCGAGCAGCTTGATCAAAGGCTCCTGATCGACGTTCAGCAGTTTTTCTGCCTGTTTGATCATCCGCCGTGCCGTCTGGCCATCACCGGCGCCGGCGGCAATGAGGCCGGTTGAGAGCGACTGATACCCCCTGTCACGCTTGCGCGCACGAAATGACGCCGCAGCGCATAGGGCGACGCCACAACACTCTTGATGACCCACCAGGCAAGCATCACAGCCGCAACAATCGCAACGATGGCTGAGGCCGCGACCATCAGCGTAACTTTGTACTGCATGCCGGCAAACGTCACGACGAGATCGCCAGGCCGGTCGGCAAGCCACGCAAATCCGACACCGAGCAGGAGTACTACGAGGAAAGACGAGAATACGGATCATGATCTTCTTGCTCCTAATTGGCTGCGGCTGGGGTCTTGACGCCGGTCAGGGCATCCGAAAGGGCTTTCGATACGGCCTCTCCTGCTGCATGGCGCGCCTTCATGGCGTTGGCGAAATCGGTTGATGCGGCTTTGGCGTCTCCGGCAGCTTTTCCCACTCGGCAATGGCGGCGCCAATGTCGCCGGCATTCAGATGCGCCTCAATCCGGGCAGTAATCGCGTCAGTCCCCTCGCCTTCAACCCATGCCAACAGGACGGGCTTCTACAAGGCTTTCAGCACTTGCCCATAGCCGTCCAGCACCCCTGCATTCGGATCATTGTCACGTGTCGCCGCAATGATTCTTGGGGCCACATCGTCAAACTGCTTGGCAAGAGCGCTGACGGTCGAAACACCCTTCGTTGCATAGGCCCGGAGGCTTTCGATTTCACCTGCCTCAGGCGCTACCGCAAGATAGGTGTCGAGCTCAGCTGCAAACGGCTCGCCGCGGTCAACAGCCGCCTTCAAGCCAGTTGCGGCCATGGCAAGCGCCATGTTGGTCTGGCTGGAGGCATCGTGGACCTTGCTCTCCAGCGCATCCAGCCTTGTCGTTGCCCCGGCGGCGACTCCCCCGGCCTGGTCCACTTTTTCCTGACTGGCACTCAGCTGTGCTTCGAGCGCAGCAATGCGGGCATCGATGGCACTGGTGTCAACGGCGCCGCCTGTGCCGGCTTGTGCCTTTTTCTCAACCTCTGCGATGCTTTGCTTGATCGAACTGATCTCGTCAGAAAGAGCTCCTACTTGACCAACTGCCTGTTTGGCATTTTCCACGGCACCGTTCAGTGCCACCTGCGCTCCTTCATCCAGCGTTTGGACGGGAGCGTTTCGCAGCGCCGCTATTTGCTGCTCAAGCGCTGAAACATCTGCCTTCGGCGACGGCAGCACGCCCGCCCATTGCAAAGCCGCGGCACCGACAAGTGCAACGACACCGCCAACAAGTCCCGACGCCAGGCGACCAAGAGCGTCATTCGACTTTTGTAGCGGCGGCACCGTCGCTGATTCGCCGGGCTTTCGACCATCGGAAGATTGCTCACGCCCGAATGACCCTGGCTGGGCAGATGACCTGGATAAAGCCGGCTCGTCACTTGGCGCAGAGCTCGTCACATCGGCCTGAGCGACTTCCGTCTTGGCCGCGCTCACTGGTTCGAAGCCAACCGGTTCGGGTTCCGGCACATTCGCTGCCCCTGGCGTCGTCTTCGTAGCTGAAGCAGGCTCCAGTTCAATCGTCACCGGCTTGCGGGCAGATTTTGAATGTCTTGGAACGGAAGATTTGGCCATGGAAAGACTCTCTCGATCATAAAATTCTGGTCTGTGCGAGGCTAGCAAGGAAGTTCCGACTGCGAAACGGCACAATTTTATTAGAAGGCAGCCACAAAGATTTATGCCCTTTGCATAAGTCGAAGAGAGCGTCTTCATTCGGCTTGTTCGCGACATGGACCGAAGCATTACGCAGCCCGCTCAGTACCTCGGAGATCCTGCTGGAAAGACATAAAATTGATGTGTTATCAAGGTGATGAGCGATCTCCACTTGACCGGCCAAGCGCATAAATTCCTCCGCACTCCAGCGCGAGTACAAGAGACAATAGTCAAGCTTTCCCTTACTGAAAAAATTCAACAAGAAATCAGTTGTATAACTGACTGAAACCGTATCGTAGGACGTCAGCGTCCGGAAATGAATGCGTGCTTTTCGCAAGGAATGTTCAAAATCTGGTGCACGGACACGCCCGGTCAAATAAAGAATCCGCGCCCCAGTGCACGATTCCTCAATCACTGTTTGGGCTAGCGACGCGCCGTCACCATCTCCTGTCGTGACAGTTTCAAAGCCGCGGGCACGGGCCATCGCGGCGGTTGCTTCCCCCACAACGAAGCAAGGCAGATTGAGAAGAGGCAGCAGCGCCTCGTCCGATGCCTGCCGCAACGCACTGGCGCTTGTTACAGCGACCGCACTAAATTTTCCGGCAGGTTTTTTCGCTGGAAGGGCAACAATTTCAGTTAGCGGCAAAACCAAAGGCAAGAAGCCGCTGCAAAGCAGACGTTCCGCTGTTCTGGTCGCGCCCGGCTGGGGTCGTGTGACCAGAACCGTTTTCATCGTCAGAGCCAATCCGTGAAGAAATGTGCCCCAGCCAGCTCGCGCACCCGCAGCGCGGCGTCGCGTCCGATCTCCGCCGCGTCAGAAAGTGTGCCCTCGCCAATCACCTCGTGCGCTTCGCTGCCATCGGGCAGAAGAATCATACCGTGGAATTGGATAACCTCTCCTGAAACCGTCGCCAGGCCAGCTATCGGTGTGCGGCAGGATCCATCGAGGGCGCCAAGAAATGCGCGCTCACATGCCAGTGCCGTGGACGTCGGCAGATGATTGAGGGGAGCAAGCAATCCATCGATCCGCTCATCGCCGATGCGGCTCTCCACCGTAATTGCTCCTTGCCCTGGAGCCGGCGGGAAGGTCTTTACATCCATCAGCTCCGTAACGGCGCCACCAAGCCCGAGACGTTTTAGGCCGGCATAGGCAAGGAACGTCGCATCCACCTCGCCATCGGCGAGTTTCCGCAAGCGCGTCTCGACATTGCCGCGAAAATTGACGACTTTGAGGTCGGGACGAACACGGCGGATCAGCGCCTGCCGACGCAGCGAAGCGGAGCCGACAACGGCACCACGGGCCAGGTCCAGCAGTTTCTTGACGTCCCGGCCAATAAAGGCATCGCGCGGGTCTTCGCGTTCAAGGAAGATCGAAAGATGAAGGCCTTCAGGCAGGAATGTCGGCATGTCCTTTGAGGAATGGACGGCTAGGTCGATACGACCATCTGCAAGCTGTTCCTCGATCTCAAGTGTGAACAAACCTTTGCCACCGACTTCTGCCAGTGGCCGGTCCTGGATCCGGTCGCCGCTGGTCGAAATGACGACGATCTCGATATTTTCCTCGCGAAGTTCGTGGGCTTTTATCAGCCGGTCACGCGTCTCACGGGCTTGTGCAAGTGCAAGCGCACTCCCACGTGTACCGATCTTGAGCGTTTTTGTTTGCATTGGCCGCTGTCCGTGTTACGCGAGTTCAAAATGTGACTTCTACCTAACGAGCTTTTATTCGACGGGCAATGCGGCGAAGGATATCAGATTTATTGATGCGTGTTTTGGGTATTGAGACAAGCTGTGACGAAACGGCCGCAGCGATTGTCGAACGCGACGATCAAGGCAATGGCCGCATTCTGTCGAACGTCGTTCTGAGTCAGATCGACGATCACGCGCCCTATGGCGGCGTGGTACCAGAAATTGCCGCGCGCGCCCATGTAGAAGTGCTTGACAGGCTGATCGGTCAAGCATTGCATGAAGCACAAATGACCCTCGATGACGTCGATGCCGTAGCCGCGACCGCCGGACCCGGGCTGATCGGTGGATTGATTGTTGGACTGATGACCGGGAAGGCGATTGCCATGGCGGGCCAGAAGCCATTTTATGCCATCAACCACCTCGAAGGTCATGCGCTGACCCCGCGGCTTACGGATCGCATCGATTTTCCCTATTTGCTGCTGCTGGTATCCGGCGGCCACACGCAGATGGTCCTGGTCAAAGGTCTTGGCGATTACGAGCGGCTCGGCACAACGATCGACGATGCGCTCGGAGAGGCATTCGACAAGACTGCCAAACTGCTCGGCCTGCCCTATCCCGGCGGACCCGAGGTGGAGAAAGCTGCTCTTCTCGGTGATCCCGACCGTTTCACGCTGCCACGCCCGCTGAAAGGCGAGGAACGGCTTGATTTCTCCTTCTCCGGCCTGAAAACGGCGGTGAGGCAGTTGGCGACGACATTGGAACCGTTGTCGCAGACGGACGTCAATGATATTTGTGCAGCCTTCCAGACCGCTGTCGCCGATACGCTGGATGACCGAGTGTCCCGCTCACTGATGCGGTTTCGCCAAAGCTTCCCGAATGTCGAGGACCCGGCATTGGTGGTCGCCGGCGGTGTCGCCGCAAACAATGTCTTGCGCGGGTGCCTGCAGGATCTTTGCTCTGCCAACGGCTTTCGTTTTATCGCACCGCCCATGGCGCTATGCACCGATAACGCTGCCATGATTGCCTGGGCGGGCGCCGAGCGCGCAAACCGTACCCCCCCCGATTCGCTCGACGTCGCGCCGCGCTCGCGCTGGCCGTTGGACATGCAATCGGTACCCTTGATTGGTGCCGGCCGACGGGGAGCCAAGGCATGAGCGACAGACCAACGATCGCAGTACTTGGTGGGGGAGCCTGGGGTACGGCGCTTGGCACCATGGCGGCGCAAAACGGCAATATTGTCCGGCTCTACGCCCGCGATGCGGTAACTGTTGAATCCATCAACAGGAACCATCGTAACAATGCTTATCTTCCCGATATCGACCTGCATCCTTCGCTCAAGGCAAGCACGGATGCGGGCGAGGTCCTCAACAACTGCGACCTCATCCTTTGCGTGATTCCAGCACAGGTCCTAGCCGGTGCAATGCAGGAATTGAAGGATCGGATACCAGTCGAGCCTCCGCTGGTCATTTGCGCCAAGGGTATTGAGCGCAAGAGCGGCCTGCTCATGTCCGAGGTTGTTGCCAGCATCTTGCCAGATCACGCGCTTGGAGCGCTGTCAGGACCAAGCTTTGCAACCGATGTCGCCAAAGGACTGCCCACGGCTGTGACAGTTGCAGCGCGTAGCCAGGCACTGGCCGATCGCATTGCCTTGACGCTGTCCGGTCCAACCTTCCGCTGCTATTCGACGGACGATTTGACCGGGGTGGAAGTCGGCGGTGCCCTCAAAAATGTGCTCGCCATTGCTGCTGGCGCGGCGATCGGCCGTGGTTTTGGCGCCAGTGCCCAGGCGGCGCTCGTCACACGCGGATTTGTCGAGCTGCGCCGTATCGGCCAAGCGCTCGGTGCAAGACCGGAGACCATCATGGGCCTTTCCGGTCTCGGCGACCTGATGCTGACTTGCTCGACGCCGCAGTCGCGCAATTATTCTTATGGTCTTGCCCTCGGACGCGGCGAGGATCTGACCGGCAGGCCGCTTGCGGAAGGGGTGGCGACTGCAGCCATTGCGACCGAGCTTGCTGCCCGCAAGAATATCGAGGCTCCAATCATTGCCGCTGTTGCGCAGATACTCGACCGGCAAATCACCATTGACGAGGCTATGGAGGCCCTGCTTGCACGGCCCTTGAAGACCGAAGATTGAACACGGGAGACTTTGAATGCTCTATGCCCTTCTCTGCAGCGACAAGCATGATCACTTGCAGCTGCGCCTGGACACACGCACTGTGCACCTTGACTATCTGAACAGCCTCGGCGATCGCTTGAAGTTTGCAGGGCCCTTCCTTGGTGACGATGCAAAGCCTAATGGTAGTCTGGTAGTCATCGAAGCTGCTGATCTCGCCGCAGCAAAGGACATTGCGGCCAATGATCCTTATGCTAAGGCTGGGCTATTCGCGTCGGTCGATATACGCCCATGGAATTGGGCAGTGAAGAATCCGGACAATAAATAGGGCTCCCAAAATGGCATTCTGGCTTTTCAAATCCGAACCCGACGCATGGTCGTGGGACAAACAAAAGGCAGCTGGTACCAAGGGCACCGAGTGGACCGGCGTGCGCAACTATCTCGCACGCAACAATATGCGGGCCATGCAGATTGGTGATAAAGGCTTCTTCTATCATTCGAATGAAGGGTTGGAAGTTGTCGGTATCGTCGAGGTCTGCGCCCTCGTCCATCACGATTCGACCACCGACGATCCCCGCTGGGAATGCGTCGATATCCGCGCCGTCCAGGATGTGCCAATCCCGGTGACGCTAAAGGATGTCAAGGCCAACCCGAGACTGGAAAAGATGGCGCTGGTCACCTCCATGCGTCTATCGGTGCAGCCGGTGACGCCGGAGGAATGGAAAGAAGTCTGCCGCATGGGTGGACTGGATCCGGCTCCCGAATGACGCAACCCCATGGATGAGCCGCTTCTCGATCCAGACAGCGGCCGCTATCGCCGGTTTGTTCTGGCAAACACCACACTGCAATCACCACCACATGTGCCGGAGATCAAGCTTTACCTCGCCGATGAAGCCCACGATCTCTGGCACCGTACGGAAGATGAACTGGCAACCATAGGCTTACCCCCGCCTTTCTGGGCTTTTGCCTGGGCTGGAGGTCAGGGCGTGGCACGCTACGTCCTTGATAATCCGCAGACAGTCGCAAACGCTGTCGTCCTCGATTTTGCCTCCGGCTCCGGCCTCGTTGGCATAGCCGCGATGGTTGCGGGCGCCACGCGTGTCATCTCCTGCGATATTGACCCTTTCGCCCGCCCGGCAATTGCACTCAACGCCGACGCAAACCACGCAGCAGTTGAAATTCGCGTCGATGACTTGATCGGCAGCGATGATGGCTGGGATGTCGTGCTGGCTGGTGATGTGTTCTATGAAAAGCCGCTGGCAGACCGGCTCGTACCCTGGTTCACCGCGCTCGCAAAACGCGGCGCCAGCGTCATCGTTGGCGATCCGGGCCGATCCTATTTTCCCAAGGATCTCCTCGAATCACTCGCGGTCTACTCGGTTCCGGTGACGCGGGTCCTTGAGGACTCGGAGGTAAAGCAGACAACGGTCTGGCGTTTCAGGCACTAACGCAACACCCGAATAACTGTTCTGCCGGAAAGATAGGGCAGGAGCCGATCCATATCAGCACGACTCAAGGCAATGCAACCTTCAGTAGGGGTGTACCCCGGGCGTGCCAGATGGAAGAAGATGGCGCTGCCTTTGGCACGGCGGCGCGGCCTGACGTTCCAGTCCATAACAATACAGACATCATATAGATCATCCTTGCGCCACATGGTCTCGTGGCTTGCGCCATAGGGTATGCGGACTTTGCGATTGTAGTTGCGATCATTGCTGACTTCACACCACCCATCATTGCGACGCAGCGCTCCGAGCACCAGGGCACTCGGCCTCGTCACCTTCTTGTCCGGGCGCTTGAAGCCGTAGAGAAGCGGCATCCGTGCCAGCGGCGTTGCGCCGTCGCCTTCGCGTTTGAATGCGGTGATTCCGCCTTTGCCGAGCGCGCAGCGCAGAATCATGTTGCCCGCTATCATCTGGCCCTGGCTCCTGTGGCCTGGCCTGGGGCGAACATCGATTAGTTTCAAGGACCTGCTCAGCATGCTTGCCTCATAAAAAGCATTTTTATGTCAGACTGATGCGCCGCATATGCAATATCAAGTCGATGCTCTTTCTTTCCTGTATAATTCGACTTAAATTCCAACGACTTCTTTCCAATCGCGGGAGATCTGATGACAGCGCGTACCATTCTTATCGTCGATGACGATGCGGACCTGCGAGCAATTCTGGTTGAGCAGCTCAGCCTCTATGAAGAGTTCCAGATCATCGAGGAAGACAACGCCACCAAGGGCGTCCAGGCAGCGCGAAATGGGGTTGTCGATCTTCTGATCATGGATGTCGGTCTGCCGGACATGGATGGACGCGAGGCCATAAAGCTTTTGCGCAAGGGAGGATTCAAAGCCCCTGTCATCATGCTGACCGGGCACGACACCGATTCGGATACGATCCTCGGCCTGGAATCGGGTGCTAATGACTATGTGACCAAGCCATTCCGCTTCGCAGTCCTGCTCGCGCGCATTCGCGCACAGCTCCGCCAGCATGAGCAAAGCGAAGACGCGACCTTTGTTGTCGGGCCCTATACCTTCAAACCCGGGCAGAAGATGCTGATCGACGCGAAGGGCGGCAAGATCCGCCTGACCGAGAAGGAAGTCGCCATCATCAAATATCTCTACCGTGCGGGGGGTAAGGTCATCACCCGTGACGTGCTTCTGGAAGAGGTTTGGGGTTACAATTCAGGGGTGACCACACACACGCTGGAGACCCACGTCTACAGGTTGCGACAAAAAATAGAGCATGATCCATCGAATTCAACCATACTTGTCACCGAAAGCGGGGGATACAAACTCATTCCTTGATGCTGATGGGGCCAATCTAGGTATATGTCTGTAATTGCATGGCAATTGAAGATGATATTCGCATTCTGGAGACGGTGGGGCTGTTCGAGACGTTTACGCGCGACCAGTTGCGTCTGCTCGCCTTCGGCACGGAACGGCTTGTCCTGAGGGAAGGCCGCGAGCTCTACCGCGAGGGCCAGTCCGCCGATTGCGCCTATGTCATTGATCGCGGTGAGATTTCCCTGTTTCGCGAAGGTCCTTCGGGCCGCATCGTTCTGAAAACAGTCGGACCAGGTGCAGTCCTTGGCGAGATGGCGATCATTGCCCAAACCAAGCGGCTGACCAGCGCCATGGCCGAGACAGAGACAGAAGTCATCCGGCTCAATCGCTCGCTTTTCCGGCGGATTCTTGAGGAATATCCCGAAATTGCCGCTGCCCTGCACGATCAGATCGCCGCGGATCTCAGCGAGATGATCGATGCCATCACCCGCTACGAACATCTGTTCGGGGAACGCTAGTTCGCCTCAGTACAACAAAATTTCCCGCCTGGATTGAGAAAATCGTCCCAGAATCGACGATTCTCGTATGAGAATCGGGGGACGCTGTGCCGGAATCGCACAAGTCCGTTCGATTCTTGTCCGAGATACCGATCAGTCCAAATTAAAACGGGCAATGACCGGTACATGGTCCGATGGCCGGTCCCAGCCACGTGCCTCGCGCAGGATGGTGATGTCGGTGAGGTCATTTTCGAGGTCCGGAGAACCCCAGATATGATCGAGCCGCCGGCCGCGATCTGCCGCCGCCCAATCAGCGGCGCGGTAGCTCCACCAGGTATAAATTTTCTCGGACGGCGGAATGTGGTGCCGCATGAGATCGCTCCAGCCGCCTTGCCTGCGCAGGGCTTCGAGCCCCTCGGTCTCGATCGGCGTATGGCTCACAACCTTGAGCAACTGTTTGTGCGACCAGACGTCGGTTTCGAGCGGCGCGATATTGAGATCGCCGACCAGCAGGGAAGCATGCCCATCGCCGCAGACGGCGTTCATGGCCTTCATCTCATCGAGGAAGCCGAGCTTGTGCTTGAATTTCGGGTTGATCTCCGGGTCCGGCTCATCGCCACCGGCCGGCACGTAGAAATTATGGATGCGCAGGCGCTTCGATCCGGTGGCAACCACCGTACTCAGATGCCGGCAATCCGCGATATCGCAAAAGCCGACCCTGGCCGGTTCCGTCAAGGGTCGGCGCGAGAGCGTTGCAACGCCGTGATAGCCTTTCTGGCCGCTGATCTCGATATGCTCGTAGCCCGCCATGTGGAACGCTTCACGCGGAAAGAGATCGTCCGGACATTTCGTCTCCTGCAGGCAGAGCACGTCCGGCTGGTAGTCCGCCAGGAATTGCAGAACCAGCGGCAAGCGCAGGCGCACCGAATTGATGTTCCAGGTAGCAACGGAAAAAGGCATGGGAAGCTGGGCTCGCGGATTGTAAGAGGTTGCCGCGAGACTATTCGAAGTTCATCAGAATGAAAACCGAAAGAGCTATCATCCACAGATGCGCGGACGGTTATTTCTTCATTGCGATGCGGGTGTAGTCGATCTTGAACATGTCCGCAGCAAATCGCACACCCGTGCGGACATTGGTGATCATCACCGTCGTATCGAGGCCCTGAGCATCGGTAATCGTCCATTGCCGCAGATCATAGGACTTCGGATCGAACATCATCGTGATCGTCGAATTACCAAAGACCGACTTGTCACCAAGCACGATCGTCGTCATGTCCGACTCCTGCTTGACCGACTTGACCCTGCCGCCGGAAAGATTGATCTGATCGCTGAGGAGCAATTTCAGCGGTGTTTTCGACAGGGGATAGAGATCCCACGTGTCGAGCTTGCGATTGTTGATCACCACCGAATCTCCGTCGGAAATGACACGTATCGGCGATGGCTTGTTGTAGTTGAACCGGATCTTGCCCGGCCGTTCGATATAAAACGTGCCTTCCGTCTGTTCGCCGCGCGGACCGAATTGGACGAAGTCGCCAGTCAGCGTTTTGACGCTCGAGAATTTGTTGGCAATCTCCTGCGCCGCACTCACGCCGGCAGGCGCTGCCTGGGCAAAAGCCGGGGTTGTCAAAGCGGCTGTGCCGCCGAGCAGTAATCCCATGCCGATCATGGACGCGACCGCAGAAGCCCTGGCAAGCGAGCCAACTGTACGCACCGGTGCTTTTGTCTGTGTCATGGTCGTTTCTCCTGTCGTCATGTCTAGCGTTTAAACAACCAGTTAGGCTTCAGTATGGCTAAGAAACGGCAGAACCCCGTTTCTTGTTCCTCAAAGTCGTTACGTAACTGCGTTATTTCAACGTTATGTAATGCTTGGATTCCGATGATACCATAACGTACCGAAAAATCGTTACGTTACGGCACCGTTATCAAAACTCATCATCCTCTGTCGGTACCAGAATTTCGCGCTTGCCCGCATGATTGGCAGGGCCGACGAGTCCCTCCTGCTCCATGCGCTCGATGATGGAGGCGGCGCGGTTATAACCGATGCCAAGCCGGCGCTGGATGTAGCTGGTAGAGGCCTTCTTGTCGCGAAGCACAACTGCAACCGCCTGATCGTAGGGGTCGTCGGAATCTTCCAGATTCGAGGTTCCGGCAGGACCGCCGCCCTCATCCTCATCGTCCTCTTCGGTGATTGAATCGAGATATTCCGGAACGCCCTGCAGTTTCAGATGCTGGACGATCTTTTCCACCTCGTCATCGCCCACGAATGGTCCATGCACACGCTGGATACGGCCGCCGCCAGCCATGTAGAGCATATCGCCCATGCCGAGCAGCTGTTCGCCGCCCTGCTCGCCAAGAATGGTTCGTGAATCGATCTTCGATGTGACCTGGAACGAGATACGGGTCGGGAAGTTTGCCTTGATCGTACCCGTGATTACGTCAACCGACGGGCGCTGCGTCGCCATGATCACATGGATACCGGCAGCACGCGCCATCTGCGCCAGCCGCTGCACCGCGCCTTCGATGTCCTTGCCGGCAACCATCATCAGGTCGGCCATTTCGTCGATGATGACGACGATATAGGGCATCGGTTTCAGGTCGAGTTCTTCGGTCTCGTAAACCGCTTCGCCCGTCGCGCGGTCGAAACCGGTCTGCACCGTGCGAGCGATGCGCTCGCCCTTCTTGTGCGCTTGCTCGACCCGCTGATTGAAGCCGTCGATATTGCGCACGCCGACTTTCGACATCTTGCGGTAACGGTCTTCCATCTCCTTGACCGTCCACTTCAGCGCCACCACGGCCTTCTTCGGATCGGTGACGACCGGGGTCAGCAGATGCGGAATGCCGTCATAGATCGACAGTTCCAGCATTTTCGGATCGATCATGATCAAACGGCACTGTTCCGGCGTCATCCGGTAAAGCAGCGACAGGATCATGGTGTTGATGGCAACGGACTTACCCGAACCGGTGGTACCGGCGACGAGCAGATGCGGCATTTTTGCCAGATCGGCGATAACCGCTTCGCCATTGATGGTCTTGCCAAGGGCAAGAGCCAGTTTGGTCTTCGTCTGCTCGAAGTCGCGGCTTGCCAGAAGCTCGCGCAAATAGACCATCTCGCGCGTCTGGTTCGGCAGTTCGATGCCGATAGCGTTGCGTCCAGGCACAACGGCGACACGCGCGGCTATGGCGCTCATCGAGCGGGCAATATCGTCGGCGAGCGTGATGACCCGCGAAGACTTGATGCCGGGTGCAGGCTCCAGTTCGTAAAGTGTGACGACGGGACCCGGACGAACATGGATGATTTCGCCGCGCACGCCGAAATCTTCGAGCACGCCTTCCAGAAGCCGCGCATTCTGCTCAAGCGCCTCTTTGGAGAGAGATGGATTGCGGACGACATTCTTCGGTTCACTGAGGAAGTGCAGCGACGGCATTTCAAACGCATCAGATTTAATCAATGAGGCCTGGGCTTCGCGCTGGATGCGCGCTCCAGCCCTTGGCGCTGGTGCCGGCGTATCTATGCGGGCGGCAACCGGCTTGTTCGGCATCGCGGTTGGCCTTGCGGGTGCGGCCTGCGGTGCCCAATCGTCGATGTCGTCCTCCTCATCGCTGAACGCGACCGGATCAAAACGATCAGACCGGGCATCGAAGTCATTCCCGATGTCGATAGATGGTGCCTCGATCCGCGGCGCTTCGTCATAGAATCCAGGTTCCCGGCGTGCGCCTGTGGATGCTGCTTTCTGGCGCGAAACCGGGATATCATCGAGAAAATCGTCCTCGTGACGGCGGGCACCGATACGGCGTGCTCCGTTGTAGAGACCCGCACCATGCCCGGAAATGCGACGGATCAGTGCCTTCGTGCTCAGGAACCAATGGGTGAGAGCACCAAGGGCAAGCAGACCGCCGCCCTCATCCTCGTCTTCCTCATCATCATAATCATCTTCTTCCGCCACATGACGCGTGGATTTTTTGGGCATAGCCGGTTCGTTGTCACGATAGGTAATGCCACTGGCAAAAGCGAAGACCCAGAGGGTCGGGATGGCCAGAATGGCGACAAGGATCATCGCAAGGCCGCCGCGGGGAAATGTGCCAATAAAGATCGCTGGAATCTTCAAAACCATATCGCCGAAGACGCCGCCGAGGCCGATCGGCATCGGCCAGCTCTCAGGAACCGCAAAACAACCGGCCATCGCTGCTGCCATGAGCGACGCCCCGAACCAGGCCATCATGCGACTTGGCATGCGGTCCACACCCCGTCCGGTCAAAAACAGCCCGCCCCAGAAAAGCGCCGGCATAAGCGCGACAAGCATCGAAAGTCCGAAGAACTGCATACCAAGATCGGAGAAGACCGCACCGGGATATCCGAGCGCATTGCGCACCGGATTGGAGGTGGCATGGCTGAAACTCGGGTCAGTGACATTCCAGGTTGCCAGGCTGCCGATGGCAAAGGCAATAAAGCAAAACAGCGCCAGCCCCCAAAGGATGTGAATCTGCCTGCGGAAGATGCCGGTCAACCCGTGCCGCTCGTCTTCAATGGCATAAGACGCTGAGTATCCTTGACGCATGAAATCCGGTCCCACGTGAACGCATATTGACGGCTGTGACGGTGCCGCAGATTTGATTCCTACGTTAAGACGCGGATGGTTAAGGGGCCATTAACCATGGAGGGTGGTCGGGCAGGAATTAGCAAGCGGTAAAAGTCGATGCCGATTATCTCTCCCGTTGTGGGAGGTAATCAGCGCCCCAAAACAAAATGGGCCCGGAAAACCGGGCCCATCGTCATTGTCATCACGTACAGTTTATGAGGCGTGGTAGGCAGCTTCACCGTGCGAGGTGAGATCCAGACCTTCACGCTCGGATTCGGGGGTCGCACGCAGCCCGACGATCAGGTCGACGATCTTGTAAAGGATCGCGCTGCCGATGCCGGACCACAGAAGCGTAACCGCCACGCCCTTGAACTGCGCCCAAAGCTGGGTTGCAGTTCCTGCGTAACCGGCCGCGAAGTCGGCCGTCGAGTAGTCGACGATGCCAGCGCCACCCAGTGCCGGATTGACGAGGATACCTGTGCCGAGAGCACCGATGATGCCGCCAACGCAGTGAATGCCGAAAACGTCGAGGCTGTCATCATAGTCGAACTTGTTCTTCACAACCGCGACAAAGAAGTAGCAGACGAAGGTCACGACCGCGCCGAGTACAATGGCGCCCATCGGGCCAGCAAACCCGGCAGCCGGCGTGACGGCAACCAGACCAGCGACTGCACCCGAGGCAGCACCAAGCATGGATGCTTTGCCGCGCAGGAAGGATTCAAGCAGGATCCAGACCACCGTGGCGGCAGCGGTCGCCAAGAAGGTATTGACCATGGCGAGTACTGCATAGGCATTTGCTTCGAGGTTCGAACCTGCGTTAAAACCAAACCAGCCGACCCACAGCAACGATGCGCCGATCATGGTCATTGTCATGGAGTGTGGCGCCATGATGTCTTTCTTGTAGCCGACACGCTTTCCGACCATCAGTGCGCCAACAAGACCGGCGATACCGGCATTGATGTGAACGACTGTGCCACCTGCGAAATCGATTGCGCCGAAGCTGAAGATCAGGCCCGACGGATCCGAGTATGCGCTTGGACCGCCCCAGAACCAGACCATATGGGCGATCGGGAAATAGACGAACGTAACCCACAGAATGACAAACAGAACAACTGCGGAGAACTTAACGCGCTCGGCGAACGCTCCGATGATAAGTGCCGGGGTGATACAAGCGAAGGTCATCTGGAAGACAACGAAGACCAGTTCAGGGATGGCCACGCCTTTTGTGAAGGTTTCGGACAGCGTCGTTACGTCGACGCCGGCAAGAAACGCCTTTGACAACCCGCCGAAGAACGCGTTGCCAGGGGTGAATGCAAGGCTGTATCCATAAAATACCCAGATCAGCATCACGAGGGCTGTAATGGTGAAGACCTGCATGAGAACAGAAAGCATGTTCTTGGAGCGAACAAGTCCGCCGTAAAACAGGGCGAGGCCCGGGATGGTCATCAACAGCACAAGCACCGTGGATAGCATCATCCAGGTGGTGTCGCCCTTATCTACTGTGAAGGCTGGCGCCGCGGCGGCGGCTTCGGCTGCAGCTGGTGCGGCTTCCTGAGCGAACGCAGCCAGTGAACCGAATGCGGTCAACGCCAGCGAACCCAGAAGGGTGCTGCGCGCCGCGGATGTCAGACTGGTTGGAATTTTCATTATTATCTCCTTAGACCCCAAATAACTTACAGCGCGTCGGTGTCGGTCTCGCCCGTACGGATACGGACGGCCTGCTCGATGCTGAGAACGAAAATCTTTCCGTCACCGATCTGGCCGGTCTTGGCGGCTGTCGTGATGGCTTCAACGGCGGTGTCGACGAGCTCGGACGCGACAGCTACTTCCACTTTCAGTTTGGGAAGAAAGCTCACCGCATATTCGGCGCCGCGATAAATCTCGGTGTGCCCCTTCTGGCGGCCATAACCCTTCACCTCGGTGACGGTCAGGCCCTGGATGCCGACAGCGGTGAGTGCTTCACGCACTTCGTCCAGCTTGAACGGCTTGATGATGGCCATCACAATTTTCATTGACTATACCCCTGCGCTTGCGCGGCACCCCTCAGGTGGAATTACCTGAAGGGCAGCAACCCGCGTTGTACCCATCGCCTCAAGCCGACTGTGGCCGTTGGTGACTGGTCAGGAGTATTCAAGTTCCGTGCCAGACTCGAAACTGAATGCTAAGCTATTGATTATAATTAGATATTTTTAACCGCATGCAGCATGATTACGCATTTTTCAGCAACATGCCTAAAAAGTAGGCAATTGTGAACAAATGGTTAAGGTTCATTCCACAGGATGCACACGAATTAGGCCTTCCTGCGCGGTCGATGCAATCAATGTACCGTCACGGCTATAGATTGCACCACGGTTGAACCCACGCGCACCGGATGTACTCGGACTGTCTGCCGTATAAAGCAGCCAGTCATCGAAACGGCAGGGCCGGTGAAACCACATGGCATGGTCGAGGCTAGCCACCTGCAGATCACGGTCGAAGATCGACCGGCCGTGAGCATAGAGCGAGGTGTCGAGCAAGGTCATATCCGAGAGATAGGCAAGGACGGCGGCCTGCACGGCGCGATCCTCCGGCACTGGACCGGTGGCCCTGATCCAGACATTCTGCTCCGGCGGCAGCTTCTCGCGGGAGAAATAATGGGTGAGCGACAGCGGCTTCAGCTCGATCGGCCGGTCCTGCTCCCAGTAACGGCGAATATTGGCCGGAGCATTCTGCAGATACTGTTCCTTCAGATCCTTGTCGCTGATCAGCTGTTCCGGCGGAGTGAGGTCGAGCGGCCGCGGCTTCTGGTGCTCGAGCCCCGCCTCCTCGATCTGGAACGAGGCTTCGAGCGAAAAAATCGCATGGCCGTGCTGGATGCCGACGACGCGCCGTGTGGTAAAGCTGGAGCCATCGCGGATGCGATCCACCTCATAGATGATCGGCACTTTCGGGTCGCCGGCACGCATGAAATAGCCGTGGAGCGAATGCACATGCCGGAGTGGATCGACGGTGCGCTGCGCCGCCACCAGCGCCTGGCCGATCACCTGCCCGCCGAAGACGCGCTGCCAGCCGACCTGCGGGCTGCGACCTCGAAACAGGTTGTGTTCAAGCGTCTCAAGGTCGAGTATGGACAAAAGCTCTTTCATGGCGTCAGACATGATCGGCATCTCCTGTTTCGCGCGTTCCCAACGCTTGCAACAGGAAGAGGCGGTGAAGTCAAGCGCCGCATAGGGTAACCGGAGGCAATCATGGTTGAACGAAGCACCGATATCATCATTGCGGGCGCAGGCTATGTCGGCCTCGCGACGGCCGTGGCGCTGAAATCATCGGCCCCGCACCTCACCGTTACCGTCATCGATGCGGCACCGGCCGGGGTCTGGCGCAACGACACACGCGCATCGGCGATCGCCGCCGCCGCGAGCCGCATGCTCGACCGGCTCGGCTGCTGGGACGCCATCCTGCCCGAGGCGCAACCCATCACCGAAATGATTGTTACCGATTCGCGCACCTCCGATCCGGTGCGGCCGGTATTCCTGACCTTCAACGGGGAAATCGAACCGGGCGAACCCTTTGCGCACATGGTGGAGAACCGCGTCCTCAACGCCTCGCTGCGGGCCAAGGCGGAAGAACTCGGGATTGCCTTCATCGAAGGCGCGCCCGTCAACGGTTTCGAACAGGGCGAGGCGCACCTGACTGTTCACTATGCCAAAGACAAGAGCCTGCGCACGCGGCTTTTGATTGCCGCCGACGGCGTGAAATCCCGCCTGCGCGACATGGCGGGCATCAAGACGGTCGACTGGGAATATGGCCAGTCCGGCATCGTCTGCACCGTCGCGCATGAGCGCCCGCACCATGGCCGCGCCGAAGAACATTTCCTGCCCGCCGGCCCCTTCGCCATCCTGCCGCTCAAGGGCAACCGCTCCTCGCTGGTCTGGACCGAACGCACCGCCGATGCCGAACGGCTGATCAAGGAAGATGATTTTGTCTTCGAGGCCGAACTCGAACAGCGTTTCGGCCTGAAACTTGGCGAACTACATGTCGAAGGCCCACGTAAATCGTTTCCGCTGGGGCTGACTCTGGCGCGCGATTTCGTCAAACCGCGCTTCGCGCTTGCAGGCGATGCCGCGCATGGCATCCACCCGATTGCCGGGCAGGGCCTCAATCTTGGCTTCAAGGATGCGGCAGCACTGGCGGAGACGATTGTCGATGCCGACCGCCTCGGCCTCGACATCGGCTCGGTGGCGGTACTCGAACGCTATCAAACATGGCGCCGCTTCGACACGGTGCAAATGGGCGTTACCACCGACGTTCTGAACCGGCTGTTCTCCAACGACAATGTGCCGGTCCGCGCCCTGCGCGACTTCGGGCTCGGACTTGTCGAACGGATGCCGCGGCTCAAGGGATTCTTCATCCGCCAGGCCGCGGGATTGTCGACGACAGCGCCCAAATTACTGCAGGGCCAGCCGATCTAGCTAGAGCGGACGCGGATATTGGCGGTAGATTGCGTCGATCTCCTTTAGGATCTCCGGCGACAGCGTGATCTGGCTTGCCCAGATATCGGTCTTCAATTGCTCCATGGAAGTTGCGCCGATAATAACCGAGGTCATGAACGGCCGCGTCAAAGCAAAGGCGATGGCCATCTGCGCCACGTCGAGACCGTGCTTGCGCGCAAGATCGATATAGGCCTTCACCGCAGGCGCGGAATGTTCGTTGCTGCGCCAAAGGCCGCCTGGCTGGATGGCACCGCGCGTTCCCGCCGGCATTTTCCCGTCCAGGTATTTACCGGTCAGGACACCCGAAGCCAGCGATGAGTAGGCCAGCAGCCCGACATCCTCGTGATGGCTGAGTTCGGCAAGATCGAGGTCGAACACGCGCTGGATCAGGCTGTATTCGTTCTGTACGGAAGCAACCCGCGGCAGGTCGCTGCGTTCGGCAAGCTTCAGCCATTGGCCAATGCCCCATGCTGTCTCGTTGGAAAGGCCGATGTGCCGGATCTTGCCTTCCTTGACCATATCATCAAGGCCGGCAAGCGCCTCTTCGATCTGCGTCGTGACCAGGTTCTTGTCCTGTTTCTGCGGGGCATAATTCCAGGCGGAGCCAAAGTGATAATGGCCGCGAGCGGGATAATGCACCTGATAGAGGTCGATATAGTCGGTCTGCAGCCGCTTCAGGCTGCCTTCGACCGCTTCACGCACCGAATTCCTGTCCGGTCGTGTTCCATTGCGGATCCAGCTGTTGCCGCCGCCCGAGACCTTGGTAGCGAGCACAAACTGGTCCCGCTTGCCGGTTTTCTTGAACCATGTACCGATATAATTCTCGGTCTTGCCATAGGTTTCGGCACTTGATGGAATGGCATAGACTTCCGCCGTATCCATGAAATTGATGCCTGCCTCGAGCGCATAGTCGATCTGCCGATGCGCGTCTTCTTCGGTGTTCTGCACGCCCCAAGTCATCGTGCCGAGGCAAATTTCCGTGACGTCAATATCCGTACGGCCAAGCTTTTTCAGTTTCACGAGATCTTCCTGTTCGATTTTGGGTTGATCAGTCGACTTGTAGGCCAAGCCGCTGTTTGAGCTTTCTGACACGCTGGCCATAATGGTGGGAGACTGGAACGGCAGCAGCGGCCACCCCTACCATATCAATCAATTCATTTTTTTCCAGATCATTGAGCCGCTGGCGCAGAAACGGCGACGTTTTTTCGATAACTGTCGGCGTATCGCCAATCTGGATAAAGGCCCATTTGGCATAGATCATCGCCTCGTCTGCCTTCCTGGGATTGCTGATATCGATTAAGACGCTCCGCACTGCATCGAAATGCCCTTCAGTGATCAGGATATCTTCAGCGATGATTGCGAAGATCACAGTTGCCGCCGCAAGAACCGGATCCTCAATGGCCGTCAATGGCGAATGCTCGGCCTGCAGCCGTATCTTCCTGCGCCGAAAATATCCACGCACACGCCCGGCACTGTCGATGGCATCGCTAGCCGCGTCACCCAACACTTTTAACCTGTACCACCAGAACAAGCCGCCGCCGAGAATTCCAAGAATTGCGAGGACAATATGCATGATCAAAACCCTTAAAAAAGGGCTAATTCTACGAAAGGGAAATAGGACGGTAAAATAGGCAATGGAATAATACAGTGCCATGGATATGATACGGAACCATGGTAGCACGAAGCCGTTATCGCCAAGCCTGATGACGGCGTGATTCCACGCCATGCAACCAGTTCCAACGAGGGAGATACAAATGGACAGACAAGCTACAGCGATCTGGAAAGGCGCCCTTACCGACGGTGCCGGTACGCTCGACACGCAAAGCGGCGCGCTCAAGGGTCTTCCTTATAATTTCAAGGCACGCTTCCAGGATGAAAGCGGCACCTCCGGCACCAATCCGGAAGAGCTGCTGGCCGCAGCCCATGCCGGATGCTTCGCCATGCAGCTTTCGCATTTTCTCGCGGAGAATGGCACGCCGGCCGCAAATCTGGAGGCCAAGGCAAAAGTGACGATAGGCCCGGCTGCGGGCGGCGGCTTCGAAATCACCCGCAGCGCCCTGACACTGGTTGGCGATGTTCCAGGGATCGACGAGGCTACCTTCGCCAAGCTGGCCGGACAGGCAAAAGCCACTTGCCCGCTGTCAAAAGCCCTCGGGGCGATCGAGGTCACACTGGATGCCAAGCTGGCGTGATTATTTGAAACGGCTAAATGCAGAACGGGCGCTTTCGGCGCCCGTTTTGATTTTACTCTGATTACATTATCAGATGCGTTGTGAGTGTCGAACCACAAACAACAACGCTGGCAGCGCTGGATCAGACCCGCCGCTCGATCATCATCTTCTTGATCTCGGCAATCGCCTTGGCCGGGTTCAGGCCCTTGGGGCAGGTTTGCGCGCAGTTCATGATCGTGTGGCAACGATAGAGACGGAACGGATCTTCGAGATTGTCGAGCCGCTCGCCCGTAGCTTCGTCGCGGCTGTCGATCAGCCAGCGATAGGCCTGCAGCAGAACGGCGGGGCCAAGATAGCGATCGCCATTCCACCAGTAGCTCGGGCAGGATGTCGAGCAGCAGGCGCAAAGGATGCACTCATAAAGACCGTCCAGCTTGGCGCGGTCCTCATGGCTCTGCAGCCATTCCTTAGCGGGCTCGGGCGACACAGTCTTCAGCCACGGTTCAATCGACCGGTGCTGGGCATAGAAGTTGGACAGATCCGGTACCAGATCCTTGACCACCGGCAGGTGCGGCAGCGGATAGATCTTCACCGGTCCCTTGATCTCATCCATGCCCTTGGTGCAGGCGAGCGTATTGGTCCCATCAATATTCATGGCACAGGAACCGCAAATGCCTTCACGGCAGGAGCGGCGCAGCGTCAGCGTCGGATCAATCTTGTTCTTGATCCACAACAGGCCATCGAGAACCATCGGGCCGCAATCGTCCAGATCGACATAATAGGTGTCGATGCGGGGATTTTCGCCATCATCCGGCGACCAGCGGTATATCCGGTACTCGCGCAAATTGTTCGCGCCCTGCGGACGATCCCAGGTCTTGCCGGGACGCATCTGCGAGTTCTTGGGAAGTGCAAGTTCAACCATGATATTCTGGTTCCTTGATCAATACACACGCGCTTTCGGCGCGATCTTGGCGAGGCTGATGCCCCCATCCTCCTCCTTGACCAGCGGGTCAAGGTGGACAGGACGGTAACCGAGCGTAACCTCGCCGTCTGGGGTGAGCCAGGCGAGGCTGTGCTTGCGCCAGTTAACGTCATCGCGGTTGGGGAAATCCTCATGCGCATGGGCGCCGCGGCTTTCCTTGCGCGCTTCGGCGGCAACGACCGTGGTCAGGGCGTTGGCCATCAGGTTTTCCAGTTCCAGCGTTTCCACCAGGTCGGAATTCCAGATCATCGAACGGTCGGTGACCTTGACGTCCGGCAACTCGCTCCAGATCTTTTCCATGCGTTGAACGCCGGACTTCAGCGATTCCGATGTGCGGAACACGGCCGCATCTTCCTGCATGGTCCGCTGCATCTTTTCGCGCAAGGCAGCTGTGGGCGTGCTTCCATTGGCATGACGAAGACGATCAAAGCGATCCATGATCTTCGTTACCGAAGCTTCGTTGATATCCGGGATCTTGGCATTGCGATCAATCACCTCGCCAGCGCGGATCGCGGCTGCGCGACCGAACACGACAAGATCGATCAGCGAGTTGGAGCCTAGACGGTTGGCCCCGTGCACCGAGGCGCAGCCCGCTTCACCCACGGCCATCAAACCAGGCTGGATGCGGTCGGGATTGTCGGGGGTCGGGTTGAGCGCCTCGCCCCAGTAATTGGTCGGAATGCCGCCCATATTGTAGTGAACCGTCGGGAGGACCGGAATCGGCTCCTTCGTGAGGTCAACGCCGGCGAAAATCTTCGCCGATTCCGAAATGCCGGGCAGGCGTTCATGCAGGACCGCCGGATCGAGGTGATCCAGATGCAGGAAGATATGATCCTTGTTCTTGCCGACACCGCGACCTTCGCGGATTTCCAGCGTCATGCAACGCGAAACCACGTCGCGCGATGCCAGATCCTTGGCGGAGGGCGCATAGCGCTCCATGAAGCGCTCGCCTTCGGAATTGACGAGATAGCCGCCCTCGCCGCGCGCGCCTTCGGTGATCAGACAGCCGGCGCCGTAGATGCCGGTCGGATGAAACTGCACGAACTCCATGTCCTGCAATGGCAGCCCAGCGCGGGCGACCATGCCGCCGCCGTCACCTGTACAGGTATGCGCCGAGGTCGCGGAGAAATAGGAGCGCCCGTAGCCGCCCGTAGCCATGACCACCATCTTGGCGGCAAAACGATGAATCGTGCCATCATCGAGATTCCAGGCGACAACGCCGGTGATCGTGCCATCCTCATCCTGGATGAGATCGAGCGCGAAATATTCGATGAAGAACTGCGCATTGTTGCGCAAGGACTGGCCATAGAGCGTGTGCAGGATGGCGTGGCCGGTGCGGTCGGCCGCGGCGCAGGTGCGCTGCACCGGCGGACCATCGCCGTAATTCATCATGTGCCCGCCAAAGGGGCGCTGGTAGATTTTGCCTGCTTCGGTACGGGAGAACGGCACGCCATAATGCTCAAGCTCATAGACCGCTGCCGGCGCTTCGCGCGCCAGATATTCCATCGCGTCGGTGTCTCCGAGCCAGTCGGAACCCTTGACGGTGTCATACATGTGCCATTGCCAGGAATCCGGCCCCATATTGCTGAGCGAGGCGGCAATGCCGCCCTGCGCCGCAACCGTGTGCGAGCGGGTCGGGAAGACCTTGGTGATACAGGCGGTCTTCAGGCCCTGCTCGGCCATGCCGAGCGTTGCCCGCAGGCCAGCGCCTCCGGCCCCGACCACGACCACATCGAACTTGTGGTCGACGAATGTATAGGCCTTGCCGCCGATTTTTTCTGTTGGTGCCATGATAGAGTTTAAACTCCGAAGCTCAGCTTGAGGATCGCAAAGACGCTGACAATGCCAACCGCCAGAGCGAAGAATGTATTGAGCATCAACAGCACGATCTTCGTGCCTTCGCCGTGTACGTAGTCTTCAATGATCACCTGCATGCCGAGGCGCATATGATAGAGACCGGAGATGATCATCATCAGGAGAACCAGGGCTGTCAGCGGGTGGGAGAGGGCTGACCTTGTCTCGGCAAAGCCAGCACCATGCAGGGACAGGATCAGCCCGATGAAAAACAGCATCACCGGGATATTGGCCAGCGCCGTCAGCCGCTGACGCCAGAAATGATCCGTGCCCTCCTTCGCGGAACCAAGTCCGCGAACTTTCTTAAGCGGCGTGCGCATATCGCTCATTTCCGCCTCCTTTAAGCTATTGTGAATGCGGCGATCCAGACAAGGATCGTCAGAGCGACGGAAAGAATGAGCGAAGCCCAGGCCATTTTCGTGGTCGTGTCCTTATCCAGGCCCCGACCCGTATCCCAGATCAGGTGGCGTATGCCGCCGATCATGTGGTGAATGAGAGCCCAGGTATAGCCGAGCAGCACCAGGCGGCCGAACCAGGAACCATAAATCCCGTTGACGAAATTGAAATATTCCTCATTCGTCGCCGCCGCAATCAGCCACCAGGCAACCAGCAATGTGCCAACATAGAGCGCCGAGCCGGTGATCCGGTGGACGATGGACATGACCATGGTTGGGATTGGCTTGTAGATTTGCAAATGCGGCGACAATGGCCGGTTTGCGTGTAGATTTGTCTTGCTCATGGCGTCCCCAAGATTAGCGCCGCATCTGGTTAGACGGGCAGGGCCGAAAAGGCTGGATAGAGGCAATTTAGAAGGGTTTTAATCCGGTTTTTGCACTGCGTCAAAGCCCCATTCCGCCCCCTCATGCGGCGAATTGGTCACAATAGCAAGTCATTAAGGTTTCTGCTTAAAATTCAATCGTTTAAAGCATGCAAACCGGCCTCGTAAGGGCAAATTTCCGGCACTGTGTGGTGCAAAAAAATATTTGAGTGAGTCTGTCCGAATAACGTTCCGATTGCACTATTCTGGCTCATTTTATCGCTGTTGGTATGCGACAAACCAAGTCGCCCGCAGAATGCCGCTGATGTTGCGGCTACCCTGCGTTGATCTGCTCCTATTGGTTACCGAACCGTATGATGAAGCTCGTCCAGTCGGCCGGCGCCGCGACCTGTTCGTAGAGTTTGCGCCCGTCCTCCGGCACGCGCGGCGCATTGAGCGAGAGCTTGGTCCAGCCGCGCTCCTCCGCCTTGTCGGCGAGGACATCGATCAGGGCCTTGGCAATGCCTTTGCCACGGTGATCGTGATGCACATAGATATGGTCCACCTGACCGGCGCGCATGCCGGAAACCGGCTCGGGAAGATCGTAGAAGATGACGAAGCCGACGAGATGACCGTCCAGACGCGCACCGGCGATTTCCGCAGCGCGGTCACGCAGGAGGTTTTCCGCATAGTAATCGTCCGGACGGCGCGGCGCACCGCGTTTCAAGGCCTGGGCATAGCTGGCAAGCAGCGGCGCGAATTCATGAGCATCACTCAGATGCAGCAGAGAAATGTCGATGGCGTGTTCATCTCCGGTCTTCTTGGTCATGATCGCTTCCGTCCCTTTGGCATCTGCCCGATTAAGGCAATTCTTATAAACCGGAGGATTGGTTGATTGTGTCCTGCCCGTCAACCTGCGCCCGGTATGAAAATCGATTTGATTAGGTTTTGGGCAGATGACAATTGTTAATAAAAGGTTAATCTCGAAGTTTAGGAAGTTCGATCCGTGAGGTAACCGCGATGTTCCAGAAGAAAGCTACCCGTACTGTAGCGGCGTCGATGGGACTCGCGCTTGTCCTGACAGCTTCGCAGATTGCTGGCGCAAACGATTTTAATAGCAGCAACACCTACGGCGACGAATATGGCAATGTCATCCAGCACGAAGCCGGCGGGCCGAAGATCATCTTCGTGGGTTCTTCGGCAGCGAAATCCGATGGGTTGGGCCGCGATATTAGGCGGCAGGTTCCGGTCTACAAGCGCGCCAAGGGGCCATCGGTGATTTACCCGGTGAGCGATCCGGTCGTCGTCGGTGTCGTTCCGGCGCCCAACACAGGCTGCGACAGCCCCTTTGTCATTCGGGGACGCAGTTACATGTATGGTCTCGACCGCAATGAAACGCCGGTTATCGGCCATCCCGGCTGCGACTAGCACCGATCCTTTGGAGATTTGATTTGCCTCGGTGAGCCGCGCCCTGTAAAGGGGGCCGCTTCATCGAAAAGGTAGTACTCATGGCTCGCAACTCTGACGGCGCACTGGTCCTGTTTTCCGGCGGACAGGATTCCGCCACGTGCCTTGCCTGGGCGCTATCCCGTTTCGACCGTGTCGAGACGGTGGGTTTTGACTATGGCCAGCGGCACCGGATCGAGCTCGAAGTGCGTGGCGGGTTCCGCAACGCCCTGGCGAAGCAGTTTCCACATTGGGCGGCAAGGCTCGGCGACGATCATATGCTGGATGCCGGCGTCGTGGGGCAGCTCGGCGCATCTGCGATGACCAATGATATTGCCATTGAGATGGCTGAAAACGGCTTGCCCAATACCTTCGTGCCCGGCCGCAATCTGCTGTTCTTCACGCTCGCCGGGGCGCTGGCCTATCGCCGCGGCCTGCGCGTCATTGTCGGCGGCATGTGCGAGACCGATTATTCCGGCTATCCCGACTGCCGCGATGACACGCTGAAAGCCCAGCAGGTGGCACTATCGCTCGGCCTCGATCGCCGCGTCACCATTGAAACGCCGTTGATGTGGCTCGACAAGGCCGAGACCTTCGCGCTGGCCCAGGACCTTGGCGGTGAACCGCTCCTCGACCTTATCGTCGAGAACACCCATACTTGCTATCTCGGCGATCGTTCCAAGCGCCATGCCTGGGGCTATGGCTGCGGCACCTGCCCCGCCTGCGAGTTGCGTTCTGCCGGCTGGCAGAAATTCAAGGCGGAAGCCCTATGACTTACGCCGTCAAGGAAATCTATCTGACCCTGCAGGGCGAGGGCAACCACACCGGCCGTGCTGCCGTATTCATGCGCTTTGCCGGTTGCAATCTTTGGTCGGGTCTTGAGCGCGACCGCGAAGAGGCCGTCTGCCAGTTCTGCGATACGGATTTCATCGGCGTGAACGGCCCGGGCGGCGGCAAGTTCAAGACCGCTGAAGCTCTGGCCGATGCGGTGGCGGCGCAATGGCCCGATGCAGATAGATCGGGCGGCAAGCCCTATGTCATCTGCACCGGCGGCGAACCGCTGCTGCAGCTCGATGCGCCGCTCATCGACGCCTTTCATGCGCGCGGTTTCGAAATTGGCGTCGAGACCAATGGCACCATCGCGGCGCCGTCCGGGCTCGACTGGATTTGCGTCTCGCCCAAAGCGGCAGCGCCGCTTGTCCAGACCAGCGGCAACGAGCTCAAGCTCGTCTTTCCGCAAAAGGAGCCCGAGACGCATCCATCGCGCTTCGAGCAGCTTTCCTTCGAGCATTTCTATTTGCAACCTCTTGACGTCATCGGTGATCCGGCGCAAACCGCATCGCATGTGGCATCTGCAGCGGCCTATTGCCTCGCCCATCCGCTTTGGCGGCTGAGCACGCAGACACATAAACTGATCGGCTTGCCCTGAGGGCGAGCTCGTTGTTTACCGCAATTCCGGACGCAAAACCGTTACACACTTTTGCTGGAATTGCTTTAGCGGGCGCCTGTATTGCGCCAGAGCTGACGGAGCACTCATGAGAATCTTCAACGAATTCACGTTCGAAGCGGCACATCATCTGCCGCACATATTTCCTGACGGACACATCAATACGCGTCTGCACGGACACAGCTTCCGCGTACGCGTAACGCTGGAAGGAAAACCTGATAGCAGGACCGGCCTCATTTCTGATCTTGGCGCTGTGAAGAGCGCTTTCGACAGCGCGGTCGAGCAGCTCGATCACCGGTACCTCAACGAGATCAAGGGCCTGGAAACGCCGACGCTAGAGAATATTGCCATGTGGTTGTGGCGGCACTTTGCACCGGCTCTACCCGGCCTGGCTCAGGTCGGCGTTTACCGTGATACTTGCGGCGAAGGTTGCGAGTATCAGGGCGAATTCGAGATGGAAAGGACAGCAGCATGAGTCACTATGCAGAACAGGCAACCATGCTTGGCAAGGATGTGAAAATCCCGCAGCATCCGGATGAGGCCACGCTCGATGCCGTCCCCAACCCGCAGGCGGGGACACTTTTTCTTGCACGCTTTGCTTGCCCGGAATTCACCTCGCTTTGCCCTGTCACCGGCCAGCCGGATTTTGGCCATTTGGTGATCGACTATGCGCCGGACCAGAGTCTGGTTGAATCCAAATCGCTGAAGTTGTTTCTTGGCAGTTTCCGCAATCACGGCGCTTTTCACGAGGACTGCACGGTCAGCATCGGCAAGCGCATCGTCGAGGCGGTCAAGCCCTTGTGGCTACGCATTGGCGGCTACTGGTATCCGCGCGGCGGCATTCCGATCGACGTTTTCTGGCAAACCGGTCCGGTGCCGGAAGGCCTTTGGCTGCCGGACCAGGGTGTTCCGGCCTATCGCGGACGGTGAAATACGTAGTGTGGGCGGCCAATGCCGATTATCTCTCCCCTTGTGGGAGAGATAAGGGTGCTTATTTCCACTCGCGGATGTCGACGAAGTGGCCGGCAATCGCCGCAGCGGCTGCCATGGCTGGCGACACAAGATGCGTGCGGCCTTTGAAGCCCTGGCGGCCCTCGAAATTGCGGTTCGAGGTCGAGGCGCAGCGTTCACCCGGCTTCAGGCGGTCGTCATTCATGGCAAGGCACATGGAACAGCCCGGCTCGCGCCAGTCGAACCCGGCTGCCTTGAAAATCTTGTCGAGGCCTTCGGCTTCCGCCTGTTCCTTGACGAGGCCTGACCCTGGAACGATCATTGCATCGACCGTTTCGCTGACTTTGCGGCCTTCAACGACCTTGGCGACTTCGCGCAGATCCTCGATGCGGCCATTGGTGCACGAGCCGATGAAAACGCGGTCTAGCTTGATATCGGTCATCGGCGTACCGGGCTTCAGGCCCATATAGTCGAGCGCACGCCACTTGGAACTGCGCTTCGTCTCATCGGCGATGTCGTCCGGATTTGGCACGGCGCCAGTGATTGCAATCACGTCTTCCGGCGAAGAGCCCCAGGAAACGATCGGTGGCAGGTCGGCGGCGTTCAGAACGACAATCTTGTCGAAATGTGCGCCTTCGTCACTCTGCAGCGTCTTCCAGTAATCAAGCGCCATATCCCATGCTTCACCCTTGGGCGCACGGGGCTTGTCCTTGACATAGGCGAATGTCGTCTCGTCCGGTGCAATAAGACCGGCGCGCGCACCGCCTTCAATCGACATATTGCAGATGGTCATGCGGCCTTCCATCGAAAGCGCTCGAATGGCTTCGCCAGCATATTCGATGACATAGCCGGTGCCGCCTGCGGTGCCGATCTCACCGATGATGGCAAGGATGATGTCCTTGGCGGTAACGCCAGCCGGCAGGACCCCATCAACACGCACCAGCATGTTCTTGGCTTTCGACTGGATCAGTGTCTGGGTTGCGAGAACGTGCTCGACTTCCGATGTGCCGATGCCATGCGCCAGCGCACCAAAGGCACCGTGCGTGGAGGTGTGGCTGTCGCCGCAGACAATGGTCATGCCCGGCAGGGTGAAGCCCTGCTCCGGTCCGATGATGTGGACGATGCCCTGACGTATATCCTTCTCGGAGTAATACTCGACGCCGAAATCCGCAGCGTTCTTGGCAAGCGCCTCGACCTGAATGCGGCTTTCCTCATTCTTGATACCATTGACCCGGTCCGGTGAGGTCGGCACGTTGTGGTCAACCACGGCCAGTGTCTTTTCCGGGTGACGGACCTTGCGGCCGGTCACACGCAGGCCCTCGAAAGCCTGGGGGCTGGTCACTTCATGCACAAGATGGCGATCAATATAGAGGAGGCACGTGCCGTCATCCTGCTGATCGACCAGATGGTCATCCCATATCTTGTCATAGAGTGTACGTGGCGCAGTCATAGCGATATCCTCGGCACGGTTTTGTGCTTTTCGATTATTTCGTGGACATATGCACTCGAGGCTCACTTACGTCAAGAAACAAGCGAAAAAAGTAATATTCCGGCGACAATGCGCCGCTCTTTGGCCGCAGAATTGCGTGGCTCGACAACATCTGACCGCAAGACCAGTTTATCATCCACGCTCAGTCCGGCCCAGGCGCCGTTCTACCCAGCGCAGACACAGCGACAGGCTGATCGTCAGGATCAGGTAGACATAGGCGATGACGGAATAGGTCTCAAAGAAGCGGAAGGAGCCGGAGGCATAGACCTTGCCCATCTGCGTGACATCGACCACGCCAAGCACGGAGACGAGTGAGGAATCCTTCACCATCGAGATGAAGTCATTGCCATAGGGCGGCAGGATGGTGCGGATCGCCTGGGGCATGATAATGAGGCGGAACCGCGGAAAACGCTTCAGTCCCAGCGCCTTTGCAGCTTCGATCTGGCCTTGGTCCACGGCCTGGATGCCAGCGCGAAAAATCTCGGCAAGAAACGCCGCATAGGCGAGCATGAGGGCGACGATGGCGCGCCAGAGCAGCGAAAAATCCCGAACCTGCAGCGGGTCAAGAACGCCTGAAGTCTGCAGTGGCTGCGTGACGAAGTTCCACAGCGCGACAACCGCCGGGGCGCCGACAAAGGCAATGTAGAACAGCAGCACAAGCAGAGGGATACCGCGCACGATCTCTACATAGAAGCGTGCGATCTGTCTCACGGCAATATGCTCCGACAGGCTCATCACTGCCAGAAGCAAACCGAGGGTCGAGGCGAGGAAGAAGGCTAGAAGCGAGACCCAGACCGTAATCCAGATACCCTGCGATACCGTGGAGAAGACCTGTCCGTAGATGGGGCTGACAAGGATGGCAACGCCCAGCACAACGGCGATCGCTACGGCGACGAGCAACCACCATGGAAAGTCCTTCTTCTCGGACGGTCCCCTGTTCTGAGCGTTATCGGACACCTTTCAGCTTACTGGCCAAGCTTGTAGTCGAGGAACCACTTCTTGTTGAGCGCGTCGAATGTTCCGTCGGCCTTGAGCCCTGCGATGGCCGCATTGACCGGCGCAACGATATCCGAGCCCTTGGGGAAGATGAAGCCGAAATCCTCGGCGCCAAGCGGCCCGCCGATCAGCTTCAACGCACCGCCGGATGCATCGACGTAACCCTTGCCGGCCGTACTGTCGGTCAGGACAAGATCGACGTCGCCGGTCTTCAGCGCCTGGATGGTCGCGCCAAAGGTCTCGAACAGCTTGATACGCGGATTCTGCTCATTGCCATCGAGGACATTGTAGACGGCGACATAGAAATTGGTCGTGCCCGGCTGCGCACCGACAAGCGCATCCTTCAATTCGGCAAAGCTCTTGGGATCGGCGAAACGCTTCTCGTCACTGCGCACCAGCATGAACTGTTCCGAGCGCATGTAAGGTTCCGAGAAATCGACCTTCTGCTTGCGTTCGTCGTTGATGGTGATGCCGGTCATGCCGATCTGATACTGATTGTCGGATACGGCCTGGATCATCGCATCCCAGCTGGTGTTGAGATATTCGACCTTGAAGTTCAACCGCTTGGCGATCTCGTTCATCGCATCATATTCCCAACCGACAGGCTTACCGGTCTTCGGATCGACAAATTGCAGGGGTGGATAGGCGTTTTCCGTCACCACGGTAACTTGTTTGCCGCCGAGATCAGGCAAGTCGGCAGCCGATGCGGAAAATGGCGCCACGGCGAGCATAAGTCCCGCCAAAAGAACGGATCGCAAGTTCATCTCAAACCCCTGTCGCGTGTTTGCGTCGGAAACTGATTTCACCTTGTCACCGGCGCGTCAATCCCCGCAAGCATGTCTGTACCCTCGATGTGTGCAGCCGGAGAAGATTTTCGCGTCACAAATAAAAAAGGCGGCCCGAAGACCGCCTTTTCAAATTGTCAGGAACCGCGCTTATTCAGCGGCAGGCGCCTTGGCAACCGTTGCTTCTGTTACCACCTCGGCAGCGCCGGTGGTCGGAACAGCAGTCTTGTTCTTGCGGTTGTCTTTCTTCTCCACAATGCGGGCTGCCTTGCCGGTGAGGCCGCGCAGATAGTAGAGCTTCGCACGGCGAACCTTGCCGCGACGCACGATTTCTACGCCTTCAACCAGTGGTGAAATGATCGGGAATACGCGCTCGACGCCTTCACCGTAGGAAATCTTGCGAACAGTGAAGTTCTCGTTGATGCCAGCGCCGTTACGGGCGATGCAAACGCCTTCATAGGCCTGAACGCGGGTACGGGTACCTTCCGTCACGCGGACATTGACACGAACCGTGTCGCCTGGGCGGAAATCCGGAAGCGTGCGCTTTGCTTCGATTTTTGCTCTCTGCTCGAGATCGAGCTGACGAATAATCTCGACGGTCATCGTCTTCATCCTTTTCTTGTCTTCTCGAACAGTCAGAGCGCTCAACACTCGAAACGCAGCAACTTTGGCCGCATTTCTATGCCTCTGACGAGGCAGGAGCGAATTCACCATTCATTGATTAATGGATTCGGGTTTTTCCCGAGTTGGCGGGCAAATACACCATAAAAGCCGGTTTGTCACCTCCGATGGCGATTCTTTTTGCCGCCTATTTTTTTGAAGGCGCTTTATGTGCTTCCCAAAGATCAGGCCGCCGTTCCCGCGTCAACCGTTCTGCTTCCCCGCGCCGCCACTTGTCGATCGCCCCATGATTGCCGGACAGAAGCACATCCGGAATGCGGCGTCCTTCCCATTCCTGCGGTTTGGTATAGTGCGGATGCTCCAGTAGCCCGGTTTCGAAACTTTCCGTCTCGCCGGACAGGGCATTGCCCATGACACCGGGCAACAGCCGGACGATCGCATCGAGAACGACAATCGCCGCGGTTTCGCCGCCGGAGAGAATATAGTCGCCGATCGATACTTCTTCGAAATCCCGGGCTTCGATCAACCGCTCGTCAACCCCTTCGAAACGTCCACAAAGCAGGACAACGCCGGAACCGGCCGCCAACTCGCGCACCCGTGCCTGCGTAAGCGGCTTGCCACGCGGGCTCATGAACAGTTTCGGCCGCCCGTCGGCCACATGATCGACGGCGCGTGCCAGCACATCCGGCTTCATCACCATGCCGGCGCCGCCGCCAGCTGGCGTATCGTCGACCATGCGGTGCTTGTCGGTAGCGAACTCGCGGATCTGCACTGTTTGCAGCGACCACGCGCCGTCCTGCAATGCTTTACCTGCAAGCGACACGCCGAGCGGCCCCGGAAACATTTCCGGATAGAGCGTCAGCACCGTGGCGCGAAAGCTGCCCTCTTCCGTTGTCATGACTGCTTTTTCCCGTCGCCTTCGCCGCCGAGCTGGCGGCGGCGTTCCTCGTCCTCATTCTCGTCGGGGATGAGACCAGCCGCGGCAGGATCGATCACGATGTGACCGGCCTTGACGTCAACCTGCGGCACGGCGGCCAGCGTGAACGGGATCAGCATGGGACGTTTGCCGGGAACGGTGAGCTCAAGAAGATCGCCGCCGCCGAAGTCGAACATGGCCGATACCTTGCCGTGCTTTTTGCCTTCCGCATCTATGGCCTCCAGCCCAATCAGATCGGAATGGTAATATTCGTCCTCGTCGAGATCCTGGGGCAACTGCGACCGTTCGATGAACAGGGTCGTACCATTCAGCGCCTCGGCCATATTGCGGTCATTTACGCCGCGAAAGCGCACGACGACAACGGTCTTGGACGGACGAATGTCCAGCACCTCGAAAGCCCTGCCGGTCACGTCGTAAAGCGGGCCGTAGTCAGCCAGCGCCATCGGATCGCCGGTAAATGTTTTCACGCGCAATTCGCCGCGGGTTCCGTGCGCTGCACCGATCACCGCCAACTGCACCGGATCATTCAACTTTGCCATGGGATTCTTCCATTTTTACGCTTTAGCCCGAATTAGAGCAAAGCCCGGGCAAAACCAAGGACGAAACGACTCTGTAACGACTGGCATGCCATTGTCCGGGCGATAAAACCTGAGGAGCGATGCCATGGGCGTCCAGCCGCAAACCGAACAATTCCTGGTTTCCGCCAGAGCCGACCTGATCGACGCGCGCGAGAATTGGCTGAAATCGCTGAAGAATACGCGGCGCTTGGCAGCGAACACGCTGGAAGCCTATGAGCGCGACACGCGCCAGTTCTTCCAGTTCCTCACCGGCCATTTGGGCGAGCCGCCGGCGCTGAAGGACGTGGCGACGCTGCGCATTGCCGATCTTCGCTCGTTCCTGGCCCGGCGCCGCAATGATGGCGCCGGAGCTCGTACACTTGGGCGTGGACTTGCGGGCATACGCTCCTTCCTGCGCCATCTGGAAAAGCAGGGCATGGCCAATGCCGCAGCCTCGATCGCCATGCGCGCGCCGCGCCAGCCGAAATCCCTGCCGAAGCCGCTGACCATGGTCGACGCGCGCCGCGTGGTCGAAACTGGCGAACAGCTCAACGAAGAGCCATGGATCGCCGCTCGCAATGCCGCCGTGCTGACCCTGCTCTATGGATGCGGCCTGCGCATTTCCGAAGCGCTCGGTCTCGATGGCGGGGCGCTGACCGATCCGGATGCGCGTTCCATTCCCATTACCGGCAAGGGCGGGAAAACCCGCATGGTGCCCCTGCTGCCGATCGTGCATCGCGTTGTCGCTGAATATCGCAAACTCTGCCCTTATGCGCTGGAAGAGGGCAAGCCGCTGTTTCGCGGGGCGCGCGGCGGCGAATTGCATTCGGCCATCATCCAGCGTGACATGCAGAAAATGCGAGGCGCACTCGGCCTGCCGGATACGGCAACGCCGCATGCGCTGCGCCATTCCTTCGCCACGCACCTGCTCGGTCGCGGCGGTGACCTGCGCACCATCCAGGAATTGCTTGGCCACGCCAGCCTGTCGACCACGCAGGTCTATACCGGCGTCGATACGGAACGATTGATGGAAATCTACGACAAGGCGCACCCCCGCGCCTGAAGTTCACACTACAGACAATTTGCGGGAGGAGATTAACGCTTTCTGCGCAGGCATATGGATAGAAACCGGGCATGAACGACAAAGATATTTTCCCCGCGCTTGATCGCATTGCCGATGGCCTTCTCAGGCTTTGCCTGGCGCTGAGCTGGCTGCTGCTGGCTTCGTTTCTGGCTGTCGCCTTCAGCGCAACGCGCGTCCGCGCCGAGGAGATTGCCTGCGGCGGTCACGATCTGATCGCGGAGATGGCGAAAACCGACCCGGCCAAGCTCAACGCCCTGCGCAAGGAAGCGGCGGAAACTGAAAACGGCAAGGGACTGCTCTGGAAGATCGAAAAGCCTGGCGTGAAACCCTCCTTCCTGTTCGGTACCATGCATCTGACCGATCCGCGCGTGCTGAAGCTTTCCGACGCCGCGGAAGCCGCCTATCAGGGAGCCGATACGATCGTCATCGAAACGGACGAAGTACTCGACCCGAAAGCGCCAATGAAGGTCATGGCGGAGACGCCCGATCTGATGATGTTCACCGATGGCACCACACTCGACAAACTCATTCCCAAGGACAAGCTGGAGACCGTCAGATCCGCACTTTCCGAACGCGGAATCTCCCTTGCAGCGGTCAACCGCATGCAGCCATGGATGCTCACTAGCATGCTTGCCATGCCAGCCTGCGAATTCGCGCGCAAGAAGGAAGGCACGAACTTTCTTGATATCAAGCTGGCCGAGGAGGCCAGGAGCCGCGGCAAGCAGATTGCAGGCCTCGAAACCATCAAGGATCAGCTGAGTGCCATGGCCTCGCTGCCGGCACAGTTCCACATCGACGGGCTGATCGAAACCCTGACGCTGGGGCCGAAACTACCCGACGTGTTTGAAACAATGACCGTGCTCTACACGCAAGGCCAGATTGGCATGATCTTCCCGCTGATGCGCTCGGTGTCTCCCGACGGAACCGAAAGCGGCAAGAATTACGCCGAATTCGAGGAGAAAATGGTCAATGCCCGCAACCGGACCATGGCGGACCGGGCTGTTCCGATTGTCGACAGAGGCAATGCATTCATAGCGGTGGGTGCCTTGCATCTGCCGGGAGAGCAAGGTCTCGTCGCACTGCTCAAAAACAAGGGCTATACACTCACAGCTCAATGAGCCTCTGGGCAAGTATTTATCCACAAGACCCACGTATATACACGCTCGTGTGCCGAAGACATCTCCATAATTTCGGGATATTCTGGAACCTAATGGCGAAATAGCCGTTATTCGTACATCCTTGTGTAAAGGAATGTCACGGAGGACACAAAATGACCTATGATCCAAACTTGCAGCAGCGGCCCATGGAAACCGATCCGACGAATCCTAAAACCACTGTGATCAAGTCGGGCGGCGGCAGTGGCTTTCTGATTGCTGGCATCCTCATCGCTGCGCTGGTCGTCGGCGGCTATTATTACCTGAACCGCAGCGGCGCCGAGATGGATGCTCCAGCTCCGCCAGCCCCGACGAGTGAGGCGCCTGCCCCGGCAGCCCCCGCAGCACCTGATGCGATGGCCCCGGCACCGAAAGCTCCGGCTCCCGCTGAGCCTGCTCCGGCGCCGTCAACAACGCCAGCGCCCACAACACCGGCTCCGGCTCCTGCTCAGTAACGAATACTGTACGCCAGAATACAAAAAAGGCCCGGAATTCCGGGCCTTTTCCATACAATACGCTGGAAAATCACATATGGATCGGTTTGAAGAACGTGGCGAGAGCTGCTTCACGCACGGCTTCCGACATGGTCGGGTGCGCATGCGTCGTGCGCGCCAGATCTTCCGATGAGCCGCCGAATTCCATCAGTACGGTTGCCTCGTGGATCATTTCGCCAGCGCCATAACCGACAATGTGCACGCCAAGGACGCGGTCGCTTGCCTTGTCGGCGAGTATCTTGACGAAACCGTCGGTGTGCAACATGGCGCGCGCCCGGCCATTGGCCGTGAATGGGAATTTGCCGGCCTTGTATTCGATACCCGCCGCCTTCAGCTCTTCCTCGGTCTTGCCGACAGAGGCAACTTCCGGCTGGGTGTAGACCACGCTGGGGATCGCGTCGTAATTGACGTGTCCAACCTGCCCGGCGAGGATTTCGGCGACTGCAATACCCTCATCTTCAGCCTTGTGTGCCAGCATCGCCCCCTCTACGACATCGCCAATGGCGTAAATGCCGGGAACATTGGTCTGCCAATGATCATTGATGGCGACCCGGCCGCGATCGTCCACAGCAACCCCGGCTTCCTTCAGGCCAAGACCGTCCGTATAGGGCTTGCGGCCGGTGGACACGAGCACCACATCGGCGTCGATCACTTCCGCATCGCCACCCTTGACCGGCTCGAACGTGACCTTCGCGCCCTTGCCCGACTTTTCGACGCCGGTGACCTTCGCACCCATCTTGAACTCGATGCCCTGCTTTTCCAGCATGCGCTGAAACTGCCGCGACACATCGCCGTCCATGGGTCCGAGAATCTTGTCGAGGAATTCCACCACAGTTACCTTCGATCCAAGGCGGCTCCAGACGGAACCGAGTTCAAGGCCGATGACGCCACCGCCGACCACAACGAGATGTTCCGGAACCTTTGCGAATTCCAGCGCACCTGTCGAAGACACGATGATTTTCTCGTCGAAGTCGACATTCACACCAGGAATGCCCGCAACGTCGGAACCGGTTGCGATAACGATATTCTTCGTCTCGATTTCCTGGACCGAGCCGTCTTCGGCGGTTACCGAAACCTTGCCGGCGGCAACGACCTTACCAGTGCCCATGAATGAATCGATCTTGTTCTTTTTGAACAGGAAAGCGACACCGTTGACGTTCGATTCAACCGTTGCATCCTTGTGAGCGAGCATCGCCTTCAGGTTGAGCTTGGGGGTGCCAACATCGACACCGAGCGTGGCATGGGAATGGCCGGCCTCATGGAACACTTCCGAAGCATGCAGCAGTGCCTTTGAGGGGATGCAGCCGATATTGAGGCAGGTTCCGCCAAAAGTAGCGCGCTTCTCGATCACCGCGGTCTTCAAGCCGAGCTGCGCGGCCTTGATCGCGCACACATAGCCGCCCGGACCTGTTCCGATGACGACGACATCATATGCCATGATTGATTCCTTCTTTTGGGAGCTCACACGAAATTACTGTTCGGGAACACATTCTTTGAAACGGAAGACCTCCCAGGGGAAAGTCTCGATGGGTTTTTCGAGTTTGAAATTGAAGCCACTCATGGAGCTGGAAAAATCCGGCAACAACAATGCCTGCGCCGCGGGCTCCTTGGCCTTGGGCAAAAGGTCGGCGTCAGCGCCTTCCGTCAACGCATAGATGACACCTTGCCAGACCGTGCACGCCTGCAACTCTTCGCCGGTGACGTCACCGGTCGGGCATTTATACATGACAATGCCGTTGGGGCGGGCCACGCCCTCATTCCACATCACCACACCATCCAGTTTCAGATCGCTCTCGTTCATCTGGATCGTGAACTCGTTCGACGTCATCACCGGCAGATCTTCCGGAACATGTTTGAACGTCAGCGTATAGGCGTCATCCCTGTCCGTGTAGATGGCGCGGTCCTGGGTGCACGCGGCAAAAGCCGGCGTAGCAAGCAGTGAAGCAGCCGCCGCGAGAACAGCGGCAATACGTGTTGGATGGTGGCGAGCGTGGGAAGCCATCAAATATTCTAGCTCGCTTGGCTGCTTGCAAGCTTGACGCCAAGCCCGATGAATACGAGCCCGGTGACGCGGTTGAACCAGCGGCCCCAGGCGACGAAGCGGTCGCGCACGGATTGCATCGTGAAAAAGATGGATACAGCGATGAACCAGGAAATCAATGCTGTCGACATGACGACGCCGTAACCCGCCTGAATCAGGACGGGAGTCTCGTGGCTGACCAGCGCCGAGAACAGCGACAGGAAGAAGAGCACGGCTTTCGGATTCAGAGCATTGGTGACGAAGCCCATGAGAAAGCAGCGCAGTGCAGAGAGCTGCCTGGCAGGTTCGCTTTCAGCCATTTCAGATGGCGCCTCCGGTGCCGACGACAGCAACGCCTTGATGCCGAGATAGAACAGATAGGCGGCACCGGCCCATTTGAGCATGCCGAAAAGATAGAGAGACTTCGACACGATAAGCCCGAGGCCGAGGACCGTGTAGCTGATATGGAACAGCAGCGATGCGCCGATGCCGAAGCTGGTGATAATGGCGCTGCGCCGCCCATGCACAATGCTCTGCCGGACGACAAGCGCAAAATCGGCACCCGGCGACACGATCGTGATCGAGAATACCGCCATGAGGCCGAGAAGCTCGTAGAGATAATGCGACATAATCATGCTCCACCAAGCGGCGCGTTGAACGCCCAGACATGGCCAAACGGGTCCTTCACGCGGCCATAGCGCGCATTCCAGAACGTGTCTTCGACGGGCATGATGAGCGTTGCACCAGCCTTGACAGCGCGGTCGACGGCCTGGTCGACATCCGCGGCTTTCGGCAGGTTGATGCTGATCGCGACGCTCGCACCGCCACGGCTTGCTGGCGAAAGGACATCGCCCCCATATTCCGGAAACTCGTCATGCATCATTATGGTGCCGCCAAACAGCGATAAATTGGCGTGCATGACGCGCTTTCCATCCTCGGTCATTTGCTTGAAGGTGTTTTTGGCACCGAAGGCTTTTTCGTAGAAAGTGATCGCTTCAAGGCCGCCCTTGACGCAGATGTGTGGCTCGACAGGCGGATAATTCGGTACATCAGCCATTTTGCTTTGCCTTTCATCCTATGCCGCGGATTCGAGAAACCGCGCCCGGCCAACAAGATTAAGCGAATTCATTCCGATGCACCACCGGGGCCACACAATAGCGGCCCCGTTTGGTCGAAGGACCCGTATCAGAGATCGAGAACGAGACGTTCCGGATCCTCGAGGCTTTCCTTTACACGCACGAGGAAGGTTACTGCTTCCTTGCCATCAACAATACGGTGATCGTAGCTCAGCGCCAGGTACATCATCGGGCGGATGACAATCTGCCCGCCAACGACGACCGGACGATCCTGGATCTTGTGCATGCCAAGAATGCCGGACTGCGGTGCGTTGAGGATCGGCGACGACATGAGCGAACCGTAGACACCGCCATTGGAGATGGTGAAGGTACCGCCCTGCATGTCAGCCATGGACAGGGCGCCATCGCGTGCTGCCTTGCCGAGACGGCCGATTTCCTTTTCGATCTCGGCGATCGACATCTGGTCCGCATTGCGTACGACCGGAACGACGAGGCCCTTGTCCGTGCCGACTGCAACGCCGACATGGGCAAAGTTCTTGTAGATGATGTCCGTGCCATCGATCTCTGCGTTGACTGCCGGAATTTCCTTCAATGCATGGGTGACGGCCTTGGTGAAGAAGCCCATGAAACCAAGCTTGACGCCGTGCTTCTTCTCGAAGATCTCCTTGTAGCGATTGCGCAGGTCCATGACCGCCGACATATCCACCTCATTATAGGTGGTCAGCATGGCGGCCGTGCTCTGCGCATCCTTCAGGCGCTTGGCAATGGTCTGGCGCAGGCGGGTCATCTTCACCCGCTCTTCGCGCGAAGCATCGTCAGCAGGCGATGCAGGGCGGGCAACAGCTTTCGGCGCTTCCGCTGCAGGCTGGGCGGGGATGCCCTTGGCAACGGCATCGAGCACGTCACCCTTGAGAACCTGGCCACGCTTGCCGGAGCCGTCGACCTGGGATACCGAAACGCCTTTTTCAGCCAGAAGCTTGGAGGCTGCCGGAGAAGCCGGCATTTCGCTTGGCTTGCGCTCGGCGATTGCCGGTTCACCGGCGACTTCAGCGGTCTTGGTCGCTGCTTCCGCAGTCGATGTTGCAGCGGCGGCACCCGATGCCTGCGCAACGGCTTGCGGCTTTGCCTCTTCCTTCTTGGCAGGGGCGGCGGCTGCGCCATCCCCCGAGCCAATCATGCCGAGCAAAGCGCCAACTTCAACCGTGTCGCCTTCCTTGGCCGTGATTTCAGCGAGCGATCCGGCAGCGGCTGCCGGGACCTCGATCGTCACCTTGTCGGTCTCGAGCTCGACGAGGGGTTCATCAACGGCAATAGCCTCGCCGACCTTCTTGAACCATTTGCCAATGGTCGCTTCGGAAACGGATTCGCCCAGCGTTGGGACGCGGATTTCGGTTGCCATGTTCTCGCTCTTCCGTTGATTTTCTTTGTTAATTAAGAACCCAAAGCATCTTCAAGCAATGCTTCGAGCTGTGCAAGGTGTTTGGACATCAAGCCAGTTGCAGTCGATGCAGCAGCAGGACGTCCGGTATAACGAACGCGCTGATGCTTGGCATCGATATGCGCCAGAACCCATTCCAGATAGGGATCGATAAAGGCCCAGGCACCCATGTTCTTGGGTTCTTCCTGACACCAGACCATTTCCGCATTGCGGAAGCGGGAAAGCTCGGTGATCAGGGCCTTTGCAGGGAATGGATAAAGCTGCTCGACGCGCAGGAGATAGACGTCGTCAATCCCGCGCTTTTCGCGCTCTTCGTAAAGATCGTAATAGACCTTGCCGGAGCACAGGACTACGCGGCGGATCTTTGAGTCCTTCTGCAGCTTGATCGGCTGATCCTTGAGCAGCTGCGCGTCGTCCCACAGCAGGCGATGGAAGGACGAATCCCCGGTGAAGTCGCCGATCGACGAGACCGCCCGCTTGTGACGCAGCAGCGACTTCGGCGTCATCAGGATCAGCGGCTTGCGGAAGTCGCGCTTCATCTGACGGCGCAGGATATGGAAGTAATTCGCAGGCGTCGTGCAGTTTGCAACCTGCATATTGTCTTCCGCACAGAGCTGGAGATAGCGTTCGAGGCGGGCCGACGAATGTTCCGGCCCCTGCCCCTCATAGCCATGTGGCAACAGGCAGACGAGACCCGACATGCGCAGCCATTTGCGCTCGCCCGACGAGATGAACTGGTCGAAGATGACCTGTGCACCATTGGCGAAGTCGCCGAACTGCGCTTCCCACAGAGTCAGGGCACGTGGATCCGACAGCGAATAGCCATATTCGAAGCCGAGAACCGCTTCTTCCGAAAGCATCGAATTGATGACTTCGTAGAGCGCCTGACCCTTCTGCAGATTATTGAGCGGGATGTAGCGCTGTTCGGTGTCCTGATCGTAGAGCACCGAATGCCGCTGGCTGAATGTACCACGCTCGACATCCTGACCCGACAGGCGTACCGGATGGCCTTCCGTCACCAGCGAACCGAACGCCAGAGCCTCCGCTGTTGCCCAGTCGAAGCCTTCTCCAGTTTCGATCATCTTGGCGCGGTTGTCCTGGAAGCGCTGGATCGTCCGGTGCACGTTGAGACCGGCCGGGACTTCGGCAAGCTTCTTGCCGATTTCCTTGAGCGTCTTCACCGGCAGCCCAGTCTTGCCGCGGCGCTGCTCATCGGCATTATCTGCCGTACGCAGGCCACTCCAGGCACCGTCGAGCCAGTCGGCCTTGTTTGGCTTGTACGCCTGGCCAGCCTCGAACTCCTGCTCGAGATTTTCGCGCCATGCGGCACGCATCTTCTCGAGATCGGCCTCGGTAATCAGGCCCTCCTCGATCAGCTTCGCCGAATAGAGCTGAACCGTCGTCTTCTGGCTGCGGATCGTCTTGTACATGATCGGCTGCGTGAACGCCGGCTCGTCGCCTTCGTTATGGCCGAAGCGGCGATAGCAGAACATGTCGATGACAACCGGCTTGTGGAACGTCATACGATATTCGGTGGCGATCTTCGCCACATAGACCACAGCTTCCGGATCGTCGCCATTGACGTGGAAGATCGGCGCTTCGATCATCTTCGCAACATCGGAAGGATATGGCGAGGAGCGCGAGAAACGCGGATTGGTGGTAAAGCCGATCTGGTTGTTGATGATAAAATGCACCGTACCGGCAACGCGATGCCCGCGCAGGCCGGAAAGGCCGAGGCACTCGGCAACCACGCCCTGGCCGGCGAAGGCTGCGTCGCCATGCAGAAGCAGCGGCATGACCTTCGAACGCTCGGACAGCGGCACGATTTCGTCACGGTCGCGGCCGCAGAGCAGGTCCTGCTTGGCGCGTGCCTTGCCCATGACTACCGGATTGACGATTTCGAGGTGCGAGGGGTTGGCCGTCAGCGAGAGATGGACCTTGTTGCCATCGAACTCGCGGTCCGACGAGGCTCCTAGATGGTACTTCACGTCGCCGGAACCTTCGACATCGTCCGGCGTGTAGGAACCACCCTTGAATTCATGGAAAATGGCACGGTGCGGCTTGCGCATGAACTGGCTGAGCACGTTGAGGCGGCCACGATGCGCCATGCCGAGGACGATTTCCTTCAGGCCCATGGACCCGCCACGCTTGACGATCTGTTCCAGCGCCGGAATGAGCGACTCGCCGCCATCCAGGCCGAAGCGCTTGGTACCCTTGTACTTGACGTCGATGAATTGCTCGAAACCTTCGGCCTCAATCAGCTTCGACAGGATCGCCCTCTTGCCTTCAGCGGTGAAGGCGACGCCCTTGTCCGGGCCTTCGATGCGTTCCTGGATCCAGGCCTTTTCCACCGGATCGGAAATATGCATGAATTCGACACCAATGGTCGAGCAATAGGTGCGCTTAAGGATCTCGAGCATCTGTGGGATCGTCGCATATTCGAGACCCAGCACATTATCGATGAAAATCTTGCGGTCGAAATCGGCCGCCGTGAAACCATAGCTCTCAGGCGACAGCTCGTTGTAGTCTTCCTTGACTTCGGCAAGGCCAAGCGGGTCGAGCTTGGCATGCAAATGGCCGCGCATGCGATAGGCGCGGATCATCATGATTGCGCGCACGGAATCGCGGGCCGCATGAATGATGTCCGAGTCGGATGCCGGCGTCAGAGGTGCGGCAACTCCATTGGTTGCCGCAGAACCATTCGCGCCCTTGGCCTTCAGCTTGTCGGTGATGTGCTTTTCGACTTCGCCCCAGTTGCCGTCGAGCGCCGATACGAGTTCGCCATTGCCGGCGATCGGCCAGTTCGGCTTTTCCCAGGATGCGCCCTTGGCGTTCTTGAGAACATCGTCCTTGGTATCGTTGAGGTTGGCGAAGAATTCCTGCCATTCGGTACCAACCGATGCCGGATCCTTCTCATATTGCGCGTGCAGTTCCTCGATATAGTGGGCATTGCCACCATAAAGAAACGAGGTGAGCGCGAAAATGTCGTTGGCCTGTTCTTGACGTGCCATATTCGTGACCGGAGCCCGTGCTCCGTCTCCCTTTGTAAGAGTGCACCGGTTCATCTTAAACCAGTATCACTCTGGGTTGAGGCCCACATGGCCCCGTGGATCGATCGGGGCGAGCATTCGCCCCGATTCATTCGTGCTTCTTGCCGGCCTCAGCCCTTGAGGACTTCAACCAATGTCTTGCCAAGCTGCGCAGGCGATGGCGAAACGCGGATGCCCGCGGCTTCCATGGCGGCAATCTTGTCTTCCGCGCCGCCCTTGCCACCGGAGATAACCGCTCCGGCATGGCCCATCGTGCGTCCGGGAGGAGCCGTGCGTCCAGCGATGAAACCGGCCATCGGCTTCTTGCGGCCACGCTTTGCTTCGTCGGCAATGAACTGCGCTGCATCTTCTTCGGCCGAGCCACCGATTTCACCGATCATGATGATTGATTTCGTCGCTTCGTCGGCAAGGAACATTTCCAGGACATCGATGAATTCCGTGCCCTTCACAGGATCGCCGCCGATACCGACAGCAGTCGTCTGGCCAAGGCCTTCATTCGTCGTTTGAAATACTGCCTCATAGGTAAGTGTCCCGGAGCGGGATACAACACCCACGGAACCCTTCTTGAAGATGTTTCCCGGCATGATGCCGATCTTGCATTCTTCCGGCGTCAGGACGCCCGGGCAATTCGGACCGATCAGGCGGGATGCGGAACGGTCGAGACGGGCCTTGACCCGCACCATGTCCATGACGGGAATGCCTTCGGTGATGCAGATGATCAGCGGAATTTCCGCCTCGATCGCTTCGATGATGGCTTCTGCAGCCCCTGCCGGCGGCACATAGATCACCGAGGCGTTGGCGCCGGTGCGATCCTTGCCTTCGGCAACGGAGCTGAAAATCGGCAGCTGGGCGCTCGAACCGGTGGGCAGATTACCCTCCCAGGTCTCGCCGCCCTTTTTCGGGTGAATGCCGCCGACCATCTTGGTGCCGTAGTAGGCCAGAGCCTGTTCGGTATGAAAAGTACCGGTCTTGCCGGTCAGGCCCTGGACGAGAACCTTGGTGTCCTTGTTGACGAGAATAGACATGCCTTAGTTTCCCTTCACGGCCTTGACGATCTTCTGCGCTGCATCATCGAGATCATCCGCGGAAACGACATTGAGGCCGCTTTCGTTGATGATCTTCTTGCCGAGCTCGGCATTGGTGCCTTCGAGACGAACGACCAGCGGAACCTTGAGGCCAACTTCCTTGACCGCAGCGATAACGCCTTCGGCAATGACATCGCACTTCATGATGCCGCCGAAAATATTGATCAGGATGCCTTCGACCGCCGGATCGGCCGTGATGATCTTGAACGCCGCCGTGACCTTCTCCTTGCTGGCGCCGCCGCCAACATCAAGGAAGTTTGCCGGCTCCGCGCCATAGAGCTTGATGATATCCATCGTTGCCATGGCAAGACCGGCACCATTGACCATGCAGCCAATATTGCCGTCGAGGGCGACATAGGCGAGGTCATATTTCGATGCCTCGATTTCCTTGTCGTCTTCCTCCGTGGTGTCACGCAGTTCGACCACATCTGGATGACGGAACAGGGCGTTGCCATCGAACGAAACCTTGGCGTCGAGAACGCGCAGACGGCCATCTTTCATGACGATCAGCGGGTTGACTTCAAGCAGGCTCATATCCTTCTCGGTGAAGGCCTTGTAGAGGATCGGGAACAGCGCTTCGCCGTCGGTCCGCGCTTCGCCGGTGAGGCCATAGGCGTCATTGATCTTCCCCGCGTCTTCCGCGGTCACGCCCTTTTCCGGATCGATCGCCACGGTGATGATCTTTTCCGGCGTATCATGGGCAACCGCTTCAATGTCCATGCCGCCTTCCGTGGAAACCACGAAAGCCGGACGGCCCACCGAACGGTCAACGAGGATCGAGAGATAAAGCTCGCGCTCGATGTCGGCACCGTCTTCGATATAGAGACGGTTGACCTGCTTGCCAGCCGGACCGGTCTGCTTGGTCACGAGCGTGTTGCCGAGCATTTCCCTGGCGTTGGCAACAACTTCCTCGACCGACCTGGACAGGCGTACGCCGCCTTTCGCATCCGGACCGAGTTCCTTGAACTTGCCCTTGCCGCGGCCGCCTGCATGAATCTGGCTCTTCACCACATAAAGCGGACCGGGCAGCGTCTTCGCCCACTCTTCCGCCTGTTCGACGGAGTAGACGGCAACGCCATTGGCGATCGGCGCACCAAACGTGTGCAGCAGGCGTTTTGCCTGATATTCGTGAATATTCATACGTTATTTTCCTCTACGAATAATCCGGCGCCTGAGCGCGAGATCGTTTCAGAATGGTTTGAGGCCAAATTACTTGAGGTTCGGCGCAATGGCGATGCAGGCTTCGCAAAGGCCAGCAACGGAAGCGACGGAATTCTCGAAGGCTTTCTCTTCGGTTTTGTTGAGATCGATTTCGATGATGCGTTCGACGCCGCCTGCACCGATCACGACCGGGACGCCGACATACATGTCCTTGACACCATACTGACCCGACAGATGCGCAGCGACTGGCAGAACGCGCTTCTTGTCCTTCAGGAAGGCCTCGGCCATCTGGACGGCGGATGATGCAGGTGCGTAGAAAGCAGAGCCGGTCTTGAGCAAACCAACGATTTCGGCGCCGCCATCACGGGTGCGCTGGATGATCTGGTCGAGCTTTTCCTGGCTGGTCCAGCCCATCTTGACCAGATCCGGCAGCGGGATTCCGGCAACAGTCGAATAGCGTGCGAGCGGAACCATGGAATCGCCGTGACCACCGAGCACGAAAGCCGTCACGTCTTCGACCGAAACTTTGAACTCATCGGCGAGGAAATAGCGGAACCGGGCGCTGTCAAGAATGCCGGCCATGCCGACAACCATGTTCTTCGGCAGGCCGGAGAATTTCTGCAGCGCCCAGACCATTGCATCGAGCGGGTTGGTGATGCAGATGACGAAAGCGCCAGGAGCATATTTCTTGATGCCGGCGCCGACCTGTTCCATGACCTTGAGGTTGATACCGAGGAGATCGTCACGGCTCATGCCCGGCTTGCGTGGAACACCGGCGGTGACGATGACGACGTCCGCACCTTCGATGGCCGAATAATCATTGGCGCCGACGAGCTTCGCGTCGAAATCGTCAACAGGCGATGACTGGGCGATGTCCAGTCCCTTGCCCTGCGGTATGCCGTCTGCGATGTCGAAAAGCACGATGTCGCCGAGCTCCTTGAGCCCGATCAAATGTGCTAGCGTTCCACCGATCATGCCTGAACCGATGAGGGCGATTTTGTTACGTGCCATGCTGGTTGCTTCCCTGATCTGAAGTCTTGACGGACGCCAAAGAACATATTTCTATAGTCGGGCCGCCAGTCGGCAAACCTGTCACCACATGCCTTTGCGTTGGGACGTTCGAATATTCCTCTTTGAAAAATAACTCAACCGAAAATTTTCACCTCAATAAATTCAATCGGTTAGATTTAATGGGATTTACGTAAACGTCAATTATTCACGGCTTGACCCATGCTAGAGTCTATTATTTCTAACATATGCAACATATCAAATTGATGAAAGTAATGGCTTGCCTGAAGCAAGTCAGACCCCCGCGGATCGCGCCTCCACGACGGCCTCAAGCTTGCCGGCTGCAGCCAGATATTCCTCGCTCTGCATTTCGAAGAGGCGTGACGCCGTCCGGTCAAATTCGAACGCTTCGGTTCCGGACTTCGCTACATATAGCTTGTCCGGTGAAGCCGCCGCCGAAATCACCACATGCACATTATGATCGTAAAGAATGTCGATCAGCGTGATGAACCGCTTGGCCTCGTTCCGCCTTGGGTGATCCAGAACCGGCACGGCGTCAATGAAAATGGTCCGGTAGTGCTGGATGATCGCCGTGTAGTCCGCTGCACCGAGAGGTTTGGAGCAAAGGTCGGCGAAAGTAAACCGAGCAGCAGCCGTATGCGGTGCCGCCAGAGGGATGACAACGGTGTGGCCTTTGACCTTCAGGCTATTCGGAGCCACGGTGGCTCCAGCTGTTGCCGCATGCCAGGCTTCGTCCATCAGCCGGCTTGTGTCTTCGTCCAAAGGCGAAAGATAAACCGGCAAACGGTTTAACTTCTCGAGGCGGTAATCCGTGCGGGCATCGAGATTGACAACATCCACATGGGCTTTCAGAAGTTCGACGAATGGCAGAAAAAGCTGGCGATTCAGCCCGTCTCGATAAAGATTATCTGGCTCGACATTGGATGTGGCGACAAGCACCACGCCGCGCTCGAAAAGCGCCCGGAACAACCGCGACAGGATCATCGCATCGGCAATGTCGGTGACCGTGAATTCATCGAAAGACAGGACCCAGGCCTGTTCCGCCAGGGCGTCAGCCACAGGCGGAATGGGATCATCTTGCTTGGTATCCCCATTCTTCAAGGCCTGGCGGTGCGCATTGATACGTTCGTGCACGTCGGCCATGAAATCGATAAAATGCGCGCGGCGCTTGCGTTTGGCCGGTACCAGCTGGTGGAACATGTCCATCAGCATTGTCTTGCCGCGCCCGACGTCGCCATGGATGTAAAGGCCCTTGATGATCTCACGCCGCGGTGCACGGCGGCTGAACAGCCAGCCGAGTGCGCTGGATTTGGTGGCGAGCCGCGTTGTCGCGAGCTCGCGGATCAGGAGATCAAAGCGGTCAGCCAGATGCTGCTGTGCCGGGTCTGCATCAATATCCCCCGCCAGCACAAGCGCATCATAGCGCTCGCGCACGGAGGGAAACACTTTCAGATTATCGTGCGACATGCGAAATGCAGTCTCCGGGCGCGCTCAGACGGGTCTGTGGTACGCTGCGTGCTTAGCGTGACAGGCTGAGGTTCTGCCCGCCCGATGTCTGACCGTCAAACTTGGACGGGGCCGAGGAATAGAGCCGCGCCACAGTGCCGCCGGCTGCATCGTAGAGAACCAGCTGCTTGCCGCTGACCGACCATGAGGACAGATTGGCAAGTTCACCTGGGCAGCGCAGCGGACCGGCACGATATCCCTGGCCGAATTTGGTCTGCGGCGTTGCGATCTTGCAGCTCTGGCCGCCCATCGACGCATTCCATACGCCGGCGACGCTGCTGGCTGTGAGGTCCGGCGCGTTCTCCGGTGGCAATGCTGCAACCTGTGTATTGCCCTGCGTGCCGGGCGCTGCATTGGCAGTCGTTGGCGCAGTTGGAAACTGGCTAGTACCGCCTGGCGGTGGCAACTGACTCTGGCTCACAGCGCCTGAAGGTGCCGGCTGAAGCGGTGCGGGACCGGACGAGACGGGGTCCATTCGCGAACTCTGGCATCCCGCCAGCACCATGCCGACAGCAGCAACGGCCAGCAAATTGACTTTCAAAGTCCCCATAACCTCAGTTCTCCATCTGCGCATCCAAACTTGGGGAATGCGATTCCATTTGGCGTTGTTAACCACGATACAATGGCGATCATGGCGAAATTTCAACCCGCACACCGAAAAAACCGGCGTGTTTCGGGCCAATTCGACGTCGGAACCATCAAAAAATGACAGAACTGACAATATCGCCACAGTCTCCAGCGTCTGCCTGCAATGAGCGAAGGCCGACGACATTAACCAATTCAATCATTTCAAGGTGAATAAAGTCTTATCCATGCAGAAAATGGCAATGACGCAAATGTGTGACCGGAGCTATTGAACTTGCAAGGATGGCACGATATTTCCTGACCATGATACTCATAAATAGATCCCCCCAAAGAATCCGCCATGAAACCCGCCTGCGTCTCCTCGAGGTTCAGGCGGTCAAACGCATAACCCCACTGATGCTGCGCGTGACCCTCGCAGGTGACCAACTGGAAGGTTTCATCAGCCCCGGCTATGCGGACCACATCAAGATTTTCTTCCCGCAAGCCGGCAATGATCCGGTCTTGCCAGTGCTCGGGCCTGATGGCCTTGCCTTCCCCGACGACAAGCCGCGTCCGCAAATGCGTGACTACACACCACGCGTCTTTCATGCGGCGACCAATACGCTCGAAGTGGATTTTGTCCTGCATGGCGACGGCCCTGCTTCAAGCTGGGCAGCGCAGGCGGAAGTTGGGGAAAAGATCGTGATTGGTGGTCCGCGCGGCTCGATGATCATCCCCGATGCTTTCGACTGGTATCTGCTTGCCGGAGACGAGACTGCCTTGCCCGCCATCAGCCGCCGCCTGGAAGAACTGCCTGCAACAGCTCGTGCCGTTGCCGTGATCGAGGTCGCCGACAAGGAAGAAGAGCAGGCCCTGACCACAGAGGCCAGCGCCGAGATTATCTGGGTACATCGCAATGGCGCGGAGGCGGGCAACAACGATTTGCTGTTGCGCAAGATCGAAGCTCTCAATCTGCCCGAAGGCGATTGCTACGCCTTCATCGCCAGTGAGAGCAGCATCTCCAAGGCAGTGCGCAATCATCTCGTTGATCAGCGCGGTTTCAATGGTGAATGGGTCAAGGCTGCCGGTTATTGGCTGCGCGGCGTGGCGGACGCCCACGAGCCCCACTGACCGGACATTGCAGGGATGATGGCGGTCAGGATAGGCTCGCTCCTTTCTGAAACAATGGAGTGAAGGCTGTGTTCCAAGACAAAAACACCCGGATTGTGCTTGCATCGCGGCCGTCGGGCCGGGTGAAGTCTGATAATTTTCGCGTTGAGCACCAACCGATTCCCGCGCCTGGCAAAGGCGAAGTGCTGCTCAAGATCCTGTTCCTGTCACTCGATCCCTACATGCGCGGACGCATGGATGACGCAAAATCCTACGCCGCGCCGGTCGCGGTCGGAAATGTAATGGAAGGCGGCACGGTCGCCGAAGTCATCGCGAGCAATAATGATCATTATGCGGCCGGCGACATCGTGCTCTCGCATTCCGGCTGGCAGAGCTATGCAATCTCCGACGGCAAAGGGCTGACCAGGCTCGATCCAAAGCTGGCACCGGTCTCTACTGCACTGGGTGTTCTCGGCATGCCCGGCTTTACCGCCTATGCTGGTCTCTTGACCATCGGACGGCCGCAACCCGGTGAAACGGTGGTTGTCGCAGCGGCCAGCGGTCCGGTCGGCTCGGCCGTCGGTCAGATAGCCAGGATCAAGGGAGCACGAGCAGTCGGCATTGCCGGAGGTCCGGACAAATGCGCCTTCATCAGGAATGAACTCGGATTCGATGCAGCGATCGATCACCGCGCACCCGATTTTCCAGAACAGCTGAAACAGGCCTGCCCGGGTGGCATCGATGTCTATTTCGAGAATGTCGGGGGGCCGGTCTGGGACGCGGTCTTTCCGTTGCTTAATTCCTTCGCCCGAATCCCGGTCTGCGGTCTGATTTCTCAGTATAGCGGCATCGCCCCATCAGAGACCGACCGGTTACCGGGTGTCATGCGAGCTGTTTTGACCAAGAGCCTGACAATTCGTGGTTTCATTCAGCGCGAATTCGTCGATCAGCGTCCGGCATTCCTGCAAGCCATGCCTGAATGGCTGCGCGCTGGTCAGGTCAAGTACCGCGAGGATATTGTCGATGGTCTGACAAACGCGCCGGAGGCATTCATGGGGCTCCTTGAGGGTCGCAATTTTGGCAAGCTTATCGTGCGGGTTGCCTGAAGAGGGCAAATAACGAGCAAGCGACGAGATCGCCAGTTGCAGCGCGCAGCTTTGATGCGTGCTGGCACTGGCATTTCCTTCCCTTTTCCGCCATATAAGCCCTCTACGACGATGTAATGGCAATGACAGGCTGGCGATAAGCATGGCGGCACGCGCACAATTTGCGAAGATGAACGGGCTCGGCAACGAAATCATCGTTGCCGATATGCGCGGACGTGCGGACCGGATTACGCCGGAGGCCGCCATTGCGCTAGACCGTGATCCCGCGACCAAGTTCGACCAGATCATGGCCATTCACGCACCAAAGACCAGCGGCACGGAAGCCTATATCGAGATCATCAATTCCGACGGCACGCAGGCTCAGGCTTGCGGCAATGGCATGCGCTGTGTGGTCCAGGCGCTCAGTTCCGAAACGGGCAAGCGCGAATTCACGTTCGAGACCATCGCGGGAATTCTGACCGCGCACGAACATCCCGACGGCCAGATATCCGTCGATATGGGCAAGCCGCGCTTCGACTGGCAGGATATCCCACTGGCTGAACCGTTTCACGACACGCGCAGGATCGAACTGCAGATCGGCCCCATCGACGCGCCGGTATTGCATTCGCCCTCCGTTGCCAGCATGGGCAATCCGCATGCGATCTTCTGGGTCGACCAGGATGTCTGGACCTATGACCTCGAACGGTTCGGCCCGCTGCTCGAAAACCATCCGATCTTTCCGGAGCGCGCCAATATTTCAGTCGCACATGTAACCAGCCGCCACGCCATCACACTGCGCACCTGGGAACGCGGCGCTGGTCTGACCCGCGCCTGCGGCTCGGCCGCCTGTGCTGCCGCGGTTTCTGCCGTGCGCACTGGCCGTACCGAGCGCACCGTTACGGTAACCGTTCCAGGTGGCCCTCTGCTTATCGAATGGCTCGAAAACGATCACGTGATGATGACCGGCCCGGCCGAGTGGGAGTTTTCAGGCGCCCTCGACCCGCAGACCGGTGCATGGCAGCGCGACGAAACGGCACCTTCGCAGGGAGCCGCCTGATGGCTGTCGACGTCGTCACCTTTGGCTGTCGGCTCAACACCTATGAGTCCGAGGTGATGAAGCGTGAAGCCGATGCGGCCGGGCTCGGTACGCTGGAAAATGGTGCGATCATCTTCAATACGTGTGCCGTCACCAGCGAAGCGGTGCGCCAGGCAAGGCAGGCGATCCGCAAGGCGCGCCGCGACAACCCGGAAGCGCGCATCATCGTTACGGGTTGCGCGGCCCAGACAGGCGCGGATGATTTCGCCGCTATGGATGAGGTTGACCTTGTACTTGGCAACGAGGAAAAGCTGAAATCCAATTCCTACCGCATGCTGCCGGATTTCGGTGTCAACCAGTTCGAGAAGGTGCGCGTCAACGATATCATGGAGGTGCGAGAGACCGCGTCACACATGGTCGACGCGATCGAAGGCCGAGCCCGCGCCTTTGTTCAGGTGCAAAATGGCTGCGACCATCGCTGTACCTTCTGCATCATTCCCTATGGACGCGGCAATTCCCGCTCGGTCCCGATGGGCGGGGTAGTTGAACAGGTCAAGCGGCTCGTCGGCAATGGCTATAATGAGGTAGTTCTGACAGGCGTGGACATGACCAGCTACGGTCCTGACCTGCCGGGAAACCTTCGCCTCGGCAAGCTGGTCAAGACTGTCCTCAAAGAAGTGACGGATTTGCAGCGCCTGCGCCTCTCCTCCATCGATTCAATCGAAGCTGACGAAGATCTGATGGAGGCGCTGGCGACTGAAAAGCGGCTGATGCCGCATCTGCATCTGTCGCTGCAGTCAGGCGACAACATGATCCTGAAGCGCATGAAACGGCGCCATTTGCGCGAAAATTCCATCGAATTTTGCGAAAATGTGCGCCGGATTCGCCCCGATATCGTCCTTGGGGCGGATATTATCGCGGGTTTTCCGACCGAAACGGACGAGATGTTCGAGAATTCGATCCGGATCGTCGAGGAATGCGGACTGACGCATCTCCACGTTTTCCCGTTCAGTCCGCGCGAAGGTACACCTGCTGCGCGTATGCCGCCGGTTAACCGCCGGATCGTCAAGGCACGTGCTGCAAGGCTGCGGGCTGCGGGCGATGCCGCCTATCTCAGCCATCTGCATGGCCTTGTCGGCACTCGCCAAAAAATACTCATCGAACGCGAAGGCCTTGGCCGCACGGAAGGTTTTACTCTCGTCGGTATTGACGGTGGGACGCCGGGCCAACTCATCGAGTGCACGATCAACGGTCATGACAGTGACAAGCTGTTGGCCATTGATAGTGGCAATGATAGCAATCGGCGCGCAGCGTAAACTTAATCAGCAAAGCAGTTTTCATGGCTCTGGGTTTCATCAAGAAGATTTTCTCCTTTGGCAAGAAGGAGGTCGAAGGGGTTCCGGTCGAAGAGACCCCGACCGTGCCGGGGGCGTCTCCGACAGTCGAACAGGTCTACGAGGATACGGCGGCACAAGAGGCACTACCGGTTGCGGCTGAAACTGCACCTGTTGCAGCGGAATCGGTCGAAAGCCAAGCGGCTTACGCCGAGCCCGAAGCTGTCGTCGATGAACCGGCGCCGGAACCGGAAATTCTGCCGGAAATCGAACCTGTCATCGTTGAGCAGGTCGAAATCGCGATTGCTCCGCTCGAAGATCCGGTCACAGCAAAGATCGAAGCGGCACCCTTACCTGAAGCAGTCGGAGAGCCTGATGAAGCCGCCATTGCGGCTCTCGAAACTGTTCCAGAAATAGAGGCTGCAGCGGAAGAACCATCCGGGGCTGCGGCAGAACTCCTTGAACCGCCGATGGGCGAGCGAGTGATTGAACCGGTAGCAATACCAGCGCCGGAAATTCCAGCGGCTGAAATTGCGGTGTCGATTGAACCTGCTCCCGTGCCGGTGAAGCCCTCGTCGTCAAAGGTGACGGTCAGCAGAACGGTCGAGGAAAAGCAAGCCGACGAACCACTTCCCGTTGAGCCGGAAAAGCGGCTTACCTGGTTCGAGCGCTTGCGCAAGGGCCTGTTCCGTTCCTCGCAACAGCTCGGTGATTCCATCGGCAGCATATTCACCAAGCGCAAGCTCGATGAAGACACGCTGCAGGATCTCGAAGATGTTCTGATCCAGGCCGATCTTGGCATGGAAACGGCTATCCGCATCACCGATGCCCTTAGCGCCACGCGCTATGGCAAGGATATCAGCACGGAAGAAGTCCGTACCATCATGGCGTCGGAAATCGAAAAAGTGCTCGGCCCGGTCGCCAAGCCGCTGGAGCTTGATCTCTCGCACAAGCCGCACGTCATTCTCGTCGTTGGCGTCAACGGCACCGGCAAGACCACGACAATCGGCAAGCTTGCGGCCAAACTTACCGCGGGCGGCCTGAATGTCATGCTTGCCGCGGGCGATACGTTCCGTGCCGCCGCCATCGAGCAATTGCATATCTGGGGCAAGCGTACAGGCGCTCCGGTCGTCTCGTCGAAACTTGGCGCCGATGCAGCAGGACTTGCCTTTGACGCCTGGAAACAGGCAAAGGAAGCGGGAAGCGATGTTCTGATCATCGACACCGCCGGCCGCCTGCAGAACAGGGCGGAATTGATGGAAGAACTGGCGAAGATCGTTCGTGTGCTTGGCAAGAACGATCCGGAGGCACCGCACACGGTGCTGCAGACGCTCGACGCCACCACCGGTCAGAATGCGCTGAATCAGGTCGAGATCTTCAGGAATATCGCCGGCGTCAATGGTCTGGTCATGACCAAGCTTGACGGCACGGCACGGGGTGGCATTCTTGTCGCCATCTCGGCCAAACACAAACTGCCTGTTTATTTCATTGGCGTGGGCGAACAGGTCGAAGACCTTGAGCCGTTTGCCGCGAGAGATTTTGCCAAAGCCATTGCGGGAGTTGCATGATGGAAGAATCCGTATTCGAACGTGATCCGTCCGATCCGGCACATAAGGAAGTCAATCCCCTGCTGAAACTGGCTTTGGAACTGGGCCCCCTCATGGTCTTCTTCTTCGCCAATGCGCGCGGCGAATGGCTGATCGAACGTTTTCCAGTATTGGCCAATATAGGTGAGCCGATCTTCATCGCGACAGCCCTGTTCATGGCTGCGACGGCGATAGCACTGAGCGTATCGTGGATCTTGATCCGCAGCCTGCCGATCATGCCGCTGATTTCCGGTATTGTCGTTCTGGTTTTCGGTGCCCTGACGCTCTGGCTGCACAATGACACCTTCATCAAGATGAAGCCGACCATCGTCAACACGCTGTTCGGCGTCATTCTGCTTGGCGGGCTTTACTTCGGCAAATCGCTGCTCGGCTATGTGTTCGACAGTGCCTTCAAGCTGAATGCCGAAGGCTGGCGCAAGCTGACCATGCGCTGGGGTATTTTCTTCCTGTTCCTCGCCGTGCTGAATGAAGTCATCTGGCGCAGTTTCTCAACGGATTTTTGGGTAGCCTTCAAGGTCTGGGGCACCATGCCGATCACCCTGCTTTTTACCTTTGCGCAGATGCCACTGGTGATGAAATATTCCCTTGAACAAGAGACACCCGAAAAAGCGGCAAGCAAAGACAAGTAAATCCGCCAAACGGCCATAATTTCCACCCGATCGCGACGAAATCCCGCCGCGATCTGCGCTCAAGAATCGCGGCAACAGCAACGAATTCAGAAAGCGCGCTCCATGAAAACGGCTCTCATCGTGATGACCCTGATGGGTTGCGACTGCGATGCGAAAATCTGCGAATATATCAAGACCGCAGATGCCGGCTGGACCAGCATCGAGCGTTGCCGCGCTGATCTCGAAAGCCAGATTCGCCAGAACACCAAGGCCGATTACCCGCTGATTACCGCGACCTGCACGGTAAAAGCTGCACCGGGAACAGCGGTAGCCAGCCGGTCCTTTACAGTTCCGGCGCCCGCCGCCGACCGGCCGATCGAGACGTTGGCGCTCGGAACACCTATTGACGCGCCGGTTACGGTCGCAACGAAGACGACATTCGGCTATCGGATGATCACCGTCCCGCTCACCCACGCCTATGACAGCACAGCGACGGCCGCAACCCGCGCGGCTGGTTGGGTGAGGCACTACGCCATGCTGGAAAACTGAGAGAACTGTTACTTCTTTAGAGCGGTTTCCACAGCCGGCATCAGATCATCGCGGATCGACTGTTCGGTGAAGGGCCCGACATGCTTGTAGGCGACGATGCCGTCCCGACCGATCAGGAAGGTTTCCGGCACGCCGTAGACGCCCCATTCGATCGCGGCACGGCCATTCGTGTCTGCACCGATCATCGCATAGGGATTGCCGAGCTCATCCAGAAAACGCAAGGCGTTTTCGGTCTTGTCCTTGTAATTCAATCCGGCCAGACGAATCCGCTTGTCTTCGGCAAGCTGCATCAGCAACGGATGCTCCACCCGGCACGGCACGCACCAGGAACCAAAGACGTTGACGAGGGTGACCTGTCCCTTGAAGCTTGCAGGATCAAGGCCGGGAACCGGCTGTCCATTCTTTTGCAAGCCGCTGACGGCAGGCAGGACAAGGTTTGGTGCGGGCTTTCCGATAAGAGCCGAGGGGATGACGGATTCATCCCGGCCGGATGCAAGCTGGAAAGCGAAAATCGCCGCGAGAGCGACGAAGAGAATAAGCGGCAAGAAGACGAACAATGAGCTGCGCTTCGCCGGGATCTTGTCCACCTGATCCTGTTCCGTCACGATGCGCTGTCCATCTTCGTCTCGGACCTGCGCCGCACACCGCGCGATTCAAGTTCCAGCAACGCCCGGCGCTGGATACGCTGATCCATGAAAATCCACCCAATCAGGCCGGCCAGCACAATGAGCGCGGCGCTATATGAGGCAAGGACAAACCCGGTATGGCTCATCATTGTTCCGTCCTCCGTTCCGCGCTACGCGCCGCGACACGGCGCATGGCGATAACCCGGCGGCGCCAGATTTCATTGCGCATCGCCATGATATGTAATGTGAAAAACAGCAGCGTAAAGCCTATTGCCATCACCAGCAGTGGCCAGAGCAATGACGGATCGATGGTCGAGCCACCCATGCGGAAAACCGATGCGGGCTGGTGCAAGGTGTTCCACCAGTCAACGGAAAACTTGATGATCGGAATATTGATGAAGCCGACCAGCGTGAGGATGGCGGTGGCTTTCGCCGATTTCGCTGGATCGTCCATGGCGCGTGTGAGTGCGATGATCCCGAGATACATAAGGAACAGCACGAAAACCGAGGTGAGACGCGCATCCCACACCCACCATGTGCCCCACATGGGCTTGCCCCAGAGCGAGCCGGTGATCAGGGCGAGCGCTGTGAACACCGCGCCTATGGGGGCAGCAGCCTTGGCGGACACATCCGCCAATGGATGACGCCAGACCAGTGTGCCGAGCGCCGCGATGGACATGATCGTGTAGCACATCATGGACAACCAGGCGAAAGGCACATGGATGAACATGATCTTGACGGTCGAGCCCTGCTGATAATCGTCGGGCGCCTGCATCGACATCCAGAAGCCAACGGCAAGTACGATAATCGTCAATCCGCCGAGCCAGGGTAGTACAGCGCCGGCAAGGCTCAGGAACCTTGTCGGGTTTGCCAGGTCGATCCATCGTCCGGTCTTGGAAACTGCATCACTCATCATGTTCTCTTAGCTTTCCGGGGCCCTTTTCGCAATTCACCTCTCTGTCAGTCTGCCGAGGATTTCAACGCCGCTGCCGCCGCCAGCGGTCCGAGAACCGCAAAGAACAGCGTAATCGCAGCAAGAATAAGGAAAGGTGCCAGAAATGGTGCCGGGTCTTCAACTGCGCCATAGGACGCAGACACACCGAAAATCAGTACCGGTATGGTCAGCGGCAGGATGATTACCGAAACCAGAAGGCCGCCTCGGGGCAGCGAAACCGCGACGGCTGCCCCCACCGCACCGATCAACGTGATTGCGGGAGTACCGACCAGCAGCGTCAGCGTGGTCGCACCAATCGCGGCCGGTTCCATATTCATGAACAGGCCGAGCAGGGGCGATGCGACCACCAGCGGCAGCACGCTCACGGTCCAGTGCGCCAGGCATTTCACCAGCACGGTGAGCGCCAGCATGTGCCGCTCCTGCGCCATGATCAGCAGATCGAGCGAACCATCGTCGCGGTCTGCCTGAAACAACCGGTCGAGACCGAGCAGAGTTGCCAGCAGGGCGCCGATCCACAGCATCGCAGCGCCGATACGGGCGAGCAGCTTTAAGTCAGGCCCGACACCGAAGGGAACAACGGCGATAACCGCGAGGAAGAAGAGGATGCCGACCAGCGCGCCGCCGCCGGCACGCAACCCCAACCGGATTTCGCGCAGGAACAAGGCCCCCATTATACCATCGTCCCTAATGACAGTTCTCTTGAACCTTCGAGCCCGAGCGGCAGATGCGTTGCGGCGACAATGATCCCGCCCCCTTTGAGATGCGCTTGCATCAATCCGGCGAATTGCAATTCCGATGCCTTGTCCAATCCTGCCGTCGGCTCGTCCAGCAGCCACACCGGGCGATCGCTGAGTAGCAGGCGGGCAATGCTCGCTCGGCGTTTTTGCCCGGTGGAGAGATAGCCGAACGGCAGGTGGCCTATATCGCCAAGACTGACACGTTCGAGTGCTTCGGCAATGGAGTACTGGCCCGTCCCGTTGAACGACTGCCAGAAGCGCAGATTTTCATCGATGGTCAAGACAGGTTTCATGGCATTGAGGTGGCCGAGATAATGCGAGGCTGCCACAAGACCCTCAAACGCAACCGGCGCATCATCGAGCCGAAGCTTGCCTTCTGCCTGTAGCAGCAGCCCGGCGATGATTCGCAGCAGCGTGGATTTACCCGCTCCGTTGGGCCCGGTGACAAGCAGGGCTTCACTGGCGGAAACAGCGAAATCAAGGCCGGAAAACAACCGTTCTCCACCCCTTTCCCCGCCCAAGTTTTCCGCGATTAGTCGCATCAATGGCCCGCTTCTTATATGTCCCCGAATACCACGCGATCATTTCGACGCAGCATGCATTTTTGACCAATGTCGGTCTGGCACAGATCGACGAAAAACTCTATATAGCTGTGAACCATGCCAGCGGTCGGTGTGGAAACCATTTTTGGCCGATCTCGATATGGGTGCCGTTTTTGGACACCTGTTGCGGGACGGACAGCGGAAATGACTGCACCCGCACCTTAGCGCGTCCTTGAAACGCGGCAAAGGCGTTCGTCCCGGGTTTAGGCCTCAGCATAAGGACGAACGCAAAATGTCTCAGATTGACAGTTTCAAATGCCGTAAAACCCTCACCGTGGGGGACAAGGAATATGTCTATTACAGTTTGACCGAAGCCGAAAAGAACGGCCTGGAAGGCATTTCCCAGCTTCCATTTTCCATGAAGGTGCTCCTCGAAAACCTGCTTCGCTTTGAAGACAACCGCTCGGTTTTCAAGAAGGACATTGAAAACGTTGCCAAATGGCTTGTCGACCGCGGCAGTGCCGGTGCAGAAATCGCCTATCGTCCGGCGCGCGTCCTAATGCAGGACTTTACCGGTGTTCCCGCAGTCGTGGATCTTGCAGCGATGCGCGACGCCATGGTCAATCTCGGCGGTGACCCTGAGAAGATCAACCCGCTCGTCCCGGTCGATCTCGTCATCGACCATTCCGTTATCGTCGATGAATTTGGCAATCCGCAGGCGTTCAAGCGCAATGTCGATCTCGAATATGAACGCAATGGCGAGCGTTACCGCTTCCTGAAGTGGGGCCAGCAGGCCTTCAAGAATTTCCGCGTCGTGCCGCCCGGCACAGGCATCTGCCACCAGGTCAATCTCGAATATCTGGCGCAAGCCGTCTGGACCAAGGAAGAAGACGGCGTAACCGTCGCCTATCCGGACACCTGCGTCGGCACCGACTCGCACACCACAATGGTCAATGGTCTGGGTGTTCTGGGCTGGGGCGTTGGCGGTATCGAAGCTGAAGCCTCCATGCTCGGCCAGCCTGTTTCCATGCTTCTGCCGGAAGTCATCGGTTTCCGCCTGACCGGCAAGGTCAAGGAAGGCGTGACGGCGACCGATCTGGTTCTCACGGTTGTGCAGATGCTGCGCAAGAAGGGCGTCGTGGGCAAGTTCGTCGAATTCTTCGGCCCCGGTCTCGAAAGCATGACACTGGCTGACCGCGCCACCATTGGCAATATGGGCCCGGAATATGGCGCGACCTGCGGCTTCTTCCCGATCGACCGCGAAACCATCAACTACATGCACATGTCCGGCCGCGACGAAGACCGTCTCGCCCTTGTCGAGGCCTATTCGAAGGCGCAGGGCATGTGGCGTGAACCAAATTCAGCCGATCCGGTATTCACCGACACGCTGGAACTGGATCTCGGTACCGTCGTTCCGTCCATGGCCGGACCGAAGCGTCCGGAAGGCCGTATTGCTCTTGAGGGCATTGCATCGGGCTTCCATGAATCGCTGCAGAAGGAATACAAGAAGACCACGCAGCTCGATGCCCGCTATGTTGTCGAAGGCGAGGACTACGATCTTGGCCATGGCGACGTTGCCATCGCCGCCATTACCTCCTGCACCAACACCTCGAACCCAAGCGTTCTAATTGCGGCCGGCCTTCTTGCCCGCAATGCCGCTGCCAAGGGCCTGAAGTCCAAGCCCTGGGTAAAAACATCGCTTGCGCCTGGCTCGCAGGTTGTCGCCGCCTATCTCGAGAATGCCGGGCTGCAGAAGGAACTCGACAAGCTCGGCTTCAATCTCGTCGGCTTTGGCTGCACCACCTGCATCGGCAATTCCGGCCCGCTGCCGGCGCCGATCTCCAAGACCATCAATGACAAGGGCCTGATCGCTGCGGCTGTCCTTTCCGGCAACCGCAACTTCGAAGGCCGCGTGTCGCCCGACGTGCAGGCAAACTACCTGGCTTCGCCGCCGCTCGTCGTCGCCTATGCGCTGGCTGGTACCGTCACAAAAGACCTGACCACCGAGCCGCTCGGTGAAGATCAGAGCGGCAACCCGGTATTCCTCAAGGATATCTGGCCGTCTTCGCATGAAATCCAGGAATTCATTACCAAGAACGTCACTCGCAAACTGTTTTCAGCCAAATATGCGGACGTGTTCAAGGGCGATGAAAACTGGCAGGCGGTCAAGGTGCCGGCGGGTCAGACCTATGCCTGGGACGACCAGTCGACCTATGTGCAGAACCCGCCGTATTTCGTTGGCATGGGCAAGACCCCCGGCAAGGTCAATGATATCAAGGGAGCCCGCATCCTTGGCCTGTTCGGCGACAAGATCACCACAGACCACATCTCCCCGGCCGGTTCGATCAAGGCTGCTTCGCCGGCCGGCAAGTACCTCACGGATCACGGCGTCGCTCCACTGGACTTCAACCAGTACGGCACGCGTCGCGGCAATCACGAAGTGATGATGCGAGGCACCTTCGCCAATATCCGCATTCGCAACCACATGCTCGGCGAGAACGGCCGTGAAGGCGGCTACACGTTCCACTATCCCTCCAAGGAAGAGATGCCGATCTATGATGCGGCCATGCAATACCGCGCCGAGAACGTCCCGCTGGTGATCTTCGCCGGTGTGGAATACGGCAACGGCTCGTCACGCGACTGGGCGGCCAAGGGCACCAACCTGCTGGGTGTTCGCGCTGTGATTGCCCAGTCCTTCGAACGTATCCACCGTTCGAACCTGGTCGGCATGGGTATCGTGCCATTCGTTCTCGAAGACGGCACAAGTTGGCAATCGCTTGGCCTGAAGGGCGACGAAATCGTCTCCATCGAAGGTCTGGCCGCGATCCAGCCGCGCCAGAAGACATTTGCCACGGTGACCTACGCCGATGGCAGCGTCAAACAGGTGCCGCTGATCTGCCGCATCGATACGATCGATGAACTGGAGTACCTGAAGAACGGCGGCATTTTGCAGTACGTTCTGCGCGATCTCGCTGCCTGATCGATCGGAATCATGAAAATAAAAGGCCGCCGGGCAACCGGCGGCCTTTTGATTGGGTTGGAGAGAACAAACGTGATCGAATTCACCTCAAAGTGACTTCCTCTTGAAACGTCCGGCTCCTATCAATCATCTCGCAATCATTTTATCTGACAACAAGCCCATTCAAATTGGGAAGTGAATACAACCTGTGCCTTTGCCTGTTCTATCCAGACGTATTTTGATCGGTGCTCCGCTTCTGGCGGCAGCTGCCTATGTGCTGCCGGTCTGTGCGGAGAACGTTGGCAAAAAGCCTGATGGTGTTGTCGAACTTTACACGTCCCAGGGTTGCGGTTCCTGCCCGCCAGCAGATGCGGTGCTGAAAGAGCTCGCGACCGAAGGGAAGGTTGTCGCCCTCGCATTTCACGTGGACTATTGGGATTATCGCGGCTGGACGGACAATCTTGCATTGCCGGAAAACACCGACCGGCAGAACGCCTATCGCACGGCGCTGCGCCTGAACGGCGTTTACACTCCCCAGGTAATCCTGAACGGCCGCGAACATATGAATGGGCAGGATGGCCAAAAGATTCGCAGGCGCATTGCAGAAACGCGCGGCACACCGACCGGCCTGACCGTCCCGGTTTCGATCGAGAAGACCGCGCCTGACCGGCTGCTGATAGATATTGGCCCCGGTTCCGGCGCGACAAATCCTGTTCGAGTTCTGCTCGCCTATTTTAACCGGGAAACCATCGTTGAAATTCCCGACGGCGAGAATGTCGGGCGCAAGGTGAGTTACGCCAACAGCGTGCGGGCGATGGAAACAGTCGGCATGTGGGACGGCAAGCCCCAGAAAATTGAAATTCCGCTGAGTGAACTCGCCAGTAAAAAAGCGACCGGATGCGCAGTTTTGCTGCAGGAAATGCTCGGCGAAGGCAAACCCGGTCCCATCATTGGGGCGTCCATCATGGCGGCGAAACCCTGATAGAACCGGCTCCCAAACAAAAACAGGCCGGATAAATCCGGCCTGAGGTATTGGGGCATGTTGTCATATATAGGGAGACTAATTGGTTCGGACCCAAACAACCCGTTGGGCGGGGGGCTTGGGGTATCGGATTGCTCGAGAGCGAACCGTCTCAGACAACATGACAACGATGTTGGGTTTCGAATCGGGCGGCAATGCGAACAGATAATGGCGAGAATGTGTCAGACCATCACCATTGGAATCAAGCCGTATTGCTTCGTGAGAATGATCAAAAAACAGTTTGCAAAGCCAATAATTGGCATCCGCACGATCATTCCGGTCTTGTAAATACATGCGGAACAGGTCACCTTTATGTCATCCAGGTGTCACACGACAAATTTAAGGGCGGTTGATTGATGGACAGCAATGCGGGTGGCGATGAATCGCAACAGCAGGCGAAACTTATCTCTCTAGTGCGCACCAGTGATCCGCCCATTACCTTCAATCGGCGTGAGCTTGATCAAATCCTTCGCATATACGGCTTTATGGTCTCCGCGGGCGAGTGGCGCGATTATGCCATCGATCACCTGATGGATCGCGCCGTCTTTTCGATTTTTCGGCGGGCCAGCGAAGTGCCGATGTTTCGGGTCGAGAAAAACCCCAGACTGGCCCGCAAACAGGGGGCCTATAGCGTCATCGCCGCCAGCGGCCTCATTCTCAAACGCGGCCATGAACTCGATCGCGTACTCAGGGTCTTTGACAAAAGCTTGAGTATCGTCCGGGGATAGGCGTTACGCTCTTAGTGGGGGCTTGCCGGGCAGCGTCTCGGCGCCGCCATTCATGTCGAGTTGCATCAACGCCGTATCCAGCCAACGGCCATGCTTGAAGCCCGAACCTCTTATGGTGCCACAAAACGAGAAGCCGGCGCTGGTGTGCAGCCGTACCGACGCGGAGGCTTCGTGACCATCGCCAATGACTGCGATGAGCTGGCGAAAACCGAGAGCAGTACAATCCTTGATCAGTCGCTGCAGAAGCAATTTGCCAAGTCCGCGGCCTTTGGCTTCGGGCGCGACATAGATCGAATCTTCCACGGACCACCAATAGGCAGGGCGTGTACGGAAGTAGTTGGCATAGGCATACCCGAACACCGATCCTCCGTACTCCGCCACAACATACGGAAAACCGTCTGCGGTAATGGCATGAAACCGCCGGACCATTTCGTCAAAGTCAGGCGGATCAATTTCATAAGTCGCCGTTCCATGGAGAACGGCATCACGATAAATCTCGGTGATGGCGGCAAGATCGGCAGGACGCGCCGAGCGGATTTCTATTGGAGACATGGGCTTCGCAGCAAAGGTCAATCTTGACAGCTTCATGCACTTCTTTGCCAACAATTTGAAGAGGCCCAGACATAAACTTTGCCTGCGGCATCGTTTGGTGAACGAGGCACCAAAGAAAAGGGCAGCGTTTCCGCTGCCCTGATCTTCAATTCATGTTCGGGTGGTTATTCGCGGTTGCCCAGGAACTGCAGCAGGAACATGAACATGTTGATGAAGTCGAGATAGAGACGCAGCGCGCCCATGATTGCCTTGCGGCCATAGGTGTCCGCAGCATCGCCTTCGTAGTACATTTCCTTGATATTCTGCGTGTCATACGCGGTAAGGCCAGCGAAGACCAGAACGCCGATGGCCGAGATCGCGAACTGCAACGCACTGGATGCAAGGAAGATATTGACCACGGAAGCCAGGATGATGCCGATCAGACCCATGAACAGGAACGAGCCCATTCCGGAGAGATCACGCTTAGTGGTATAGCCATAAAGCGAGAGCGCGCCAAACGATGCCGCCGTGATGAAGAATGTCTGCACGATGCTTCCGGACGTATAGACCAGGAAGATCGAGGACAGCGACGCACCAACAAGGGCTGCATAAACCCAGAAGGTGGTTTGAGCTGCCGCTACGGACATCTTCTCGATACGAAAACTCAGGAAGAACACTGCGGCAAGCGGTGCGAGCATCACGAGCCACTTCAACGGCGACGTGTAGAAGACAACGCCGAAGCTGGTCAGCATCTTGCCGTTTGGCAGTGTCGCTGCGGCCAGAGAAGGATCATTAGTGGTCGTGAGATAAACGAGTGCAAGAGCAGCAAGACCGGTCACTGCAAGACCGATCCCCATCAAATTGTAGACTTTGAGCATGTAGCTGCGCAGACCCTGATCGATCCCCGCGTCCACACGCACTCCGGCCGATGTACGGGCCTGGATGTTGCGATAGTCAGCCATGATTAACCTCATTTGCTTCGTCCCGTCGGGTGTCGGGTTTATCCCCAGGCGCCGCTGGCGGGACCCCAGCATGCCTTGGGACAAATTATGGGGATTCACAGGCCTCATAACAAGACCTCATTCACTCAAGAATACGTGTATCGCAGCCAAAAGGCCATGAATTGCTCTAAAATTACACTTTTTTAACGAATTCAGAGGTTTCGCAGAATTGGCGCGGCCTTCTGGCCCAGGATTCTCCATGTACCCGCAAGTCCAAATCCGACGGTCAGAACCAGCGCGATTATCACTGTCATGACCGCTACTTCCGGCTGGAAGGATGCGGGCAAGGTCATGACCCTCACGATCACATACCAGGCCGCAAGACCACCGGCAATGAGCGCGAAAACCGCTGTTGCAAGACCGAGCAGGACATATTCGAGCGTGAAGGCCCGGATAAGGGTGCGGCGTGTCGCACCGAGAGTCTTCAGCACCACGGCGTCGTGAACGCGTGCCCGATTGCCTGCCGCCAACGCACCGCCCAGCACGAGGATGGAGGCGATGAGTGCCACCGATGCCGCCGCTCGGATTGCGACGGCCAGCTGGCCGACAAGCTCATTGGCGATGGTGATCGCATCTTTGACGCGAACCGTCGTCACGGCCGGAAAGGCACGGGTCACGTCTCGCATAACTGTGGCTTCCTCCTGCGGTGTTGAAGACGGATCTGTCAAAGTCGCCAGCCAGGCATGCGGCGCGCCGGCAAAAGTATTGGGTGAAAAGACCATGACAAAATTGATGGCAAGCGATTCCCATTGCAGCTGACGGAAATTGGCGATGCGCGCGGTGACATTGCGGCCAAGCACGTTGACTGTCACCATATCACCGATCTTGAGTCCGAGATTATTCGCCTCTTCCGCCGAGAACGACACCAGAGGTTCGCCGGAATAGTCCGCTGGCCACCAGGTGCCCTTGGTCAAAGCCGAGTTTTCCGGCACGCTCTTGGCGTAGGTGATGCCGCGATCGCCGCGCAGCACCCATGCCCCCTCGGGTGGAATCGTCAATTTGGTAATGTCGGTACCGTTGAATGCAACAATGCGGCCGCGCAGCATCGGCGCGCTGACGATCTTGCCATTGGGCGACGCCTTTTGCACAAGGCCCGTGAATTGATCCACCTGCTTGCTCTGGATATCCACGAAGAAGAAGTTCGGGGCACGTTCGGGCAGATTGCCCGCCAGCTGCTGGCGCAAACTGCCATCGATAAGCGCGAGCGTGACGAGAAGCGTCAGGCCAAGACCGAGAGACAGGACCACTGACGGCGTGAGTGCGCCGGGCCGATGGATATTGCCGATGGCGAGGCGTAGCGCCGTGGAACGAACGCGTGGCGCACGCCGGGCCAGCCACTGGACCAGGACCGAAACAGCCCGCAAAACCAGAAAAGAGAAAGCCACAGCACCTATGAAGATCGTGGCGATCCTCCGGTCATAGGCGAAAAACACAGCAAGCAAGCAGAGAACAGTGATCAGCAAAGCTGCAACAGCAATGTAGAATGGCTTTGGCCAGCCCCGCTGTTCAAAACCTTGTTCGCGGAAAAGCGCCGTTGCCGGAACGTCCCGCGCCCGGCCGAGTGGCAGGATTGCAAAGGTCAGTGTCGTCAGAAGTCCGAACAAGGCGGCCCAGGCCAATGCGCCAGGATAAAAGCCGCCCTTGGCCGCAATGGGCAGAACGTCTCGCAGCGCATAACCCGCCGCATAGGGAATGACGGCTGCAAGGACGAGGCCGATGAGGATGCCGACAAGCGCAATGATCACAATCTGGATGAGATAAACGGCAATGACGAACCAGCCAGGCGCGCCGAGCGATTTGAAGGTTGCGATAACGCCGCGTTTGCCATCGAGATAGGCTCTGACCGCATTGGCCACGCCGACTCCGCCAACGATAAGTGCGGTGAGCCCGACCAACGTCAGAAATTGCGAGAACCGCTCGATATTGGCGCTGAGCGACGGCGCTGCGTTGGTCCGGTTTCGTACGGTCCAGCCGGCTTCAGGAAACGTTTGCTGCGCCTCATCGCGTATCGCCGTGATGGCGGCCTCGCTCGTGCCAGCGGGCAGCGCAATCTTGTAGCTATGGTCGACAAGACTGCCCGGTTGAACGAGGCCTGCGGCGTTGAGCCCGCCCAGCGATACCATGAAGCGCGGCGCAAAGCCGAAACCATCGGATAAGAGGTCAGGCTCGTTGGTAATGACAGAACGCAGCTCGAATGTCGCCGATCCCATTAAGACCCGGTCGCCCAGCTTGAGATTGAGCCGGTCAAGCAAGCTTTGCGCGACGGCGGCACCGAACGCGCCGCCCTTTTCAGTAAACAGCGTTTCGCGACCGAGTGCGGGCGCTGTCACCAGCGTACCATAGAGGGGGTAGGCCTCGTCCACCGCCTTTACTTCCACGAGCGACTGGTCGGAGCCGTCGGCAAGCCTTGCCATGGACCGCATATTGGCACTCACCGCAACCCGGCCCTTGCCATCCAGAAACGCCCGCTCTTCCGGAGTGACTTCACGCTGATTCAGCTGAAAGCGTATATCACCGCCAAGAATGCTCTGCCCTTGCGTGGAAATGCCTGCTGTAACGGAATTGGCAACGGAATTTACGCCGCCGATGGCCGCCACACCCAGCGCAATGCAGGCGAGGAATATGTAAAATCCGGACAAGCCACTGCGCATTTCGCGCAAGGCGAATCGCAAAGCCAGTTTGAGCGAGGGCGAAGAGCGGGTGGGCGCGATCTCGCTCATGCGCTTTTCGCAAGCTCCGGGGCATCATCATCCGCTTCGATCAAACCCGACCGAACGCGGATTTCGCGATCGCAGCGTGCTGCGAGGGCAGCGTCATGCGTGACGAGCACCAGTGTAAGGCCAAGCTCTTTCTGCTTTTCGAATAGAAGATCGGCGATCTGGCGGCCTGTTGTTGTGTCAAGATTTCCGGTTGGCTCATCGGCGATGAGTATCTTGGGCGAAGGTGCAAGGGCGCGGGCAATCGCCACACGCTGCTGTTCGCCGCCGGAAAGCTCGCCAGGATAATGGGTGACGCGATCCGCAAGACCGACTGCTGCCAGGACACGTTCGGCAATGGCGAAGGCATCCGGGTTTCCCGCCAGTTCCAGCGGCACGGCGACATTTTCGAGCGCAGTCATATTGGGAATGAGATGAAAGGACTGAAAAACGATACCAATATTCTTACCGCGAAACGCAGCCGCTTCGTCCTCGTTCATGATCTCGAGCCGCTCACCAGCAATCCGGACCGAGCCGGAATCAACGTGCTCAAGACCGGCAAGCACCATCAGGAGGGTAGATTTACCCGATCCGGACGGCCCGACAATACCAACGGACTGTCCGGAATTGATACTGAGCGATATGCCTTTCAGAACATGCACGGAGGAAGCACCCGTGCCTAGTGTCAACTCAATGTGATCAAGCGCGATGACGGATTTAGTCACGAAAGAACTTCCTTTGCGATATGGTCGCAACCAATGTTGGTCGCAGCTTGTCTGATATGGGTACCTGAAAATGAGATTCAAACCATTGATACAATTCCTGGTTTCACTTGGCCTTGTTGCCTTGCCATCCCTGGCCTTGGCCAATCAAAATGCCGTGTCCGATCACCCTCTGGCGGTGGTGGGTTTCGGTGACAGCCTGATGTCAGGCTTCGAGCTGCCAATGCAGGACTCCTTCACGGCACAGCTGGAAAAGGCCCTGAAGGAAAAGGGCGTGAATGTAACAATCGCCAATGCGGGGGTGGCCGGAGAGACGACAACGGATGGCCTCGCTCGTCTTGATTGGTCGGTGCCCGATGGGACGGATCTCGTCATTCTCGAATTTGGCGCCAACGACGCACTGCGCGGCATCTCCCCGGAACTCAGTGAAAAGAACCTCGCTGAAATCATTGAAAAGCTCAAGCAGCGAAACGTGCAGGTCATCCTTGCCGGAATGCTTGCACCGCCCAACATGGGCGACGACTACGAAGGGAAGTTCAACGCGATTTTCCCCCGGCTGGCAGAGAAATACGATGTACCGCTCTACCCATTCTTCATGGACGGCGTGGCCACGGAAAAATCACTGCAGCTGGAGGATGGGATGCATCCCAATGCCGAAGGCGTTGCCAGGATGGTCGAAGGCTTTATGCCCGTTATGGAGAAGACAATCGCCCAGTCCACTGCATCCGACACTTCTCAATAAGGCAATCATCCAAATCAATCGCGCGTAATCCCGTTGACGGAGCCTCACGGCGCTTATGGGCTATGCGTGTCTAATTTGTCGCGCCAAAAGATAATCTGAACTTATGTCTTGCTCCCGGACTCATTCAATGATTCTCTAGAGTTACAACTCGATTCGGGGAGGATGCCTTATGCCGCGTCTCTTTACTGCCCTCGAAATCCCGAGGGACGCCGCTCTCTCGCTGTCGCTCTTGCGCGGTGGCCTGCCAGGTGCCCGATGGATTGATGTCGAAAACTATCACATCACACTACGCTTTATCGGGGACGTCGAAGGCCATGTTGCTGATGAGGTGGCCAATGCGCTTGATCGTATCCGGCGGCCGGAATTCACCCTCAAACTTGCTGGCGTCAATGCGTTCGGTTCTAAAAAACCGCACAGCATCTTTGCCGGCATCTCGCCATCACCGGATATCCAAGCGCTGCAAGCCGAGATCGAACGTATATGTCAGCGCCTGATGCTGCCGGCCGATCCGCGCAAATTCACACCGCACGTGACTCTGGCACGATTGCGCAATGTTCGTAATGAGGAGGTCGCGCACTATCTGTCGTCGCGTGGCAACTTCTCGACAGCGCCATTCACGATCGGACGATTTGTTCTGATGTCGTCGCGCGATTCGATCGGCGGCGGGCCATACATTGTCGAGGAAGCCTGGCCGCTTGAAGCGCCTCGCTCTTCCTATCAGAACAGCTTCGAAAGACCTTTGGAAGCTGCCAGAATCATTCGGTAGACGCGCTCGAAATCGACATTGGTACCGTAATAGGGATCGGGAATCTGCGTGGTCTCGCGCGACGCCATCTCGTAAAAGAGTCCGATCTCCGCAGTAGCGTTCAGGGGCCGGCGCGCTTCGATTGCGACCACGTTGGCGTGGTCCATGCCGACGATCAAATCAAAGCGGGTGTAGTCTTCAAGCGTCAATTGGCGGCAGCGTTGGTTGGAAATGTCGATTCCGTGTCTGCTTGCGACCGCGATTGACCGCTGATCCGGTGCCTCACCCGTATGGTAGCCATTGGTTCCGGCGGAATCGATGATTGCCCCTTCGCCCTTCTCCTCCGCCTCAAGCACCGTTCTGAATACACCTTCGGCCAAGGGCGACCGGCAGATATTGCCAAGACAGACAAAGAGGACAGAGCGAAGCGGACGCGTTTTCATCGACTGGCACCGTGATCGGAGGCGGAATTTGTCGCCCAGATATGAAGGAAATGGCTTGCGGCACGCAATTGGTTTATTCCCCGCGCCATGGAAAGCCTACCTCGCACAAGCGATTGAGACCCCTTTTGTCATGGATAAATTACAGCAATTTGATCGAAACTCTTGCAGCTGTTGGAAAGCCTACCCATGTCTCCACAGCTGAACCTTGAAGGAAAAGGGATGGACGACGTAAAAATTGGCGAGATTCTTGAGCCAGGCAGCGATGACCGACAGCGCTCCCATGAGGAGCGCGTCCGCGCGCGCTTTTGGAAAACGGTGCGCAAGGCCGCAAAGGCCGTGCCGTTTCTGGACGAAGTCATAGCCGGGTATTTTTGCGCGCTAGACCCGGCAACGCCAACGAAGGTGCGTGGGATCCTTCTCGCATCGCTGGCCTATTTCGTCCTGCCACTCGATTTCATCCCGGATTTCGTCCTTGGCCTTGGCTTTTCGGATGACGTGGCGGTTTTGATGACAGCGCTGACGGCCATCCGCACTCACATCACACCGGCACATCGGGCCGCGGCAAAGAAAGCGCTCGAGGATTTCGATCGCGATCCTTCGCCGGCTGGCTGACGATCACCACCATCACAAGCTTGTGATAGCGCCAAGCGTCAAAGTCTCGCCGCTTTTGGCTGGCTGGAGTTTGCACGTGGACTTTGATGAAAACGTAACCTTCTTGGCTCCGAAAACTGCTTTTTTGACCCTGTGTTCACCCTTTGGTAACCCAGATTAAGTCAAATTAAGAGAAGCGAACTGGACAATGCGGCATCCGGATTATCTTCCGGGCCATTGCCGGTTCGCGAGTTATGAAGCGAACGACAGAAACTGGTAGGTAAAATGTTTGGAAAATCAATCGTAGCAGCGTCTGTGCTCATGCTTGGGCTGACAGGAACAGCTCTTGCCCAAACCCCGAGTCAGATCAGCCAGTTTAACGCTTGGGGTGCCTACAGCTACCAGCAGGGCAAGGGCAAAGTATGTTACGTGCTCTCGGTTCCGATCGACAAGCAGCCTGCCAAGATTGACCATGGTGACAATTTCTTCATGGTAAGCCAGAAACCGGGGCAGAATGTCAGCTTCGAGCCGCAGTTCAAGGCCGGTTACGATCTGCAGGAAAATTCCAAGGTCACCGTGACGATCGACGCTCGCACTTTCTCCATGTTTACCAATGGCAGTCACGGCTGGATGGAAAATGCCGCGGAAGAGCCTCAACTCGTCGCTGCTCTACGCTCCGGTCAGAAGATGTCGATCAATGCAGTGTCAAAACGCGGCACCAAGACCAGTTACGCCTATTCTCTGAAGGGTGTGTCGGCCGCGCTGAAAGCCATCGCGACCTGCAAATAGCCAATTTCATTTCGTTTATCAAAGGAGGCCGGACTGGGTTAGGTCCGGCCTCTTTTGCATGTGGAGGTGACGCGCGCCCCGGAACGTGATATGAGCCGCGCTTCCGAAAAGAACGTTAGAAAATCCCATGTCCGCATCGCTTGACCTTACACATCCCGTTATTCGGGATAAATCCCGTGACGCACTTCGCGCTTCGACGGCCGAAATGCCCTCGCTGATCGGCTTGTCACGCGTGGAAATGGGGGAAGCCCTTATTGCCATTGGCGTTCCGGAGCGGCAGGTAAAGATGCGGGTTGCGCAGCTCTGGCACTGGCTCTATGTGCGCGGCGTCTCCGATTTTGCCGACATGCTGAACATTTCGCGCGATATGCGTGAGCTGCTTGCCCGCCATTTCACCATTGCCCGTCCGGAGATCGTCGAAGAGCAGATTTCCAATGATGGCACGCGCAAATGGCTGTTCCGCTTTCCGCCGCGCGGCGCCGGGCGTCCGGTCGAGATTGAAACCGTCTATATACCGGAAGAAGGCCGCGGCACGCTGTGCATTTCCAGTCAGGTCGGCTGCACCCTCACCTGTTCCTTCTGCCATACGGGTACCCAGAAACTCGTCCGCAATCTGACGGCTGAAGAAATCCTGGCCCAGCTGCTGATCGCTCGGGATCGTCTTGGCGATTTCCCCGATCGCAACACGCCCGACGGCGCCATCGTTCCCGCGGAAGGCCGCAAGGTTTCCAATATTGTCATGATGGGCATGGGGGAGCCGCTCTACAATTTCGAAAACGTTAAAAAGGCCCTGCTGATCGCCTCCGATGGTGACGGGCTCTCGCTGTCCAAGCGGCGCATCACGCTTTCGACTTCCGGTGTCGTGCCGGAGATTTATCGTACGGGTGAGGAAATCGGCGTGATGCTGGCTATCTCCCTGCATGCAGTGAACGATGATTTGCGCGACATGCTCGTGCCGATCAACAAGAAGTACCCGCTGAAAGAGCTGCTGGACGCATGCCGCGTTTATCCGAGCCTGTCCAATTCAAAGCGCATTACCTTCGAATATGTAATGCTCAAGGGCGTCAATGACTCGCTCGACGATGCAAAGGAACTGGTCCGTCTTCTGAGAGGCATCCCGGCCAAGATCAACCTGATCCCGTTCAATCCGTGGCCCGGCGTCAACTACCAGTGCTCCGATTGGGAGCAAATCGAGAAATTCGCGGACTATGTCAACAATGCCGGCTATGCCTCACCTATCCGCACGCCGCGTGGCCGCGATATCCTCGCAGCCTGCGGTCAATTGAAGTCGGAATCGGAACGGATGAAAAAAACCGAACGCCTGGCATTCGAGGCGGCCATGATCGCCGGGCACGGTGAAGATTGAGCCAGTTCTTGCTCTATCTGCTAAGGTTTGCGCTAATCGTTTTCGGCTTTGTCTGTGCGATCGTAACCGCATCCCTGTTTCTCAACATGTTGCTGATCGGCAGCTCACAACTTATCGGAGCTGAAGGGCCATTTCTCTATCTGACAGTTCCGGCATTTGCAGTGGTCATTGGTTATAGCGTCTTCGTTCCCGCAGCGATTCTGATCCTCTATGCGGAGCTGACCGCTTGGCGCGATTGGCTTTTCTATGCACTCGGCGGTGCAGCCATTGCCGTTGTCGTCATTGTCTGGAAATGGCGGCCGCAAACCGAAGACATCAGTACATTCGCGGCGATCCTCGCTACAGGCGTCGTCGGTGGTTTTTCCTATTGGCTGGTTTCAGGACGCAGCGCAGGCCTGATCGCACAGCGCCCCAAAAACTAAGTATCGGATGGGCGTTTTACTTCGCCTGTGCCATCAGAATTTTCGCAGCGAACGCCGAGAACACCCCGGCAAACAGCCAGTCGGTGATCCGCGTGACGGTCGGGTTTTTCTTGAGCAGTTTTGAGAACCTGTCGGCCGCAATGATCATTGGCGCCACGACAGGCAAGGCCAAGGGGATGAACAAAACGCCCAGAAAGAACAGTTTCCCGGGAGCGTGTGGATCATTCGCCGACACGAATTGCGGCAGGAACGTCATGAAGAACAGGATGATCTTCGGATTGAGAAGGTTGATCCCCAGCCCGGTCAGCCAGTTCTGGAACAGCGTATGCGACTGACCCACCTTTTTTTCCGGTGAGAAAGCCGACCCGTGACGGATTGCCTGATAGGCAAGCCATACCAGATAGCCCGCGCCGACAATCTTGAGTGCGAAAAATGCATTTGGCGAAGCCACGATCAATGCCGAGAGACCGATGGCAACCATCGTCGTATGAATAACGATACCGCTGCTGGCACCTGCCAGGCAAGCAAAGCCGGCCGCCTTGCCTTCCGACAGGGCTCGGCCAACAAAGAGCGTCATGTCGGGACCCGGCGTAATGGATAGAACGAAGGTTGCGATGGTAAATTGCAGGATGATTGGCCATTCCGGGATAAAAGTCATGGTGGGCTCCGTCTGAAACTGGGAAGCTAACGCGAAAGACGAGTTTTCGCCACTCGATTTAACGGAAACCGCGCCTCGGACAAAATTTTTCTACCCGGCATGCTGCCACGGAAAATTCCCGATCATGCCGTAATCACCCTGCAATATCCAGGCGTCACAAGGGGCTGCATCATCAGCCTACAGAGAGCGCATGGTTTACTATCGCACAACATCGGAACCATGCGGAACGGCTCCTTACGGATTTGGACTGTGGAGCCAGCCTGCCTGCCTATGCGGTCTTTTGGTGCTGTGGATCGCCCTGGCTATCCTGTTCAATAGCGCCCCCGAGATCGATAAGGCCGTGTCGTCATTCTTCTTCGTCGCCACGGAATGCACGAATGCCCTGACCACCACCAGGATATGTGGCGATTTTCCAGCCGCCTCCGCTGCGCTCCTCAAAACGCTTCGGCGCGTGTTCTATGCCCTGCCAATGGTCGGAGCCAGCGTCATTGTTACGATTGCCCTGCGCGATCTCGCCTTCGGCATGCGCTGGAACCATGAACGTATCCGGATCTCGACCATTGCGCTGACAACGCTTGCTCTCGGCCCTGGATTACTTGTCAACGGCTATATGAAGGAGTTCATAGGCAGGCCGCGGCCTGCCGATACGCTGCTCTTTGGTGGAAATCATCATTTTGTTGCCGCCGCCGAGTGGTCACAGGCCTGCCACCACAATTGTTCGTTCGTATCAGGCGAGGCGTCCGGCATTGTCTGGATTATCTGTCTCCTGCCGCTTTGGCCGCATCGCGACAGGTTGAGGTTGCTTTGGCCTATGATCACGATTGTCGGTGTTGCCGACATGCTGCGGGTTGCCTTCGGCCGACATTACTTGTCCGATGTTGTTCTAGGATCCTTGTCCACATTGGTTGTTTTTGCCGCCATGGCGTGCCTGTGCGAAGTGCTGACCAGCCGGTTTTATCCCATCCCAGGTTCCCGGAGATGATGATCTGTGCAATCTCGTTGCGATTGCATCTTTACGTTGGCTGGCGCTCGTGAAACGGGTTATGAAGCCATAACGAGAGTGAGAAGTGCTACAGAAGAACGATGCTCCAACAAAAAATTGCGACGGCCGATTCAGGCTTAATCTACAGTCTGATCTCAAGGGCGAAACTTGCAGTATTTCTCGCGCTATCGCTCGTTGTCGGGCTGTTGCCGCTCGCATCCAGCCTTGTCGTGCATTTTCCCGATGAGCGCTACTACTCCAACGGCGCCGTGATCATGATCCAGAGTGGCGATTATCTGACGCCACGCACGGCGGAAGGCGATGTGCGGCTGAAGAAGCCGCCGTTCACCTACTGGATGAGTATAGCCGGCATGGAGATTTTCGGCATATCCGCGATAGGCTCGCGTTTCTTCTGGCTCATTGCTGCGGCCGCAACCCTTCTGGCGACTTTTCAGTTTACCCAAATCCTCACACGCAATGATCAGATGGCTTTGCTCGCTGCCGCGATGCTTACCTGCAATTTCGTTTTTTTGCGTGCCTGCATCAATGCTATTCCGGACCTGCCGCTGACATTGTTCATGCTTTTGGGTTTTATCGGCTTTACGGGCCTTCTTTTCCGTGAAGACCGTCAACAGCTCTATGGTCTGCTTTCCTACGGCGGTACAGGCTTCGCCGTTCTTACAAAGGGTTTGTTGCCGCTCGGCATGGTCGCCTATGTCGTTGCGTTTAGCCTGAGTGTCCCCTCAATGCGCCAGCATGCAAAGCGTCTTTGGCTGCCTGCGATAATCTGGCCATCGATCGTTCTGTTCGGCGCCTGGTTTGTCTATCAATCGTTCACGGCAGCGAGCGAGATGGCGTCGGATTTTGTTGGCGACCAGCTTTCCGAAAAGGTCTCCATCGGCATCGGCACATTTATCAATGGTATTTCGAACAACCTCGCGGGGCTGTTTTTGCCGGTGGTGTTGTGGCTGACCATGCTCGTCATCGCCAGCAAAATGAACGGCAAGCGCCCGAATTGGCGACCGATCGGAGCTGCTGCACCGTTTCTGGCCGGTTGGGTCGCCAGTGTTGTCATCATATTCTCATTATCCAACTATGCATCCCACCGCTATGTGATGCCAGTCATACCCCTTGTCAGCATTCTGCTCGCCTGCGCCTTGCAAAGTGTCATGGATCAGAAGTCAGAAAATCTGCTGCGCATGATCCTGCGGGTATCCATGATTCTCACAGCCGGAGCGCTCGCGGCACTCTTGATGATAGGTTTGCTCCTCCTGGCCCCGACTACCATAATCGGCCTTGCGACAGCAGCATTTCTGGGATTGGTCACCCTATGGCTCGTCAGCCGCAATGCCGGGATCGACCGATTGGCCCTGTGTTTTGCACTCCTGTTGCTGGGAAGCGGTTTCATCGGCGCGCCCGTTCTCAGTGGATTATTGCTGCCGGATATCGGCGAAGTTCTTGCGGCGAAGGCAAAACCGCTCCACTTGCCTGAAAATGAAGTGCTGTTCATCGGTTCTCATCTTGATGCGGCCAAGGTCCGGCTGCACACTGACCGCGACACGCCATTCAAGCAGATGCGCCGATTCCCGGAAGCGGGAATAGCACCCGAGATCAGAATGGTCATGACCAACGAAAAATCCGTAGCGGATACTCTCGGCGCGAGAGGGTTTTCGGTTGAAGAGGTCGTCGCCGGCTGGCGACGCGTACAATGGCAGCCATTCATAGCCGCGCTGAAGTCCGGCCAGCTGATCGAGGCGCGGGAGCAAAATGGTCAGCACGGCTGGATTGCGCTCCGCAAATAGAATGTTGCTGCTTTGGCCCCAAATCAATACCAACCTTGCCAACATCACGGCAACTGCTAAAAGACCCGCAACATAGAGACAATTGGCGCCGCGATTGCGGTCGGGATTCCAGGGAAACACAATGAACAAGTGGAAAGACGTCAAGAAAGTCGTACTGGCCTATTCGGGCGGTCTCGATACATCCATCATCCTGAAATGGCTGCAGACGGAACTTGGTGCTGAGGTCGTGACTTTCACCGCCGATCTTGGCCAAGGCGAGGAACTCGAACCGGCGCGCAAGAAAGCCGAGATGCTCGGCATCAAGGAAATCTATGTAGAGGACGTGCGCGAAGAATTCGTGCGCGACTTCGTCTTCCCGATGTTCCGCGCCAACGCCGTCTATGAGGGTGTCTATTTGCTTGGCACCTCCATCGCGCGCCCGCTGATTTCCAAGCATCTGGTCGAGATCGCTGCCCGCACTGGCGCAGATGCCATCGCCCATGGCGCGACCGGCAAGGGCAATGACCAGGTGCGCTTCGAGCTTTCTGCCTACGCACTCAATCCCGATATCAAGGTGATCGCCCCCTGGCGCGACTGGACTTTCAAGTCCCGCACGGATCTACTGGAATTTGCCCGCGAGCACCAGATCCCGATCGCCAAGGACAAGCTCGGTGAAGCGCCGTTCTCGGTCGATGCGAACCTCCTGCACTCGTCATCGGAAGGCAAGGTGCTTGAGGATCCCTGGCAAGAGGCGCCGGAATATGTGCACCAGCGCACGATTTCGCCGATGGAAGCGCCGGACAAGGTGACGGAAATCGAGATCGCCTTCGAAAAAGGTGATGCAGTCGCCATCGACGGCAAACCGCTTTCGCCAGCAAACCTGCTCAAGACGCTCAACGATCTTGGCCGCGACAATGGCATCGGTCGTCTTGATCTGGTCGAGAACCGTTTCGTCGGCATGAAATCACGCGGTGTCTATGAAACACCGGGCGGCACCATCTTGCTCGCGGCACACCGCGCCATGGAATCCATCACCTTGGACCGCGGTGCGGCTCATCTGAAGGATGAGTTCATGCCACGCTACGCCGAGCTCATCTATAACGGATTCTGGTTCTCGCCGGAGCGCGAAATGCTGCAGGCGATGATCGACAAGAGCCAGGAAGATGTCGAAGGTAGTGTTCGCCTGAAGCTGTACAAGGGCAATGTCATGGTTTCCGGCCGCAAGTCGAAAAAGTCGCTCTATTCCGATGCACTCGTGACTTTCGAAGATGACCGCGGCGCCTACGACCAAAAGGACGCCGCCGGCTTTATCCGTCTGAACGCCCTGCGTCTGCGTACGCTGGCCGCTCGCAAGCGCAACAGCTGATATTACTCGACGCAGAATGAAGCAGGGCCCTGCCCCGCTTTTTTTGTTTCGTTTGCCGCCCCATACTTTATTGGCTGCCCGGCTTGTGGCCATCGCATCTCCGTCTTAGATGTTAGAACCAAACTGTTCTTGCCACATGACGGAGTGCCCCATGTCCTCGACTAAAACGGCCATCAATCCCGCACTGACTGAATGGACTGGGCCTCTGGGGCTGCCAGATTTCACAGCATTCAACGACGATGATTTCGCTGCTGCATTTGACGCTGCGCTGGCGGCTGATCTTGCGGATATCGAAGCGATTGTCACCCATCACGAAGCGCCAACAATAGACAATACGTTGAAGGCGCTGCAGCTCTCGGGCAAGGATCTTGATCGTGTCTCGGCAATCTTCTGGTTAAGGGCCGGTGCTCATACCAATGACACGATCCAAGCCCTGGAGCGGGTATTTGCCCCGAAAATGTCGCGGCATTCTTCCTCCATCATGATGAACCCGTTGCTCTTTGCCCGCATCGACTCGCTGTATGAACAGCGCGACCTGCTCGGTCTCGACCCCGAAACCGATCGCGTGCTGGATAAAACCTGGAAAGGTTTCGTACGCAGCGGTGCAAGACTGGATGAGCAAGGCAAGGCGCGGCTTGCGGACATCAACGAGAAACTTGCAAGTCTTGGCGCGCAATTCGGCCAGAATGTCCTGAAGGATGAGGCCGACTGGGCGCTTTTCATCACTGATGAAACGGAACTGGCGGGTCTGCCAAACTTCGTGCGCGACGCGATGCGTGGCGCGGCTGAGGAGCGCGACCGTCCTGATGCATGGGCGGTTACGTTGTCGCGCTCAATCATCGAACCCTTCCTGTCTTTCTCTGAAAACCGCGCCTTGCGCGAAAAGGCATTCCGCGCCTGGGCCGCTCGCGGCGAGAATGGCGGCGAAACCGACAATACGGGCATCGTCGCCGAGATGGTGAAGCTGCGCGCCGAGAAAGCCGGACTGCTGGGCTATCAGAGTTTTGCTGCGTACAAGCTCGATAACACAATGGCCAAGACACCGAAGGCGGTCATGGATCTGCTTGAGCCCGTCTGGGACAAGGCGCGGGCACGCGCGGCCGAAGAAGAAATTGACCTGCAGCGGCTCATTACTGGCGAAGGCCGCAATCACAAGGTTGAGCCATGGGATTGGCGGTACTATGCCGAAAAGCTGCGCAATGAGCGCTTTGCTTTCGATGAGACCGAGTTGAAGCCCTATCTGCAGTTGGAGAAGATCATTGAGGCCTGCTTCGATGTCGCCACACGCCTGTTCGGCATCCGTTTCGACGAGAAGACCGGCATCCCGACTTGGCACCCTGATGTGCGCGTCTGGGAAGTCCTCAATCCGGATGGCAGCAAGCGCGGTCTCTTCCTTGGTGACTATTTCAACCGCCAGTCGAAGCGTTCCGGCGCATGGATGAGTGCACTCCAATCGCAGCACAAACTCGACGGCGTGAACAAGCCGATCATCTACAATGTCATGAACTTCGCCAAGCCGCCCAAGGGTGAGCCGGCTCTGCTTTCGCTTGATGGCGCCCGAACACTGTTTCACGAATTCGGTCATGCTCTGCATGGGCTTTTGTCGGACGTGACCTGGCCTGCAGTTTCCGGAACATCGGTATCGCGCGACTTTGTCGAACTGCCATCCCAGCTTTACGAACATTGGTTGACTGTACCAGCCATCCTGGAAAAATATGCCATCCACTACCGCACGGGCGAGGCCATGCCGAAGGCCCTACTCGACAAGGTGCTTGCAGCGAACACGTTCAATGCAGGATTCAATACGGTGGAGTTCACCTCTTCCGCATTGGTGGACATGGCGTTCCACGCTGACGGCACACCACCAGCCGATCCGATCAAGTTCGAAGCGGAAACATTGAAGCAATTGGAGATGCCGGACGCGATCATCATGCGTCACCGTACGCCGCATTTCACGCACGTGTTCTCCGGCGATGGATATTCGGCCGGCTACTATTCCTACATGTGGTCGGAAGTGCTCGATGCGGATGCCTTCAAGGCGTTTGAGGAAACCGGCGATGTGTTCAACGCCGATCTCGCGGCAAAGCTGAAACAGTATATCTACTCAGCAGGTGGAAGCCGGGATCCGGAAGAGCTTTACAAAGCTTTCCGCGGCAAGATGCCCACGCCCGATGCGATGATCGAAAAGCGTGGGCTTGCTTGAGTTAGATCAGGCCTTGGCGAAGGCGAGCAGATCCTCGTTGAGCTGTTGCTTGTGCGTCGTGGCAAGGCCATGCGGCGCACCGGGATAGACCTTCAGCGTGGCGTTCTTGACAAGCTTGACCGCTTTGCGGGCGGCATCGTCAATCGGCACGATCTGGTCGTCATCGCCGTGGATGAACAATGTCGGCACGTCAATTTTCTTCAAGTCTTCGGTGAAGTCGGTTTCCGAGAACGCCTTGATGCAGAAATAGGAGGCTGGCATCCCTGCCATCATGCCCTGCAGCCAGAAGGAATCCCTGACGCCTTCTGAGGCTTTTGCGCCGGGCCGATTGTAGCTATAGAACGGCAATGACAGATCCTTGAAGAACTGCGAGCGGTCAGCGATGACACCGTCGCGGATGCCATTGAAGACATCGATCGGCAGGCCTTCCGGATTGGCGTCGGTCTTCAGCATCAACGGCGGCACGGCGCCGACCAGCACGGCCTTGGCGACTCGTTTCGTGCCGTGGCGGCCGATATAGCGCGCCACTTCGCCACCGCCAGTCGAATGACCGATCATGATTGCGTCCTTCAGATCGAGCTTTTCAAACAGCTCTGCCAGATCGTCTGCATACTGGTCCATGTCATTGCCGTTCCACGGCTGGCTCGAACGGCCATGGCCGCGGCGGTCATGGGCAATGGCCCGGTAGCCATGCGACGCCAGAAAGAACATCTGGTCTTCCCAGGCATCGGCGGTGAGCGGCCAGCCATGGCTGAAGACGACCGGCTGTCCCTTGCCCCAATCCTTGTAATAGATTTCGGTTCCGTCCTTTGTCGTGATCGTGGTCATCGCATTGTGTCCTTTCACTGGTTGGCTGGATTTTGATGTCTTGGGTGTCTGCACCGCCATTGCGCCGCTGGCTGGAAGGCTGGCGGCGGCAACAAGGCCTGCGCCGGCGGTCAGGAAGGAACGGCGTGACGTCCAATGAGAATTGCGCATGATACTGGTCCCGTTGACCCTGCTTAACAACCCAGGGTGTCAATTAATTGAAATACGTACGTTCAGATTGCTGCGGGTTGCTTCGGAATAGGGGCAGACCACGTGTGCGCCATCGACGATTTCGCGAGCCTGTTCCGCTTCTACACCGGGCAGAGTAACAGCCAGCGCGACATCGAGGCCAAAGCCCTTGCCATCGTCGCGGGGACCAATGCCAACCGTGGCGCTGACTGCTGTGCCCTCGGACAATTTGACCTTCTTTTGCGAGGCCACATATTTGATTGCGCCGAGGAAGCAGGCGGAATAGCCGGCCGCAAAGAGCTGCTCGGGGTTGGTACCCTCGGCACCATTGCCGCCAAGTTCCTTCGGAGTTGAAAGGGTGACGGCCAACCGGCCATCTTCGCTGGTAGCGCGGCCATCACGGCCGCCGGTTGCTGTCGCCTTAGTCGTATAGAGAATACTCATTGGTCTGTTCCTTGGTTGGATTTGTTCGGCACATATTAGATTGCACACAATTCAATTGTGTGCAATCTATTTTTATTATGAGTGATGAAAAATTAAATGATGCGCAATCTAATGCGCTTGGCTATCTTGCGCAGACAGAACCGTAGGAGTGACCAGGATGGAAAACGCGACAGGAAATGCGCAGGAGTCGCAGCTGAAGCTGTCGAATTTTTTGTGCTTCGCCATTTACTCCACCGCGAATGCGGTAACGCGCGCCTATCAGCCGCGTCTTGCTGCGCTTGGGCTGACCTATCCGCAATATCTGGTGATGGTGGTATTGTGGGAGCAGGAAAATCAGACCGTGAAGGCCATAGGCGACAAGCTCAGCCTCGATTCAGGCACACTGACACCCCTGTTGAAACGCCTTGAGACTGCAGGACTGATTACAAGGCGGCGCGACACCGTTGATGAGCGCCAGGTCCTGATCGGACTTACGGATGAAGGCCGTAGCATGCGCGAGCGCGCTGAAGCTGTGCCTACCGCCATGGGCAAGGCATTTGGCTGCACCATGGACGAAGCGCAGACACTGCGATCAGAGCTCATTGCAATGCGCGATAATCTCGTCGCGAGCATTGACGAGGCAAAGTAAAAGGGCGCGGTTTCCCGCGCCCTTTGTATTCTCGACAGTACAGATCGATCAGGCAGCGATCTTCTTCGGCTGAATCAGTCCGCGTGCAACCAGAAGCTCGGCAATCTGGATCGTGTTGAGTGCAGCGCCCTTGCGCAGATTGTCCGACACAATCCAGATGGAAAGGCCGTTTTCGACCGTAATGTCTTCCCGGATACGCGAAATATAGGTGGCATCCTCACCCGCTGCTTCATAAGGCGTGATATAGCCGCCATCTTCATGGCGATCGATGACCAGGCAACCTGGTGCATCGCTCAGGATATCCCGGGCTTCTTCTGCGCTCATCGGGCTTTCGAATTCGATATTGACCGCTTCCGAGTGGCCGATGAAAACCGGAACGCGCACGCAGGTCGCCGTGAGCTTGATCTTGGGATCAAGCATCTTCTTGGTCTCGGCGACCATCTTCCATTCTTCCTTGGTGTAGCCATCTTCCATAAACACGTCGATGTGCGGAATCACATTGAAGGCGATGCGCTTGGTGAACTTCCTCGCTGTCACCGGATCGGCAACGAACACCGCGCGGGACTGTTCGAACAGCTCGTCCATGCCTTCCTTGCCGGCCCCCGACACGGACTGGTAGGTCGAAACAACGACACGCTTGATCTTTGCCTTGTCATGCAAAGGCTTCAAGGCAACGACAAGCTGTGCGGTCGAGCAATTCGGATTGGCAATGATGTTCTTCTTGGTGAAACCGGAAATCGCATCGGGATTCACTTCCGGCACGATCAGCGGTACGTTGGAATCGTAGCGCCAGGCCGAGGAATTATCGATGACGACGCAGCCTTGCGCGCCGATCTTGGGCGACCATTCCTTGGAAATATTGCCGCCTGCCGACATCAGGCAGATATCCGTATCGGAAAAGTCGTAGGTGTCCAGCGCCTTGACCTTCAGCGTACGGTCACCAAAGGAAACTTCGGTTCCTTGCGACCGGCGCGAGGCGAGCGCAACGACTTCGCTGACGGGAAAGCCGCGCTCTTCCAGTATTGTAAGCATTTCGCGGCCCACATTGCCTGTGGCACCAACAACTGCAACCTTGAAACTCATCTGTAATATCTCCTGTCCCTCTCTGCTGTTCAGAAACCCGCTGGCCACTGCGGGTCTTCTCCCCCGGGCCGGACCCGGGAGGGGGCGAGCAGGCCAAGGGAAATCAGACCGTTTTGGTGGTCGTTTTCGCAGTCTGTTTGGCCGAAATTTTGCGGATAAGAGCAGGCGCACCAGCGCATCCGGCAATCTCGCCGGAACCGTTTGTCAAAAACAGTGCTGTTGATTCGCTACCCACCTGGGCGTCTCCTTGTCCGATTGTGCTTGTACGCGGTTTCCTAAAAGAGTCAATTGTCTCTTCAAATGACAAGAATATGTCGTGTTACGCACAATTTTAGACAATTGACGTAAGATACGGGCTTTGCTTTCATCAATATTTGTTGAACACTCCGCGCGTGCATCGGGTGCGTGACCTTTGGGGGAGAAAATTCCGAGGGACATTCACCGACGTATGGTTTGCCGCAGCAAGCAAGCGCAGCAAAGGGGCCATGCGTAGTGTCAACGGTCGAGGCCATGATCGAGGGGTTAGAACTGATCATGTCCTTGGCTCAACTGCTGTTTTCTGGGAGGAATAGTAATGGCAACCACGTCTGTGGCCGACACTTCTAGTCGGGGTATGACGAGAGAAGAGAAGAAGGTTATCTTCGCTTCTTCGCTCGGAACTGTTTTCGAATGGTACGATTTTTATCTTTACGGTTCTCTGGCCGCTTTCATCGGCGCAGCCTTTTTTAGCGAGTATCCGGAAGCAACGCGTAATATCTTTGCGCTGCTTGCCTTTGCGGCAGGCTTCCTTGTCCGGCCATTCGGTGCGCTGGTCTTTGGCCGCATCGGCGATCTGGTCGGCCGCAAATACACATTCCTCGTCACCATCCTCATCATGGGTCTGTCAACCTTCCTGGTTGGCGTACTTCCGGGATCAGCCAGCTGGGGCATTGCCGCACCGATCATCCTGATCGCCCTTCGCATGCTTCAAGGTCTTGCCCTTGGCGGTGAATATGGTGGTGCGGCAACCTATGTCGCCGAACATGCACCGAGCAACAGACGCGGCTATTACACATCGTGGATTCAGACTACGGCCACGCTGGGTCTGTTCCTCTCACTCATCGTCATCCTGATCATCCAGAATTCGCTCAGCAAAGAAGCATTCGCTGCCTGGGGCTGGCGCATTCCTTTCTTGCTTTCATTTGTTCTTCTCGGAATTTCCGTGTGGATTCGGCTGTCGTTGAGTGAATCACCGGCCTTCAAGAAGATGAAGGAAGAAGGCAAGGGTTCCAAGGCTCCGCTTTCCGAAGCTTTCGGCCAATGGAAGAATGCCAGGATCGCTTTGCTCGCGCTTTTCGGTCTCACTGCCGGTCAGGCTGTCGTCTGGTATTCAGGCCAGTTCTACGCGCTGTTCTTTTTGCAGAATGTGCTGAAAGTCGACGCGCAGTCGGTCAACATCATGATTGCAATAGCACTCCTGCTCGGCACCGGTTTCTTCGTCTTCTTCGGCTGGCTGTCCGACAAGATCGGCCGTAAGCCAATCATCATGGCCGGACTGGCGCTCGCCATTATCACTTACTTCCCGCTGTTCAAGGCCTTGACCTGGGCTGCAAATCCGGCACTTGCCGCCGCGCAACAGAATGTTCGCGCGACCGTCACAGCTGCACCCGGCGACTGCAAATTCCAGTTCAACCCGACAGGCACGGCTAAGTTCACCACTTCCTGCGATATCGCGACATCGTTCCTGACCCGCAACTCGGTTCCCTATGACGTTGTGGCCACTGCAGCGCCCGGCACTGTAGCCACGGTCAAGATCGGTAATGAAACGGTCGAGTCTTACGACGCCGTTGCCGCTGGAGCCGATGCAAAGGCAAAGGAAGGTGCTTTTGCAAAGGGCATCAACATAGCGCTTCAGGACGGCGGTTACCCCCTAGTCCGCGATCCAGTAAAGGTCGCCGATTCGAAGCTTGACGCCTTGATTGCTGCCAATCCGAAACTTGCGCTCGACCCGGCTGCGATCCGCGGTGGTGCAAAGACCATGGTTCCTGTCGATCAGGCGATCAAGGACAAGCTTCTGACCACGGAAGAGGCGGCCGGCGCGACTGAGGTGCCGGTCTACACGATTCCGGGCGCTGGCGCCTTTAAGATGGTTGCCGATCCGGCGGCCGTCAGCTGGCCAAAGGTGATTGCGATCCTGTTCGTGCTCGTGATCTATGTGACCATGGTCTATGGGCCGATAGCGGCCATTCTGGTCGAGATGTTCCCGACCCGCATCCGCTACACCGGCATGTCCTTGCCATATCACATTGGTAATGGCTGGTTCGGTGGTCTGCTTCCAGCAACAGTCTTCGCGATGAGCGCGGCCAAGGGTGATATTTATTATGGCCTCTGGTACCCGATCGTCATCGCGGCAATGACCTTGGTCATCGGTCTCATCTTCGTACGGGACACGAAAGACACCGATCTCGACGCAATCAAGTAATTGCCAATCAAAAAAGCCCGGCGCGATCACTCGCGCCGGGCTTTTTTCATAGTTCAAATTCTCTGGATCAGGCAGCCAACGCCTTGAATTTGGCCAGGATTGCGTCGCCCATTTCGGTGGTGCCGACCTTGGTCTTTCCTTCCGACATGATATCCGCCGTGCGAATGCCGTCATCAAGAACGCCGGCAATGGCTGCTTCCAGCCTGTCGGCCTCGGCAACCATATTGAAGGAGTAGCGCAGGCACATGGCGAAGGACGCAATCATGGCGATCGGATTGGCCGCACCAGTACCGGCGATGTCCGGTGCCGAGCCGTGTACGGGCTCGTAAAGTGCCTTGCGGCTGCCGGTTTTGGCATCAGGCGCACCAAGCGACGCCGAAGGAAGCATGCCAAGGGAGCCTGTAAGCATCGCCGCGATATCGGAAAGCATGTCGCCAAACAGATTGTCGGTGACGATCACATCAAACTGCTTGGGCCAGCGGACAAGCTGCATACCGCCGGCGTCGGCCAGCATATGCTCGAGCTTGACGTCGAAATACTTCGCCCTGTGGGTCGCCGTAACGACTTCGTTCCACAACACGCCCGACTTCATGACATTGCGCTTTTCCATCGACGTCACCTTGTTGCCGCGCGTGCGCGCCAATTCGAAGGCAACTCCGGAAATTCGCTCGATCTCGTATGTATCATAGACCTGCGTATCGATGCCACGCTTCTGGCCATTGCCCAGGTCGCGGATTTCCTTCGGCTCGCCGAAGTAAACGCCGCCGGTCAATTCGCGCACGATCAGGATATCGAGACCCTCGACAACTTCCTTCTTGAGAGACGACGAATCGGCGAGCGCCGGATAGCAGATTGCCGGGCGAAGATTCGCAAAGAGTTCCATATCCTTGCGCAGGCGCAAGAGACCTGCCTCCGGGCGCACGTCATAAGGAACGCTGTCCCACTTGGGCCCGCCCACCGCACCAAAGAGAACGGCGTCGGATGCGAGCGCCTTTTCCATATCCGCTTCGGAGATGGCCTTACCGTGCGCGTCATAAGCTGAGCCGCCAACGAGACCTTCGTCCAGCTCAAACCCGCTCTTCAATTCGGCATTCATGTAGGCAATGATTTTGCGGACTTCGGCCATTGCTTCAGGTCCAATACCGTCGCCGGGAAGAAGAAGGAGCTTTTTCGATGCCATGCTGGGAAACCTCATTGATTGATCGCTGTAATCGGGATGGCGCGTACTTAGCGCAAGTTCAGCAAAGATGGAAAGCTTTCTGCGAAATTTTCTGAATGCCGATAACACTGGCAATCAATTGTGAACGATTCGCGCGATCCAAAGATGTGCAGTTGTAATGTCGGCGCAATCTTCGCAGCCTAGTTGCCGGACATGGTTTTTACGATGGGGGGTGAAACATGTCTTTCTGCAAAGCCGGCCGCTTGAGGCATGTCGCCTTTGGCGCGTTCCTTGCGACGATCACGATTGTGCTGGCGGGATGCGCTTCCGATATCATGAAGAATTACATCGGACAGCCGGTTGAATCGGTCATTCTGGACTACGGCCCGCCAACAACTATTGTCGACCTCGACCAAAGTCAGCGTCGCGCGGAGCGGGTCTGGGCTTAAACCTTGCCCGACAAATCGCGATATTGCATGACGGGACGATCGAGATATTGCGGGGCCCCTGGCGGGGGGGGGCGCATTCGGATGCAACTGCCGACCCAGCGCGAATACAAATAGCCAAAGACCCGGAAATCCGGGCCCTCAGAACATTCTAACCATTCACGCCCAGGGACGCTTTGCTGCATTGGCAGATTCGAAGTTATCAATCTTCGCTGCCTTTTCCATGGTCAGGCCGATATCGTCGAGGCCGTTGAACATGCAGTAGCGGCGGAACTCATCAAGCTCGAAGCTGATTGTACCGCCATCCGGCCCCTTGATCGTCAATTCTTCGAGATCAATCGACAGTGTCGCATTAGCGCCGCGCTGTGCATCATCCATCAGCTTGTCGAGATCTTCATGACTGACGCGGATCGGTAGAATCCCGTTCTTGAAGCAGTTATTGTAGAAAATATCCGCAAAGCTCGTCGAAATGACACAGCGTATGCCGAAATCCAGCAGCGCCCACGGAGCGTGTTCACGGCTCGATCCGCAACCGAAATTATCGCCGGCGACAAGGATCTGTGCCTTTCGATAGGCTGGCTTGTTTAGAACAAAATCCGGATTCTCGCTGCCATCATCGTTGTAGCGCATCTCGGCAAACAGGCCAGTACCAAGGCCAGTCCGCTTGATCGTCTTCAGATAGTCCTTGGGGATGATCATGTCGGTATCGACATTGATGATTGGCAGCGGAGCGGCAACGCCGGTGAGCTTGGTGAATTTGTCCATGATGTCTGCCTGTAGATCCTGGGTAATGACTTTGCGCTTCGCTTTACACCAGCTTGACTGCGAATCAAAGAGTTTCGCCTGTGGCACTTTGGGTCAGAGCGGGGGTCACGCATGATAGCACTTGTCTTGGCTTCGCGAGCAAGGCAAGAAAGTCGGCATGAGTAAACCCTTCCGCCCTCGCCGCTCCGTGCTTTATGTTCCCGCCTCCAATGCCAGGGCGCTGGCCAAGGCTGCTTCGCTGACAACGGACGCTATCATCTTTGATCTGGAAGACGCCGTCGCCCCTGACGCAAAGGAAGATGCGCGTGAGGCATTGCGGAGCTACTTTCTGGCTCACACAGCCAGCACGGCCGAGCGAATTATCCGTATCAATAGTCTTTCAAGCGAGTGGGGTGCGGAAGATCTGCTTGCGGCCAGGGCGTGCAAGCCCGATGCAATCCTTCTGCCGAAAGTCGAGACCCCTCAGGACATCACCAGCGTCACCGAGATACTGGAGGAAACCGACGCTTCGGAGAATGTCCGTCTTTGGGCCATGATCGAGACGCCGCGCGGTATTCTCAACGCCGATGAAATCGCTGAACTCGGCCTGCGATCGACGGCGCGGCTCGATTGTTTTGTCATCGGGACCAATGATATCGCCAAGGAAACCGGAAGGGGATTAGCCGGGAAGCGCGCTTATCTTACGCCATGGCTTATGCAAATTCTGCTCTGCGCCAAGGCAGGGAAACTCGATGTGATTGACGGCGTATATAATGATTTTACGGACGGCGATGGTTTCGCCGCCGAATGCGCCGAGGCTGTTCAAATGGGGTTTGACGGTAAAACTCTTATCCATCCATCACAGATCGAAGCGGCCAATACAGCATTTTTCCCCGATGCAGCGTCCATCGAGGAAGCACGGTCCATTGTAGAGGCCTTCTTCCACCCGGAGAACAAGAACAAGGGAGCCATCGCGCTAGGCGGCAAAATGGTGGAGCGCCTGCATCTCGAAACTGCGCAAAAACTATTGGCAAAAGTCGAGACAATAGGCAAAAAGTGAACCAGGACTGGCCGATTTTGGCACAAATTTAGGAAAGAAAATCATGAAATTGTACCGGCTTCTGACAGGCCCCGATGATGCAAGCTTCTGCCACAAGGTAACGGCAGCTGTGAACAAGGGTTGGCACATTTACGGCTCGCCAACCTATGCGTTCAATTCGGCGACCGGCGTGATGCAGTGCGGCCAAGCCGTAGTCAAGGATGTGGATGGCGTTGATTATGAGCCTGGCATCAAGCTGAGCGACTACTAAGCACAAGCTCCAGACGGCGCTTGAGTGCATGGTACTGAGCTTCTGATGTGTCGGCCATGGCTTCCTCGCGTGTCGCCGGCCTGTCCTCGAATGGGATGGGCCGGTCAAACTGGCTCACAGTCATATCCCATTTGACGCCATCAATCGCATTGTAGAAATGCGTACCGCCATAGGTCTTGGTTTTGAGGATCGAGCCACCAAAAAGATCCTGCGTAACCAGTGACGTCACACTGCATTGTCCCTTGGCGGGATTCTCAATCGACCATGAGCTGGAGCTTTCTGAACTCCACGCCGCTTTAAGTGCCTCATAAAGATCGTAGGGTGTTGAAAAATCGGCCAAAGCAGTCCTCCGAAACTATCGAGTGATTGATCGTGGGGAGCAATATCGCAATCGTCACAAACAGCAACCGGCATTTTGCGCCGCATTGATACTATTCGGCACTTGCTTCGATGCGTTCCATATCCTCGTCCGACAGGCCAAAATGATGGCCAATCTCGTGGATCAGGACATGGGTTACGATTTCACCCAGCGCTTCCTCATATTCTGCCCAGTAATCCAGGATAGCACGGCGGTAGATCGTGATGCGATTGGCCTGTTCACCCGTCTGAAGGGAAAAACGCTCGCCAATGCCGGTTCCTTCAAAAAGCCCGAGGAGATCAAAGGGTGACTCCAGCCCCATATCCTCGACGATCTGGTCGTCGGGAAATTCAGAAACCTGAATGGTGATATCACCGCAAAGCGCGCGAAATGTTTCGGGCAAATGCGCGTAAGCCTCGATCGCCAGAGATTCTATCTCGCCGAGCGAAGGTGACAAACGATTACCCCAGTCGGCGGTTTGGTTACTTCGGGCCATCGGAACTCCTGGCAGGGCATTTCCGGTTTCATATAATGCGTTTGAATGACAGATGCGAGGGGGCCTGACCTTTACCGTCAGGTCCTGGAGGGCGCCACCATTAGCAATCGCTCGATTCGCCGAAAACTCTCGGCAAGCACCGTTGGATCCTTCAGACCGTGAGCAAGCATGATGCCACCCTGCCATTCGGTCAGCGCATTGCGCGCAAGTCCCAGCGCCGTTGAGGGCCGAATGCCGGAGCGCCCGAGTTCCCTGCCGATAAACCCAATGAGAAGACTGAAGGATTCCGCCGCGCGACCGGCCGCTTCCGGAGATTCATGCCGAAAATCGCGTATGCCAAGCGCAATGGGACAACCATGCTCCACGCGGCTCTTCAGGGACTGCGCCAGCTTTTCTACAAGGAGTTGCAACCGGATCCGCGGGTTCTGGTTTGCCTCGGTGATTTCCGCCAGCATGATCTCGGTTTCCGCCACGAAAATGTCCGCCACCCCGCGCGCCAGTTCGGCCTTGCTCTTGAAATAGTAGTAGATATTGCCGAGCGGAATCCCCGAGGCCGCGGCGATATCGGCAAGGCTTGTCACGGCGTAACCTTGGTGCCAGAACAACCCCGCGGCTGATGCAATAAGGATATCGCGTTTTTCATTTTGCTTTGCCATATCGCCATCTGTCAGTCAGTCATGCAACTGACTCTGACAATGGCGCATATGCTCAAAAAATGAAAGGCCAAGTCCATCAGTCTTCGATGTTACGCGCTTCGGATGGCAGCATGATCGGGATACCGTCCCTTACCGGATAGGCCAAATGCGCCGATTTGGAAACCAGTTCCGAATTTTGCTGATCGTAAATGAGCGGCCCCTTGGTCAAGGGACAGACCAGAAGATCAAGCAGCTTGCGATCGATCGGCGTCTCGCGTTTTTCGTCGGTCATGATGTGATCCTTCTCGAAGCTCACTGCAAGCTTCCTTCGAAATCATCCTGGTCCTTGGCCAGAGCAATCTCGGTTATAGCGATCAAAGTCTCTGCCCTGGTTTTCAAATCAGCCGCTTCCAATAGGGCCTGCTTTTCCGCAGCCCCAAACGGCGACATCATGGCAAGTGCATTGACAAGCGTCTCATTGCCCGCCCGGGAGATGCTGTCCCAGTCCGCTTCGAGATTGTTGGCATCGAGATACGCTCGAAAAACGCGCAGCAATGACAGCCGGTCGACGTCCGAATCGTCGGCTTCATCGAGATCGGCACGCAACGGCGCGATCTTGCACTGGCGGAAAGGTGTGCGGGTGGTAAGTTCCTTGATCACGCGAAAGCGGCATATGCCCTGGAGCGTTATCAGCAGGCGCCCATCGCCAGTTTCGGCGAATGAAGTAATCCGGCCAAGGCATCCCACTTCGCATAGATCACCATCGGCCTCTCCGTCCTGATCAAGGCGGGGTTGAATCATACCGATGATTCGTTTGCTGCCAAGCGCGGTATCGACCATTGCGAGATAGCGAAGTTCAAAAATATTGAGTGGCAGTTGGCCGCCCGGCAGCAGCAAGGCTCCCGAAAGGGGGAAAATCGGCACGCTGTCCGGAATATCATCGAGCGTTCGATAACGAACATTTCCTGCTTGCATCGCTTAACTCCAGCCGGGATCCGAAAAGATCGAGATCGCGGGCTATAGTGCCTGACTTTCTTCAGGAAAACAGCAGCGAAGACAATTTTCGGCGTGCGGTGGCGGAAGCTTCGTCACCTGCGCCCCACGCATCAAAGAACTGCAACAGCTGCTTGCGGGCACCATCGTCATTCCATGCACGATCGGCTTTCATGATGGCGAGAAGATGATCGGCTGCTTCATGGCGCTGCCCCTTGGCGTTCAGGATCATTGCAAGGTCAAATCGCGCCTGATGGTCCTTGGGATTCTCGCGCAATCGCGCTTCCAGCGCCGCTGGATCGCCGAGCGTCGCAACCTGATCTGCCAATGCAATCTTCGCTTCGGCGGCTCGAACACCCGCATCTTCCTTTTTGTCTGCGGGCACCCGCTCCAGCGTGGCTTTCGCCTGTTCAAGGTCACCGAGTTCAATCAGACAATTGGCAAGGCCGGCAAGAGCCGCCACATGATCCGGCACTTCAGCAAGAATGGCCGCATAGATCTGGGCCGCCTGCGCGGCATCGCCGGTTTCAACAGCCTGCGTTGCCGCGTCGAGTGCCGACTGAATGGCCGCGTCTTTCCCGCCATCGGGCGAAGCAATACGATCGATAAATTCCCTGACCTTGGATTCAGGCAGCGAGCCCATGAAACCATCGACAGGTTTGCCGTCGGCAAATACGATGACAGCCGGAATGGATTGAATGCCAAGTTGTCCGGCAATCGCCGGGTGATCGTCGATATTCATCTTGACCAGCTTTACCCGCCCGCCTGCCGCGCGAACCACCTTTTCGAGGACAGGAGTCAGCTGCTTGCACGGTCCGCACCACGGCGCCCAGAAATCCACGAGAACCGGCTGGCTCTTTGATTCGGCGATAACATCCGCAGGAAAGGCAGCCGTCGTTGTGTCCTTGATCACCTCGCCCGCACTTCTGGCCGCCCCGTTCGGAGCCGCCCCGTAGGACACGGTCGTGGTGCCCGGCATGCTTCCATAGCCGCCGCCAAACGGGTTATCTGTATCGCTCATGAAGTTCTCCCGTCATTTGCCGATCGATTTGATCAATCACTGCCGCACTTGACCATATTCAGCTATCAGTTTGGGGTCGATCCGTCTATTTTCAAGATCAATGGTTCATGACCCGTTGCCTTGAGGAATTTCAACAGATCGTCCCGGCCGATTGATGTGGTGGCCTCGTTGGTCAATGGATGCGCATTGACAATGTCATTTTCCAGCAGGTCGGCATCGATCACGACCTTGACCTGATGTTGGGTGTCGTTGATCGCGCCAAAGACGCTGACTGCGCCAGGCGTCAAACCGAGAAAGTCCAGAAGTTTTTCCGGCTTGCCGAAGGAAACCCGGCTGGCCGCACCAATCTTCGTGTGAATCGTTTTGAGATCGACCTCAGCTTCCTCATCAACCGTCACAAGAAAATAATGATCTTTCTTGTCCTTCAAGAACAGGTTCTTGGTATGCGCACCACTAACCTGGCCGCGCAGATCCTGGGCTTCAGCCACGGTGAACACCGCCGGATGATGGATTGTCGATACCTTGATGCCAAGTTCAGTGAGATATTGCATCAACTCGTCAATTGTCTTGCCCATGATCGCCTTCCGAATAAACCGCTCGACCGAATATGCCTGCGTCTCTCGTAATGGGTCGATGATGCGTCCTCAAGGGAAAAGCTGCGCCTTGTCAAATCGGCGTGCTCGATTTTTTGACATATCTCGCAAAAGTCGAAAATTCCCTGTTGCAATTAGCCGGCGCTTGGGTCATACAGGCCCCGCTTCGCAAGACAGACTGGCGCATGCGGGAGTAGCTCAGGGGTAGAGCACAACCTTGCCAAGGTTGGGGTCGAGGGTTCGAATCCCTTCTCCCGCTCCAGTTGTCCGAAGATCAAAAGGCTCAGGTTTACCTGGGCCTTTTTGCTGTCCAGACCCTGGCTGTGACTATGCGGGGTCATTGGTCCAGGTAACGTAGCACTGGCCTGTCGCACCTCCCGAATACAGGTTGCAATTGCAATCTCTGCTCAAACCATTAAACCCGAGAGCATGGCACAGAAGAAAGCACACGAGGTTGATTCTTTTCTGAAAAGGCTGGATCGCGCCTACCCCATCGTGCTGCTTTATGGCCCCGACAAGGGTCTGGTGAGCGAAAGAGCCGGGGTATTTATCAAGCTCACCGGTCTCGCCCAGGACGATCCCTTTGCCGTGATTCGACTCGACGCGGATGACATCAATTCTGAACCTGGCCGGCTTTCCGACGAGGCCAACACGATTTCGATGTTTGGCGGCGAGCGGTTGATCTGGGTGCGCAATGCGGCAGGTCAAAAGGGGCTGGCGGATGCGGTCGCCCATCTCAGCAAGAACCCGCCTGTCGATACCCATATTCTGATCGAAGCCGGGGACCTGAAGAAGGGTGCCGGTCTGCGCGGCACCGTGGAACAAAGCGCCAGCGCCATGGCTCTGCCCTGCTACAGCGACGATGCGCGCGGGATCGACAGCACCATCGATGACATGTTTGCCAGGAACCGGCTGCAGATAACCCTCGATGCCCGCAACCTCCTCAAGGAGAGCCTTGGCGGCGACCGGCTGGCGACACGTGCCGAGCTCGAGAAGATCTGCCTCTACGCCCATGGCAGGGAGCGCATCACCGCAGACGATGTGCGCGATATTATTGGCGATGTCAGCGCCACTTCATACGAAACAATTGTCGATGCCATGATGATCGGCAACATGACGGATTTCACCCACGCGTTCGATCGGGTAATCGGAACCGGTTCATCCAGCTTTCTCATCCTGAGCGCGGCAATTCGCCAGTTCCAGTCGTTACAAACGTTACGTTACGGCATGGAGAGTGAGGGAAAGAATGCTGGATCGGCCGTTGCTACGGCACGGCCACCGGTTTTCTTTGCAAGGAAGAAGCTGGTTGAGACCGCCCTGCAGCGCTGGACGACGCAATCCTGCGCCAGGGCTATCGAGCGCCTGCAGCGCACCGTTCTGGAGAGTCGGCGCAATGCGGCGCTCGCCATTCCCGTCATCCGGCAATCGCTCATAGCGCTGGCTGCTGAGGCCGCGCGGGCGGGCCGCAGCAGCGGGCGCTGATATTTCCCAAACAACTTAGCTTTGCAGGCGGCGGCAAATCTCGTCGAGCTGCTCCAGCGTCGCGTAGTGAATGCGAACATCGCCGCCCTTGTTCTGATGATTGACCGTTACACGCATGCCGGTCACATCCGATAGCAGCTTCTCCAAGGCACGCGTATCCGCGTCCTTACCGTCATCCCCATCAGCCTTGACTTTCGCAACCGCTGGTTTTGTACCGCCACCCTGCGCCAGGGCTTCCGCCTGGCGCACCGAAAGGCCGTCGCGCACGATTTTATCAGCAAGCGCGCCGGGATTTGTCGCTGTGATCAGCGTCCGGGCATGACCGGCCGACAATGCACCATTCGTGATCATGTCACGAACCGGCTCGGGCAGTTTCAGGAGGCGCAAAGTATTGGCCACATGGCTACGGCTCTTGCCAATAACCTGCGCCAGATCGGCCTGCGTATACTCGTGATCATCGATAAGTAGTTGATATCCCATGCCTTCTTCGATGGGATTAAGGTCGGCACGCTGAACGTTCTCGATGATCGCAAGTTCCAGCGCGACACGGTCATCAACCTCACGGATAATGACCGGAACAGTGGCCAGACCAGCGCGCTGCGCGGCACGCCAGCGGCGCTCACCAGCGATCAGCTCATAGTGATCCGGAGAGTCCTTGACCGGCCGGACGACGACCGGCTGAACAATACCGTGCTCACGAATGGATTGGGTCAGATCCTCGAGATCGCCTTCGGTAAACAGGCGGCGTGGATTGCGTGGATTGCGTGTAACGAACTCAATGGGAATCTGACGATCCAGAGTGGCGATGCGCGGCGCATTTTCATCCGGCAGCCGGTCCATCTCGCCGATCAGTGCTGCAAGGCCACGGCCGAGGCGCTTTTTTGACAGATCTTCATTCATTGTCACAGGCTCTCATAAATGTTTCGTATTCGAATCGATCAAGCGGCGCGTAAATGCCGCTCTCTCTGGATGACTTCCGACGCCAGCTGCAGATAAGCCTGGCTGCCGGCGCACTTCAGATCATAAAGAATCGCGGGTATACCGTAGGACGGCGCCTCGGAAACGCGGACGTTGCGGGGAATGACGGTGCGGTAAACCTTGTCACCCATAAAAGAGCGGACATCATCAACGACCTGGGTCGCCAGATTATTGCGACCGTCATACATGGTAAGCACGATGCCCTGAATGGTCAGATTGGGGTTGAGCGCAGTCCGCACCTGATTGACGGTCTCAAGCAACTGGCTGAGACCCTCAAGCGCAAAGAACTCGCACTGCAATGGAACCAGAACGGAATCCGCCGCAGCCATGGCATTCATCGTCAACAGGTTGAGTGAAGGCGGGCAATCAATCAATATATAGGAGAAAGGCGATGCTGCAGGATTGCCGCGGAATGCCTTGCGCAGACGAGTCGCGCGATCCGCAGCATTAGCGATCTCCATTTCGACACCCAAAAGGTCGAGTGTCGAGGGTATCAGGGACAGGCTAGGCACAGCTGTCGGCACCGCCGCTTCCTCAACTGACGCAGTCTGCATCAAGACGTCGTAGGAGGAAACTTCACGATTCTTCCGATCGATCCCGAGGCCCGTGCTCGCATTGCCCTGCGGATCCAGATCGACGATGAGCACATTCTCACCAATCGCGGCCAAGGCCGTCGCAAGGTTGATCGCCGTCGTGGTCTTGCCGACACCACCCTTTTGATTAGCTATGGTAATGATACGAGTCTGGCTGTTCATCACTGTTCCTCAAGCAAAACACCGTTCTCGGCGGTCAGATGGATGCTAGTTGTCTATCGGTTCCGGTCCGCGTGCCGCAAATTGCTGATTTGCAACACGACAGAATCTTTGTCGACCACACTTGCTCGTTCTACCAGATCAAAGACCCAAGCGTCACGGCTTTCCTCGATTTCGCGGCGGTAATCCCGTCCTTTTTGAAACAGGGCGGTTGCGCCAGTGGTCAACCAGGGCTCGGCAAGCACAAAAAGATCGCTTAATGAAGCGAGGGCACGAGCCGTGATGACCTCCGGCGTCGGTATTTTGGACGATACGGCATCGATTCTTGCGGCATGGACCGTTCCAGGGGCGGAAAATTGACCAATGGCTGTTCGTAAGAACGCGGCTTTCTTGCCGTTGCTCTCTACCAGATCGATTCTGCCACCCGGGCGTTTTTTCAACAGGATTGCCAGCACAACACCCGGAAAGCCGCCGCCAGAGCCAAGATCAAGCCATCGGGTGGCGGCCGGTGCCATGTCGAAAAGCTGCGCACTGTCGACGATATGCCGCTCCCAAAGCTCATCCAGCGTCGAGGGTGATGCCAAATTTATGGCTTTTGACCATTTACGAAAGAGTTCCTCAAAGCCGAGCAAGTTATCCACTGTTTCACGTGAAACATTGGATAATACTTCTTGCAACCGCTTTTCGCGCCAATTGCTCACGCAACGTCTCGCGGGGGCGGCGTGCGGCGTATCTGCGTGATAATCAACGCCAGTGCCGCTGGTGTCATGCCGTCAATGCGTTGGGCTTCAGCAATGGAACGCGGCTGCCGTTGTTTAAGCTTCTGCTTCAGCTCATTCGAGAGCCCCGATGTAGCAGAAAAGTCGATGGACTGCGGAATCAACAGTGATTCTTCGCGCTCCATAGCTGCCACATCAGCCTTTTGCCGCTCAAGATAAACCGCATACTGCGCTTCGATCTCCAACGCATCGGCAATGCGACTATCGATCTCACGAAGCGCCGGCCAAATTCGCTTGATCCGTCCGAGATCGATATCGGGAAATGCCAATAGATCATAGGCCGAGCGCCGGATACCATCCTGGTTGAGATGAAGATCGAACTGCGCTGCTGCGTTTGGGGTGATGGTCAGTTTTTTCGCCAAGGCGCGAGCAGCATCCAGATTGCACGTCCGGGCGTCAAAGCGCTCCTTCCGCGCAGCACCGAGAATGCCCAGACGCTCCGCCATCGGGGTCAACCGCTCATCTGCATTATCGGCGCGTAATGAGAGGCGGAACTCTGCGCGCGAAGTGAACATACGGTATGGCTCGCTCACGCCGCGCGAGGTAAGGTCATCGACCATGACGCCGATATAGGCTTCGGTCCGCTGAATGATCACCGGCTCCACACCGCCGGCAAGCCGTGCAGCGTTCAGACCGGCAAGCAAGCCCTGCGCTGCAGCCTCTTCGTAACCGGTGGTTCCGTTGATCTGCCCTGCCAGGAACAAACCGCCGATACGGCGTGTCTGCAGGCTACGGTCGAGTTCGCGCGGATCGATAAAGTCATATTCGATGGCATAGCCTGGCTGCTGCATGACCGCGCGCTCAAGGCCGGGGATTGTCTTCAACAGGTCAAGCTGTACGTCTTCCGGCAGCGAGGTCGAGATGCCATTCGGGTAAACCGTATGATCATCAAGGCCTTCCGGCTCCAGGAATATCTGATGGCCATCGCGGTCACCGAATTTGACGATCTTGTCTTCGACAGAAGGACAGTAGCGTGGACCGATGCCTTCGATCGAGCCGGAGTACATCGCGGATCGATGCAGGTTGGCGCGGATGATCGCGTGAGTCTTCGGCGTTGTCCGTGTGATCCCGCAGTCGATTTGCGGATTCTGGATCCTGTCCGTCATCAAGGAGAATGGCAGCGGATCCTCATCCGCTGATTGCACATCCAGGCTCTGCCAATCAATCGTGCGGCCATCGAGCCGCGGCGGTGTTCCTGTCTTCAAGCGGCCAAGCGCAAATTCGTGGCTAGCCAGTGTGTCGGATAGGCCAAGGGCAGGGGCCTCACCCATTCGCCCCGCTGGAATCTTCTTCTCGCCAATATGGATCAGGCCACGAAGGAAGGTGCCTGTCGTCAGCACCACAGACGCGCAAGGCAGTACGCGGCCATCCATCAGCTGGACGCCGGAAACCGTACCGTTCTCAATGACGAGATCATTCGCCCCGCCTTCGATCACGATCAGGTTTGCCTGCTCGGCTATAGCCTGTTGCATGGCCAGGCGATAGAGTTTCCGGTCGGCCTGGGTGCGCGGTCCCCGAACGGCAGGACCCTTGCGACGGTTAAGGAGGCGAAACTGGATGCCCGCTGCGTCGGCGACGCGCCCCATGAGGCCATCAAGCGCGTCAATCTCACGAACAAGATGGCCCTTGCCAAGCCCGCCAATGGCCGGATTACATGACATTACGCCGATCGTATCGGCGCGATGGGAGACGAGCGCCGTCCTGGCACCAAAGCGCGCGGAAGCCGCTGCTGCTTCACAGCCGGCATGACCACCACCAATAATGATGACATCAAAAACGTCTTGCACGTGCCAGAACTTTCAGAGATTCGAATCTGCGTCTTGATGGGCAAAACCGAGCCGTGAGTCAAGTGTGAGTCAATAAACAGTGTTTCACGTGAAACATTCCAGCGCTCCTTTGACGCTGCGAACTCCTCCCTTGCCACGCCCTCATCTCGAGTCTGGCCATTGAGTTGGTGGGAAAGACGGGCGGTCGTCGAAGCGCGTCTTTTGGTAGTGATATGCGATCCGAAGACCGCCCGTCCGGCGTTTTTCTATCGCATCCGTTCCGCGTCGCGACGGCAGCGGCCGGGCTCGTAGCCCTTACCTGACCCACCGCCCCTCACAGTGCTCGTCCAGCACGCACCGGTCCTAGTACCGGCAGGGGAACCCTTGGACGCAACTTCCCCGGACAGCGGGTCCGTTACCCGCCATCGGAGGCGCCGATCCTCTCCCCACTTCGAACGGCTCCGGAAGCAGTTCCCCGTGGAAAGGACCGGGATAGAATAAACGAGGTTCGCGGGTGTTGGATAAGTTGGCGGGATTATTTTGCGTGCAAGCCAGGAACCGCTGTTTCACCCACCCCGGACCTGCGGTCCGACCCTCCCCATCGAGGGGAGGGTGAAGCCGGTATAATGGCATCCCCACCTCCCCCTTCGATGGAGGAGGTCGCAGCGGAGCTGCGGGTGGGGGTGAATTTTCAGGAGCAGAAAGCGCGTGACAAATCGTAAGTGAGGTAAACTAACCGCGCAAAAAGCTTATCCATGAAATCCTAGTGTTTCACGTGAATCATTTGCCAATGCAAAACTGCGAGAACACCACATCCAGAATATCCTCGACATCGACGTCACCAGTAATGCGCCCCAGCGAATGTGATGCACGGCGGAGGAATTCTGCGCGTACTTCCAGCGGTGCCCTGACTTCTTGGATTGCAGTGTCCACTTCGTTGCTTGTCTCAACGAGCAGTTCCAGGTGCCGGCGCCGGGTCGGTAATGGGTCCGAGAGATTGCCCGCGGCCAACTCTGCCCGATAGGCAAGAACTTTCAGGAGATCCGCAAGTCCTGTCCCGCTTCGCGTCGAAATCGTCAGATCATAATCTGCTGCAGCTGGAGCAGGAGCCAGATCCGACTTCGTACCAACCTTGAGCATTGCACCAGTCTCTATATCGTTGAGAGCTGGCGCGATCGGGTCAGACAAGTCGATGAGCGCCAAGACCAGATCGGCCGAGGATGCTCGTTCAAGCGCGCGGCCGATGCCGATCTTTTCGACCTTGCCTTCGGTTTCGCGTAACCCGGCGGTATCCGTGACGAGGACGGGAAGGCCAGCAAGATCAAGTTTGATCTCGATCAGATCGCGCGTCGTACCGGGCTCGTCCGATACGATTGCAACATCGCTGCCGGCCAGCGCATTCAGCAGGCTGGACTTTCCGGCATTGGGAGCACCAACAATAACCACACGGAAGCCATCGCGGATAATGACGCCGCGCTTTCCATCAGCAACGTGTTTCCGGATACGCTCTGCCAAGTCCCGCATGGAGTGCCATACCTGATCGGATACCGAACCGGGAACGTCAGCTTCATCGGCGAAATCAAGCTCCGCTTCGATCAATGCCCGCGCTCGGATCAGTTCGGTTCGCCAGGATGCGTATAACTGGGCCTGGGCTCCCGACGAAATCTGCAGCGCGAGCCTTCTTTGGCTGTCGGTTTCCGCGGCGATGAGATCGGCCAGTCCCTCGGCAACGGTCAGGTCGAACTTTCCATTGGCAAAGGCCCGGCGGGTGAATTCACCAGCCTCCGCCATCCGGCAATCCTCAAACGCGTACAGCGCCGATAGCATCGCATCGACGACTGCCTTGCCTCCATGAAGATGAAATTCACCACAATCTTCGCCGGTGAAACTATGTGGAGCGGGGAAAAAGAGCACAAGTCCGCGGTCGATTGCACTGGCCTGGGTATCCTTGAACGTTCGCAGGGCAGCGTAGCGCGCTTCAGGAAGGTTACCGCAAATCGTTTCGATAACGAATCGAGTCTGTGGTCCGGAAATGCGGACAACCGCGACGCCGGAGGGCAATCTGCCGCTGGAGAGGGCGAAAATCGTCTCGCCAAAAACATGGGTCTGTTTCATTTCATTCTGTCCAAGCTTACATTGGAACCTTGTAGACTGCTGCGCTTCATACGAAAAGGGCATGAGAAGTTCCGATGTTTCAGCAAGCCAATCTCCTCGGTCATGAATCCAGTCCCTATCTGCGCCAGCATGCGGACAACCCGGTTCATTGGCGGCCGTGGGGCAAGGCGGCGCTTGAGGAGGCGCGTGCAACAGACAAGCCTATACTTCTTTCGGTTGGCTATGCCGCCTGTCACTGGTGCCATGTCATGGCGCATGAATGTTTCGAGGATGCGGAAGTCGCGGCCCTCTTGAATGCGCTCTATGTCAATATCAAGGTGGACCGCGAAGAGCGGCCGGACATCGATCAGATCTACATGGCAGCCTTGGCAGCAATGGGCGAGCAGGGCGGATGGCCGCTCACAATGTTCCTGACGCCGGAAGCCAAACCGTTCTGGGGTGGAACCTATTTCCCCAAGCACTCGCGCTATGGCAGGCCGGGTTTTCTCGATGTGCTGCAATCGATCAACAGGGCTTGGAACGAAGACCGTTCGCGTGTCGCGCAGAATGTCGAGGCATTGACAACACACGTGAGCGCTCGGCTTGACGCCAAGGCAGAGGCCTCGCCGCTTGATCAGCGCCTGTTCGATCAGTTCTCCGAAAATATCCATGGAATGGTGGATCGTACCAAAGGCGGCCTCTCTGGTGCGCCCAAGTTTCCGAATGCACCGTTTATGGATGCGCTATGGCTGTCCTGGCTGCGCAACGGCGAAAAGAACCATAGGGATGCGTTTCTGCTTAGTCTCAGGACCATGCTGCAGGGCGGAATTTACGACCATCTTGGTGGCGGGCTTTCCCGTTACTCCGTTGACGATGAATGGCTGGTGCCGCATTTCGAAAAGATGCTCTACGACAATGCGCAATTCATTCGCCACGCGACATATGCTTATGCGGAAACCGGCGAGGAATTGTTCCGTAACCGAATCGAAGAAACCATTGCCTGGCTGCAGCGGGAAATGCTGGTGGACGGGCGCTTTGCCTCGAGCCTCGATGCCGACAGCGAAGGCGAGGAAGGTCGATTCTATGTCTGGACCACAGGCGAAGTTCCGGGCAGTCCGGAGTTCGATACGTTCCGCCGGGTTTATGATGTGAGCGAGCAGGGCAATTGGGAAGGCAAGACGATCCTCAATCGCTTGCACTCACTCGACGTGCTTGACGTCGAAAGCGAGGAACAATTGAAACAGGCGCGCCAGGCGCTCTTTGCTCTCCGCGAAAACCGCATTCGCCCTGGCCGCGACGACAAGGCATTGACGGACTGGAATGGCCTGATGATCCGCGCACTCGCCGAGGCCGGCCGTGCATTCGAGCGCAAGGATTGGCTGGATCTCAGCCTTACCGCATATCGTTCCATATCCGAATCGATGATCGATGGCCGGCTCCCGCATTCAGTATTGGGCGATTCGCGCCTGTTTCCTGGGCTATCCTCCGACTACGCGGCGATGATCAACGCGGCTCTTTCGCTTTATCAGGCGACGCAGGACGGGACATATATTGACGACGCGCGCCATTGGCTCACCATGCTGGACAAATGGCACAGGACTGACGACGGCAACTATGCCCTCAGCGCATCGGACAGCGCGGATGTCATCATCCGTGTGCGTGGCGATCAGGATGAGGCCATCCCAAGCGCCACCGGACAGATCATGGAAGCCATCGCCCGTCTGGCGGTGGTCACGAGTGACGAGACATTGCGGCAGCATGCGGAACGAATTGCCGAGAATGCGCTCGGCCGGGTGCTGCAGCAGCGCTATGGCCAGGCTGGTGTTCTCAACAGCGCCAGTCTCCTGCTCGAGCCGATGAAGCTCGTGCTGGTTGCGCCAGACAAGAACCACCCGTTGATGCAGGTGGCTGACCGCCATCCGGATCCGCGGCGCGTGGACATCTGGATCCCCTTCAACAAGGACAAGAAGATTGAACTCCTGCCCGGCGGCGGAGAGACAACGATAAAAAAACCCGCGGCCTATTTGTGCCGCGGGCTTGTATGTCTTGCACCAGTGGCGACAGAAGAAGCACTTGAAGCGCTTTTTCGCCCAACTTCGTAGGGTTATGTATTCATCGAGTCGAAGAACTCGCCGTTGGTCTTGGTCTGCTTCAGCTTGTCGATGAGGAACTCGATCGCGTCGGTCGTACCCATCGGCGCGAGAATACGGCGAAGAACAAAGATCTTCTGCAGATCCTGACGCGGCACGAGGAGGTCTTCCTTACGCGTACCGGATTTGAGGATATCCATTGCCGGGAAGATACGCTTGTCGGCGACCTTCCGGTCGAGCACAATTTCCGAGTTACCGGTTCCCTTGAATTCTTCGAAGATGACTTCGTCCATGCGGCTGCCGGTATCGATCAGGGCTGTCGCGATGATGGTCAGCGAGCCGCCTTCCTCGATGTTACGAGCGGCACCGAAGAAGCGCTTCGGGCGCTGCAGGGCATTGGCATCAACACCACCAGTCAGTACCTTGCCGGATGATGGCACGACGGTGTTGTATGCGCGGCCAAGACGGGTGATGGAATCGAGCAGGATAACCACATCGCGGCCATGTTCAACGAGGCGCTTAGCCTTCTCGATGACCATTTCCGCCACCTGAACGTGACGGGAGGCCGGTTCGTCGAAGGTCGAAGACACGACTTCGCCCTTCACGGAGCGCTGCATGTCGGTCACTTCTTCCGGCCGTTCATCGATCAGGAGAACGATGAGATAGCATTCCGGATGGTTGGCAGTGATCGAATGCGCGATATTCTGTAACAGGACGGTCTTACCGGTTCGCGGCGGTGCAACGATCAGCCCGCGCTGGCCTTTGCCGAGCGGCGCCACCAGATCGATCACGCGAGCGGAAAGATCCTTGGTCGTCGGATTTTCCAGTTCCATCTTGAAGCGCTCATTCGGGTAGAGCGGCGTCAGATTGTCGAAGTGGATCTTGTGGCGGATTTTTTCCGGATCTTCGAAATTGATCGTGTTGACTTTCAGAAGGGCGAAATAACGCTCACCTTCTTTCGGTCCACGGATCGGGCCCTCGACCGTATCGCCTGTCTTCAGCGAAAAACGCCGGATCTGCGATGGCGAGATGTAGATGTCATCAGGGCCGGGGAGATAATTGGCATTGGCGGAACGCATGAAGCCGAAGCCATCCTGCAGGATCTCGACAACACCTTCGCCGATGATTTCGACTTCTTGCGAAGCCAGTTTCTTCAGAATGGCAAACATCAATTCCTGTTTGCGCATGACGCTGGCGTTTTCGACCTCAAGCGATTCGGCAAAAGCGAGAAGATCGACCGCAGTCTTGTTCTTGAGTTCTTGTAATTTCATTTCCTGCATGTGTGCGGAACTCTTAATTCTATTGGTTTGAAATGGGGAAGGGAAATGACGATGCCTGAATGCAGTGCCACTGAAAATGGCTGAGGCTTGCTGTGGCGGTATTTCCAGAGAGGAGGCCCTTATCTAGCCAATCATGGCGGCAAGGGCAAGAGGTTTCATGAGTGGTATTGATATCTGACCGCAGTTTTTGTGATTGATCAAAATGGCTTTATGATGACCATGAGAACAATGATAATCATGAGAACCGTTGGCACCTCATTCATCATGCGCCAGAAGCGTGCCGGTTTCTCGTTCCGGTCCTCGGCAAACAGCCGCACGGCCTTGGAAAAATACCCATGCACGCCCGATAAAATGAGAACTGCCAGAAATTTCACATGGAACCAGCCATCCATATAGGCCGCCGATTGCCACGCGAGCCACAAACCCGCGAGCCAGGTTATCCCCATGGCCGGATCGATGATAGCCTTCAGCAACCGCTGTTCCATGACCTTGAATGTCTCTGACTGGGCAGAGCCGCGTTCGGCAGCGCAATGATATACGAACAAGCGTGGCAGATAGAGCATACCTGCCATCCATGAGATGACGGCGATAACGTGGATCGCCTTCACCCACAAATAGGCACTGTCGGGGTACAGCAAAACCAGTGCAATGACGCAGATCGCGACCACCGCCCCGATCGATCGCGGCAAGAGCGGAACTTTCCGTGAGTTGCTCTCATCCGGTCTTGTGGTCGTCATGCTGTCGTCCTTGCCGATTATGGTTATTTTCGCCGGGTAGCCTGGCGCACGCGGTGAACCATCTGTTCAACATGCGATACCGGCGCATCCGGCGTAATTCCATGGCCAAGATTGAATATCAGTGGCCCCTGACCGAGAGAATCCAGAATGGCATCGACACCTTCATCAAGGGCGCGACCACCGGCAACGACCCGCAAGGGGTCAAGATTCCCCTGAACCGCGCCACCACCCTGAAGTGACGATGCCATTGAAAGCGGCACCGACCAATCCAGTCCGAGGGCCGTCACTCCGGTACGTTCCCGGTAATTGACATAAAGCGCGCCGGCACCCTTTGGAAAACCGATAATCGGCACACCCGGGTGAACGGCCCGGACCTTTCTGACGATACGCGCTACCGGTGCTACGCAAAACTGCTCGAAGCAGGCTTCGTCGAGAACGCCCGCCCAGGAATCGAAAATCTGCACGGCATCGGCGCCAGCATCGATCTGCCGGATCAGATATTCAGCTGAAACATCCGCAAGTTCATCCAGCAGTTTCCGGAAGGCTTCGGGGTTGCGATAGGCAAAAAGCCGGGCTGGAGCCTGATCAGGCGTTCCATGACCGGCAATCATATAGGTCGCCACGGTCCAAGGAGCCCCGCAGAAGCCAAGCAGTGTTGTCTCCGTGGGGAGCTGCTGCCGCAAGAGCCGCACCGTCTCATAGACCGGCTCCAGGCGATCCGCAGCACCACTGGATTCCAGCCAGAATATTCCATCGACGTCGATCGGGGTCATCACGGGCCCGCGTCCCTCTTCGAAATGAAGATCGCGCCCAAGCGCATGCGGGACAACCAGGATATCTGAAAACAGAATTGCCGCGTCAAAGCCAAAACGGCGAATGGGCTGCAGGGTCACCTCAACAGCAAGGTCAGGGGAATAGCAGAGATCGAGAAAACTTCCGGCGTTTTTCCTCACTTCCCTATATTCGGGGAGATAGCGCCCAGCCTGGCGCATCATCCAGATCGGAGGAGGAAAAACAGTCTCGCCTCCAAGGACTTTCATCACTTTGCGAACCATTGTCAGTCTCTCCGGCCTTGTCTTACAAAAAAGAAATTTAGATCTAATTTGGTTTTTCTGATTCTTAGAGTCTGTTTGTATCGGGAATTACCACAATGCCAGCATTTTCCCACAGTCTTGAATTTCAGCGAAAACTCAGGAAAACCATAGGTTGAATTTCGAGAAGAACGTGGAAACTGCCATAAATATAATCATTACAATGGCTTAACATATTGCTAACTGTGAATAAATATGTGGAAACCTGCGGAAGAAAGGCGAACTATCGCAACAATCCCCAGATTCCTGTTGCTGCCGACAAAGACATCCACAGCCAGGCTCGCTGTGGATGACTTGCCAATAATTCACATGGCTGCCATCAGTTGTGGATGCTTTGGCTGATTGTCCCCAGCCATCAACAGGAGATGAAAATTTCTGTGACGAAACCGGTAAATTACTTTCATCTTCATATGATTTCTGATGCGACCGGAGAGACTCTCATTGCCGCAGGGCGCGCGGCGGCAGCACAATACGCCCACGCACGGGCCATAGAGCATGTTTATCCGCTGATCCGGACGGAAAAGCAGATCAAAAAGGTCCTTGATGGGATCGATGCCGAGCCGGGTATCGTGCTCTATACGATTATCGATCAGCGGCTCGCCGCGATGATCAATGATGGTTGCGCGGCGATCGGTGTTCCTTGTGTATCTGTTCTCGAGCCGGTCCTGAGTATTTTCCAGTCCTATCTTGGTGCGCCGGCGGGACGACGCGTCGGCGCCCAGCATGTTCTCAATGCTGAATATTTCCGGCGGATCGATGCACTCAACTTTACGATGGAACATGATGACGGCCAGCTACCGCCGGATATAGAAGAGGCGGACGTCATTCTGATCGGCATATCGCGCACATCGAAGACACCGACAAGCATCTATCTTGCCAACCGGGGGATCAAGACCGTCAATGTTCCAATTGTTGTCGGCGTTCCAATCCCGGACGTGTTGATAAATTCCGAAAGGCCGCTGATTGTCGGGCTGGTCGCTTCAGCGGAACGAATATCGCAGGTTCGTCAGCACCGGGTACTTGGGGCAACGCACGGCTTCGACGCCGATCAGTATCTCGATCGCGCCAATATCATTGAAGAGCTGACCTATGCCCGGCAGATCTGCCACCGGCACAATTGGCCGATGATCGATGTCTCACGCCGTTCGATCGAAGAAACAGCTGCTGCTGTTCTTGCCCTGCGCGCCGAGGGACGATAACGGAACTGGGATCAACCTAATCTCCGGCAACGAAGAAAAGACCATGGACATTATCCTCGCCTCCAAAAGCCCGTTCCGCGCCATGTTGTTGAAAAATGCCGGCGTTGCATTCACCGCGCAGTCCGCGGATATCGATGAGCGCGCGGTGGAGGCACCACTCTACAACAGCGGTGCTACACCGGAAGACGTGGCTTTGGTTCTCGCGGAAGCAAAGGCGATCGATGTCAGCGAGCGCAATCCTGCAGCGCTGGTGATCGGTTCGGACCAGACCCTCTCCCTCGGTGACCAGGTCTTGCACAAGCCGGAAGATATGGAAGGCGCGCGGCGGCAGTTGCTGAAACTGTCGGGACAGACACATCACCTCAACAGCGCGGTTGTTCTCGCCAGGGACGGACAGACGCTGTGGCGGCATGTCTCTGTCGCTCGCATGACCTTGCGCGATCTTGATCCCGGTTTTATCGGTCGGCATTTGTCACGTGTCGGTGCGGTCGCACTGCAGAGCGTCGGCGCATATCAATATGAGGGGGAAGGGGTGCAGCTTTTCGAAAAGGTCGATGGCGACTATTTTACGATTGTTGGCTTGCCCCTTTTACCGTTGCTTGCAGAATTACGTCACGAGGGAGCAATCGATGGCTAGGGCTTTTGTCACGGGCCTTCCCATTCACCATTCACGCTCGCCGCTGATCCACGGCTACTGGCTGAAAAAATACGGTTTGGTTGGTTCCTACCAGGCGATCGAGATAGCGCCGGAAGGCTTTGCTGATTTCGTTCATAGTCTGCAAGGAAATGGCTATGCGGGTGGCAATGTCACCATTCCCCACAAGGAAAGCGCTTTTGCGCTGTGCACCAGGCACGATGAGGCCGCCGAGGATATCGGTGCGGTCAATACATTGTGGTTCGAAGAGGGCGTGCTCTGCGGTGGCAATACTGACGCCTATGGTTTCGTTGCCAATCTCGACGCGGTGAGTCCGGGTTGGGATCGACGCAAGTCGGCGCTGGTGCTCGGTGCGGGTGGTGCCAGTCGCGCGGTGGTCTATGCCTTGAAGCAGCGGGGATTTGATGATGTCCGCATCGTCAATCGCACCGTTGACCGGGCACGCGAGCTGGCGGACCGTTTCGGCACGGGTATAAGTAGTCATGAATGGCGCGCAATTCCCGAGTTGCTGAAAGGTGCTGAATTGATCGTCAATACCACTTCGCTTGGCATGGAAGGCAAGGAAGACGGTGCTGTCGATCTGTCGCTTGCTGACAGGGACGCGCTGGTGACAGACATTGTCTATGTGCCGCTGCAAACACCCCTGCTGAAAACGGCGCGCGTGTGTGGGCTCGAAACCGTCGACGGCCTTGGCATGCTGTTACATCAGGCTGTGCCCGGCTTTGAACGCTGGTTCGGCGTCAGGCCGGACGTTACGCCGGAACTGCGTACGCTCATCCTGGCCGATATGGCAATGTCTGACTTAAGCGGACAATCCAGATGATCGTCCTTGGTCTCACGGGTTCCATCGGCATGGGGAAATCGACCTCTGCACAGATGTTTGTCGATGAAGGCATCCCGGTCTATTCGGCAGATGCGGCAGTGCATCGGCTCTATTCCGGTGCTGCGGCCCCGCTGATCGAAGCAGCATTCCCTGGAACCACCGAAAATGGCAAGGTTGATCGCGCCAAGCTGTCTACAGCGGTCATGGAAAAGCCGGAAGCGCTGGAAAAGCTCGAGGCAATTATTCATCCGCTGGTACGCGCCGAAGAAAATGAATTTCGCGACAATGCGCAGTCACAGGGTGCAAATCTGATCGTCCTCGACATCCCCTTGCTCTTTGAAACCGGAGCCGAAACCCGGGTCGATAAGGTACTTGTCGTAACGGCCCCGGCGGATGTCCAGCGAAGGCGCGTTCTTGAGCGTCCAGGTATGACACCGGCGAAGTTGGGCGCCATTCTGGCGCGTCAGACGCCGGATGCGGAAAAGCAGGCCCGGGCGGATTTCGTCATCGACACGCGCCATGATTTCGATGTGACCCGCGCCGCGGTCCGCAAGATTATCAGCCTCCTGTCAGGATAGGCGGGGACAGAACCCATCCCCCCTTGCCCGAATGGGCCAATTCGTGGAACTTGGGCACAAGGGTGATTCCATGCGCGAAATCATATTCGATACGGAAACGACAGGTCTGGACCGGCTGGATGACCGGATCATCGAGATCGGCGGGGTCGAGCTTGTCAACCGGTTCCCGACCGGACGGACGTTTCACGTCTATATCAATCCCGAGGGCAAGACCGTGCACCCGGATGCGCTCGCGGTCCACGGGATCAGCAATGATCAGCTGGCCGACAAGCCGCTTTTCGCCGGTATCCTCCATGATTTTCTCGATTTCATCGATGGAGCCAAGCTGATCGCGCACAATGCGATGTTCGATATGGGCTTTGTCAATGCAGAGCTGAACCGTCTCGGCCATCCGCCAATACACAATGATCGGGTGGTCGACACATTGGCACTCGCCCGGCGTAAGCACCCGATGGGTCCAAACTCACTCGATGCTCTTTGCCGCCGCTACGGCATCGACAACAGCCATCGCACCATGCACGGGGCGCTCCTGGACTCCCAGCTTCTGGCGGAAGTCTACATCGAGCTGATCGGCGGCAAACAGGCGGCTCTCGGCCTGACAATTGCGGATCAATCGAACAACCAACGAGCCAGCGACGCAGCGGGAACAATCACGATTTCGCGCCGGCCAATAACCCTTCAGCCTCGATTGACCGATGCCGAAAAATCGGCTCACGCCAAGCTGGTGGAAAAGATTGGCGAAAAGGCGATCTGGAACGAACGCAGCGCCTCTCTCGAACTTCAATAAAAAACCCGGGCCTGGACCCGGGTTTTCGCTTTTTCGAAAGCAGGTTCGGCTTAGCTGACTTTGGCCTTGGCCTGTTCTTCGGCCATACGCTGCTGGAACATCTGAGCGAAATCGATCGGATCGATCATCAGTGGCGGGAAACCGCCATTGCGCGTTGCCTCGGCAATGATCTGACGGGCGAACGGGAACAGCAGGCGCGGGCATTCGATGAACAGCAGCGGCAGCAAGTGCTCCTGAGGGAAACCGACGAGACGGAAAACGCCGCCATAGACGAGTTCCGCATTGAACAGGACTTCCTTGCCTTCTCCAGCCTTGGCCGAAAGTGTCAGGACAACATCAAAGTCGTTCTCGGCGATCGGATTTGCATTGACGTTGACATTGATGCTGATGCCGGGAGCCTTGTCACGCGGACGCAGGGAAAGCGGAGCGCCAGGGCTTTCGAAAGAAAGATCCTTCACATACTGCGCCAGAATATTCAGCGTCTGCTGCGGGGCAGTTCCATCGCCATTGGTCACTTCGTTGCCGTTCCCGGCCTTTTCATCAGGCTTTTGAGCCATTGTCTGGAAACCTTCTTCTGTTACGTCCGCTTATGCACGGTTATCGAATGAATGATGGCTCGCTAGCATGTGTGTCTTGGCGAGGCAAGGCACGCACTCTAATCCTATCGTTTCATTCGTGCTACGGCTTTGGGTTCCAGGGCGAGTCTGGATCCGGCTTGCTGGTATAATCTTCCGGATCAAGT
>NZ_CP017940.1:517500-530000 GCF_002764115.1 Phyllobacterium zundukense | reverse complement strand
GGACAGCCCGAACGGCGTGTCATTGGCCGTATGCAGTGCCTCCTCGTAGTCCTTGACGCGAATGACGCTGGCGACAGGGCCGAAAATTTCTTCGCGTGAGATGCGCATCTGGTTGGTCGCCTCGGTAAAGAGCGCCGGCTGCAGATAGAAGCCCGGCGTTTCCCGGTTCAGACGTTCGCCGCCGAAAACGAGGTTGGCGCCTTCGCTTCTGCCAATCTCGATGTAATCCATATCCTGCTTGAGTTGGCTCTCATCGACGACAGGACCGATATGCGTTCCGGCCTTGAGCGCGTCATCCACCACAAGGCCCTTCAACCGCTCGGTTGCTGCGAACACGAACTTGTCGTGAATGCCTTCCGTTACAATGATGCGCGATGACGCCGTGCAGCGCTGTCCCGTGGAGAAAAAGGCGCTGTTCACCGCCGCCTCGACGGCAACATTCACATCCGCATCGTCGAGAACAACAAAGGGGTTCTTGCCGCCCATCTCCAGCTGGAATTTGCGCATGTGCTCGATTGAGGCGGCGGCAACCCGCTTGCCCGTGCCGACCGATCCGGTGAAGGTGATGGCATTGACGTCGGCACTGTCGAGGATGGTCTGGCCCACCACCGAGCCCTTGCCCATGACAAGGTTGAGCACACCCTTCGGCAAGCCGGCGCGATGCAATATGTCGACGATTGCCCAGGAACAGCCAGGTACGAGATCAGCCGGTTTGAACACAACCGTATTGCCATAGGCGAGAGCCGGGGCAATCTTCCAGGCGGGAATGGCGATGGGGAAGTTCCAAGGTGTGATGATGCCGACAACACCGACGGGTTCGCGGGTGATCTCGACGCCGATATTCGGCCGGGCGCTTGGCAGCACCTCGCCGGCGAGCCTCAGCACTTCGCCAGCGAAGAAATCGAAGATCTGCGCGGCGCGCAGCGTTTCGCCAATGCCCTCGGCGAGCGTCTTGCCTTCCTCGCGCGACAATAGCCGGCCGAGTTCATCCTTGCGGGCAGTGATCTCATCGGCGGTTTTGCGCAAGATCGCATGGCGCTCGAGAATGCCGGACCGCGACCACGCCGGGAATGCCGCCTTCGCCGCAGCGATCGCATTCAGCGTGTCATCAGCCGTCGCCCGCGCATACTCGCCGACGACATCATTGGTGTTCGACGGATTGATATTGGCAATGGCGTCGCCACCGGCCCATTCGCCATTGATCAGATTCTGGTGGAAGGTCATGATATATCTCTCATCCTGTTTGGCGGAACCAATACCACAGGAGCAGCTTGTTTCAACGCCAATCTCCCGCCTCGCCGTTTTTTGATCTCAGGCAGTGCGCTTCAGCACGTCGCTTTCGCCGGGAACGAGTTCCATTGGCCAGATCAATTCCACCCTCTCCTGAGGATAGTTGTTCCTGAATGCCGGCATGGTCGAAAGCAGCGCTTCGGCCAGCTTGATACCGAGATCCCGCAACGAGATGCGAAAACAGGTCAGCGTTGGCGACAGGAAGCGGCTTTGCGTGCTCTCCCGGAAACCGATAACGGCAATGTCGCGGCCGGGATGGATACCCGCTTCATAAAATCGCCGGTAAAGACCTATGGCCATATTTTCGTTCACGAGAATGACCGCGGTCGGCATGTGCTTCTGGGCAAGCATGGCGCTGGCTACCTGGTATCCGCCCTCTTCATTGCTGTGTGCAGGAAGGACGAGCGCGGGATCGAAAGGGATACCATTGGCAGCAAGAGCGTGTTTGTAGCCGTCCTGGAAAACATAGCCGAGGTTGATATCGCTCGCGGGAACCCCGATGGCGATCCGGTTATGTCCGAAATTGACGAGACGCGTCACTGCCGTCGCTGCGACCCCTTCGAAATCGAGATCGATCCATGGATAGGCGCCGCCCGTAGCACTTCGCCCAAGGGCAACAAAGGGAATCTTTCGATCCAGCAGAAACGTAATGCGCGGATCGTTGCGCGTGGTGGCCGAAATGATCAGCCCATCGACAAAGCGGCGCCCGACCACACGATTGAGATAGGCGGAAGGATCTTCGTCGGTTCCGCACAGCAGCGCCACGAGATCGAGGTGGTGCCGCCGGAAAACCGATTGCACGCCCTCGAAGACCGGCATGAAGAAGCTCCCGCCATTGTCAGCGGTCTCGATGGTCGACTCGATCATGAAACCGATGGTGTTCGTCGTGCCCTGCCTCAGGCTGCGGCCAGACTGGTTGGGGACGTAGCCGAGCTTCTTCGCCGCCGCCAGCACGCGCTCCCGCGTCTCGGGATTGACGTCTGACTTGCCGTTCAGGGCCCGCGATACGGTACCGATCGAAATATCGAGATGGCGGGCAAGGTCCCGAATACTCACGCCTTTTCTCCCTTTGCCGACTCGTTCTGAGGGCCGCCCCTCATAAAACACCGAAATGAGGGATTGACAAAAACAAAACTCCTATATGAAATCGTAAACGTTTACGGAGCCCAATTGCAACCGATTTAATCGGTTTAGCCATGGATTTCGTTGGGAGGAGACAATATGCAGCGTGCGGTTTTAGTCGGCTGCGGAGCCATGAGCAAAGCCTGGTTCGAAGCAGTCCGCACCATTGGTGATGTCGAGATTGTCGGCGTTGTCGACTTGGACACCGCACGTGCAGAAACGCGGGCCACGGAATTTGGACTGGCCTCCGCCCTCATCGGTAACAATCTTGCAAGGGTCCTGGCCGAAACCAGCCCAGATGTGCTTTTCGATATCGTGGTGCCAGCCGCGCGGCACGCTACCGTTGCGGCCGGACTGGAAGCCGGATGCCATGTCCTCTCCGAAAAGCCTATGGCCGAAACACTGGAGGAGGCCCGCGATCTCGTTCGGCGTGCGCAAGAGGCAGGCCGGGTCCATGCCGTCGTGCAAAACAGGCGTTACCTCGCCCAGATCCGGCGTATCCGCAGACTGATCGAGTCAGGCGCTATCGGCGAAGTCACCAGCATCCATTGCGACTTCTTTCTCGCTCCGCATTTCGGCGGCTTCCGAGAAGAAATGCCCCACGTCCTGTTTCTCGACATGGCGATCCACACATTCGACGCCGCCCGCTTTATGGCCGGTGCCGCAGCCACTGCCGTTTACGCCCAGGAATGGGAGCCTGCCAATTCCTGGTACAGCCAGGGATCGTCCGCCGCCGCCATATTCGAGTTCGCCGACGGTGCGATTTTCACCTACCGCGGCAGCTGGTGCGCCGACGGTTTGCGTACAAGCTGGGAAAGTGCTTGGCGCATCGTCGGCAGCAAGGGTTCTGTTGTTTGGGACGGGCATGATGACATACGGGCCGAAGCCGTCACCTCCGGCAAGGATGGCCTGTTCTCCGGGGTGGCCGCCGTCGGCATCCCTCCCCTAGATGCTTCTGATCGCGTCGGCGGTCACCTCGGAGTCATGCAGGATTTTATTGCCGCTACACGCGGCGGTCCCGTGCCGGAGACAATCGGCACGGAGAATATCAAGAGCCTCGCCATGGTGTTCGGTGCGATCGACAGCGCCGAATCGGGCCGGCGCATCGAAATTACGATCTGAAGGAGTTCGAGAGTGAACAATCCGGCAAAGGCTATCCGTATCGGCACCATGATCAAGGGCAATGCACCGGATCCTGCCGCCTATGTCAAAAACATCCTGCGGCATGGTTTCGAAAGCATCGAACCCTTCTTTTGGCAGGTGATGAACAAGGATTTGCCGAGGCTGGCAGCCGAGTTGAACGAAGCGATTGGCGATGCGGACGTAACGATGACGACCCTCGGCATGTTCGGCAACCCGCTCGAGGATACTGAAATCGACCGCGAAACCCTGAAAGGCTGGGAAGCGCTGATCGACAATGCCCATCTTTTCGGCGCAACGACGATTGCGGGATTTACCGGACGCATTCGCGGGAAACCGATAGAGGAGAGCTTGCCGCAGTTCAGGCGGGTCTGGACGGAACTCGCCATGCGCGCCGCCGACAAAGGCGTGAAGCTCGCCTTCGAAAACTGTGCCATGGACGGCAATTGGGCAAGCGGTGACTGGAACATCGCCCATAATCCCGATGCGTGGGAAATGATCTTCAACGAAGTTCCCGCCGATAATCTCGGTCTCGAATGGGAGCCCTGTCACCAGATGGTCTATCTGATCGACCCGCTGCCGCAGATCCGCAAATGGGCGCCGAAGATTTTCCACGTTCACGGCAAGGACGCGACGATCCGCTGGGAAGTCATTCGCGAGCACGGCATTTTCGGCAAGGAGAAGTTCGTGTTCATGCGATCTCCGGGTTTTGGTGACACCAACTGGGTCGATGTCATCTCCGAATTGCGTCTTGCGGGCTGGTCCGGCTCGATAGATATCGAAGGCTGGCACGATCCAGTCTACCGCAACGAACTGGAAATGACCGGACAGGTCCATTCGCTCAATTATCTGAAACAAAGCCGTGGCGGCACATTCGTCGCCAATCCCTGATTTCCCGATGCGGGCCCGATTCCGGACGGGAGTTCCGGAGATGAAAGAAAGCCAACACCGGTCAAACGTGCCAGAAAGAAGCACGTGGTCCGGCCCAGCCACAAGAGGAGGAAGCGATGAAACGCATTTCACATTGGATTGCAGCGGCGGCGCTGCTCATATCCGGTGCTGCCGCGCAAGCCGAGCCGGTGACACTGGATATCTGGACTATCGATAGGCCCGATCAATATATGTATCTGTTGAAGGATGAATTCGAGCAAGCGCATCCTGACATCAAGCTGAACATCAAGACCGTCCAGTTTCGCGACATGGTCAATGATCTGGCCCGCGCGACCGCAACGGGCGAATCGCCCGACGTGACTTACATCGATAATCCGGAAGTCGCGCTCTTTGCCTCGCGCGGTCTGTTGCTCGATCTCACGCCGATGCTGGCGGAATCGAAAATCATCAAGAAGGACGATATCTTCCCTGGCCCCCTCTCATCGGTCACCTGGGATGGAAAGATTTATGGTGTTCCCCGCGGCGCCAATACAATCGCGCTCTACTACAATGCGGACATGTTCAAGGCGAAAGGCCTCGATCCGGACAACCCGCCGAAAACCTGGGATGAACTCTACGCTGCCGCGAAGAAGCTCAATGATCCGGCAAACAACATCTATGGTCTGGCGTTTTCGGCGGTAGCCACCGAAGAGGGGACATTCCAATTCCTGCCCTGGCTGCAGATGGCTGGCGGCGACTACAACAAGGTCGATACGGAAGGTGGCGTGAAGGTTCTGGATTTCTGGAGCAAGCTGCTTGATGAAAAGCTTGCCTCTCCGGACACGTTGATCCGCGGGCAGTTCGATTCGACTGGCACTTTCAATGCCGGCAATGCGGCGATGGCGATTTCCGGCCCATGGGAACTGCCCCGTATGGGACGCGAAGCAAAGTTTGAATATCGCGCTGCGCTCCTCCCAGTCCCTCAGGAAGGCGCAGCCCGCGCATCGGCCTTGGGTGAAGGCGACAACGTGATTCTCGCCAACAGCGAGCATCCGAAAGAAGCCTTTATCCTGCTTGAGTTCCTTTACGGAAAAATGCCCGATGTCTGGAACCGTTTCGGTTTTCTCCCGGCAGCGAAAGTGCAGTCCAACAATCCCAACACGCCGGCGATCTATGCGGTCTTTGAGGAAAGCATGAAATATGCCCGTAATCGCGGTCCGCACCCCGAATGGCCAAAGATCTCGAAAGCCATCTATACGGCGATTCAGTCATCGCTGACGCATCAGAGCGATGCGAAGACGGCACTCGCCACGGCGCAGAAACAGATCGACGCTGTTTTGAACGACTAGGTTCTTGTCGGTCGCTTCCCCGCCAATGCGGGGGAGCGACAATCATTCATATTGAAGCGGCGAGCGGGAGGACGCTATGCAGGGCATCATCAGGACCATCCGGGATGGCAGTGGATTTGATATCCTGCTGCTTGGACTTGCCCTTGTCTATCTGGTTACGTTCTCGGCCTTTCCGATCGTCTACAATATCATCATGTCGTTGCAGACCGTCGACATGTTCACGATCACCTCGTTCAAGCGGCCTTTCGTTGGCCTTGCGAACTACTACGATATTTTCTCGCAGCCGATTGCCGCTACCGTGCTCTGGAACACGGTAAAGTTCGTTGTGCTCTCGATCGTGTTCCAGCTCTCGATCGGATTCGGCCTTGCCCTCTTCTTCCAGCAGGATTTTCCGGGTGCAACCTATCTGCGCGGCCTGTTTCTTGCCGGGTGGATAATGCCGGCACTGGTCGTCGGCGCCATCTGGAAATGGCTGTTTGCAGGTGATTTCGGCGTCATCAACTATGCCTTGACGGCACTTGGCCTTGCCGACGATCGCATCTTCTGGCTCTCCGACCCCAATGTCGCCCTCTATGCCGTCATCATCGCCAATGTCTGGCTCGGCATTCCCTTCAACATGATTCTGCTTTCCGTCGGACTTGCAAGCATTCCGCGCGATGTCTATGAGGCCGCGGAGCTCGACGGCGCCGGTCCCTTCGAGCGCTTCCGGTCGATTACCCTGCCCCTGATGCGTGCTCAGCTCGGTGCTGTCATCTCGCTTGGCATGATTTTCACATTGCAGCAATTCGACCTGATTGCGGCACTCACGCAAGGCGGCCCGGCGGACAGCTCCAATGTCGCACAATACTGGTCGTGGCAGCTCTCGTTCCAGACCTACGAAATATCGCTCGGCAGTGCCGTTTCCGTCCTCATGATTCTCTTCGTCATTGTGGTCGCCGCGGTCTACGTCCGTTCCACCCGCCACGAACACAGTTACTGAGGAGAACGCTGGTGAAACGCTATATTCTTCTTGGTATCGGTCTCGTCATGACGGCGATTTACCTGTTCCCGCTCTACTGGATGTATCTCACGGCGCTCAAAGGCAGCACGGAAATCTTTCAGTTTCCGCCGACCTTCTGGCCCAACGACCCGCAATGGAATTTTCTGGATATCTGGAAAAGCCGCGACATGGGCCGCTACCTGTGGAACTCGCTGCTCATCGCAATCGGGGTAACGATACTTGTCACGACATTGGGGACCGGCTGCGCCTACGTCTTGTCGCGCGTTCGCAATGTCTGGATGGAGATCGCCCTCTTTGCCATCCTGATGATGCAGGTCCTGCCGTCGTCCCTGATGGTGACGCCGATCTTCGTCATGTTCAACCAGATCGGCCTCCTGGCCAGCCCGCGCGTCGCAGTAATCCTGGCGCAAACGGCAAAGGTGCTTCCCCTCTACATTGTGCTTTGCCGCGCGACGTTCGTGCAAGTGCCGCGTGAACTGGAAGAAGCGGCGCTTGTCGACGGGTCGTCGCGCATCGGCGCGTTCTTCCGCATCATGCTGCCTTTGGCGCGCAACGGCATTCTGGTCACCTCCGTGCTGATCTTCCTGCAATCCTTCGGCGAATATGTTTATGCGCGCTCGCTGATTGCCAAGAATGAGCTTCAGACAGCGACGGTCGGCCTGCAGACTTTCATGGGACCGAATGCCAATGACTGGAACGGCATCATGACCTACGCGGCCATCTATGTAACGCCCATCCTGATCGTATTCATGCTGTTGCAACGGCGTATCGTCAGCGGCCTGACCGCCGGCGCGCTGAAATGAGGTAAACCATGCTCCAGATCGAGATCGACCATCTGAACAAGCATTATGGCGGGTTTCACGCACTCAGGGACGTCAACATTGCCATCGAGCAGGGCTCGTTCGTCGCCCTTGTCGGGCCGTCAGGCTGCGGCAAGTCCACATTGCTGCGCACGCTTGCCGGACTGGAGAAAACCAGTTCCGGCGATGTCCGCATTGCCGGACAAAGCGTCATCGGCAAACCGCCGCGTGAGCGCGATGTAGCCATGGTGTTCCAGTCCTATGCGCTCTACCCGCATATGGATGTCGAGCACAATATGAACTATTCGATGCGGCTGAAGCGCCGTCCGAAAGACGAAATCGCCGAGCGTACACGAACCGCCGCAGAAACCCTTGGTCTTGGCAGTCTCCTCGGTCGCTTGCCCAAAGCCTTGTCAGGCGGTCAGCGGCAGCGCGTTGCCATGGGCCGCGCCATCGTGCGCAATCCAAAGGTATTCCTTTTCGACGAACCTCTTTCCAATCTCGACGCGGCGCTGCGTGTCCACATGCGCAGCGAAATCCGCAAACTGCATGAGCGCCTGAACGCGACTTCGGTTTACGTCACCCACGATCAGGTCGAGGCGATGACGATGGCTGACCATGTCGTCGTCATGCGTGCTGGCGTTGTCGAACAGCAGGGTAGTCCGCTTGATCTTTACGACCATCCGGCGAACAAGTTTGTTGCCGGTTTCATCGGCTCGCCGGCGATGAACTTCCTGCCTGCGACTGCAAGCGGCCATGGTACTGTCGTACTTGACACGAACGACGCGCAGCGGATCAACCTGAAACGCAGCACAGTTCCCGGTCGCGAACTCTGGGTTGGCATGCGACCCGAACACCTTTCATTGAAACCAAACCCCAACGACGTGGCCATTGATGCCGTCGTCACAGGCATTGAGTCGACGGGGAGCATGACCTTCATTGTTCTCGACGTCGCATCGCAGTCCGTGGTTCTCGCCCATAGTGGCAGGCCTGAAACGGGCAAGGGTGATAGGGTCCGCCTGCATATCGCTTTGGACAATATCCATCTCTTTGATCGCGAGACAGAACTGGCGATATAATGTTCTGGCGATTCTGGGCCGGCAGCAATTGCGACTCAGCTTCGCTGCTGCAATCATGGAGAAACCAACGCAGGGAATGAACATCCATGGTCTATCCGCTATTTAGCCTTGAGGGCCGGCTTGCCCTTGTTACCGGGTCCAGCCAGGGCATAGGCCTGGCGCTGGCCAGGGGTCTGGCAGCGCACGGCGCCGCAGTCATCATCAACGGCCGTGACAAGGCCAAGGTTGACGCGGCGGTCGCGGAGCTGAGGGCAGCCGGTTACACGGTCTATGGTTCCGATTTCGACGTCACCAGCCTTGAAGCTGTGAAAAGCGGTGTTGATCGGATCGAAGCCGAAACAGGTGCCATCGACATTCTCATCAACAATGCCGGCATGCAGTTCAGGGCACCGCTGGAGGATTTCCCCGAAGACAAATGGCTGCAATTGCTGCAGACCAATATCTCCAGTGTTTTCTATGCTGGCCAGAGCGTAGCGAAGCACATGATCAAACGCGGACGCGGCAAGATCATCAATATTGCCTCGGTGCAAAGCGAACTCGCCCGCCCCTCGATCGCACCCTATACGGCAACCAAGGGCGCCGTGCGCAATCTCACCCGCGGCATGTGTACGGACTGGGCAAAATATGGCCTGCAGATCAATGCGATCGCGCCCGGCTATTTCAAGACGCCGCTCAATCAGGCACTGATCGACAATCCCGATTTTTCCTCGTGGCTGGAAAAGCGCACGCCGGCCGGCCGGTGGGGCAATGTCGACGAACTGGTTGGCGCAGCGGTCTTCCTGGCCAGCGACGCATCTTCCTTCGTCAACGGCCAGGTCATCCATATTGATGGCGGCATCACCGCTTCGCTATGATTCGCGCTGTCGTCATGGGAGTGAGCGGCTCCGGCAAATCCTCGGTGGGAAGTGGAATTGCGGCGGCGCTGGGCTTGCCCTTCATCGAAGGCGACGTTCTGCACCCGCGAAGCAATGTGCAGAAAATGGCATCCGGTATTCCATTGACCGACGAAGATCGCTGGCCCTGGCTGGACAAGATTGGCGTCGAACTGGCGCGAGCCGAAAAGGGCATCGTGATTTCCTGTTCTGCTCTGAAGAAAATCTATCGCGATCGTTTGCGCCGGGCCGCCGGCGGTCCCCTCGCCTTCATCTTCCTCGATGGCAGTCTGGACATCCTGCGTAACCATATGGGCAAGCGAACCGGTCATTTCATGCCGCTTTCGATGCTCGACAGTCAATTGGCGACGCTCGAACCACCAACCGGCGAACCGCTTGTCCTTCGCCAGGACGTGAAAGAGCCGATCGACGGCATCGTTCAAACAAGCGTCACCTGGTTGAACGAGCTTGCCGTATAAACGCCAAAAACTCCGCTTGAGGCGGGGTTTTTGGATAAGAAGCTGGCTTTGTCGGGCATTGAGTTTGGTTGCGGGGACAGGCCTTTGCCGGTTCGGGTCTTCAATCAGTCCACTGGACTGATTGACCGGCTTTGCCGGACGTCCCTCACCCTTCAGGTTATGGTGAGCTTGCGAACGACGAGCTACCATCGCCAGCGAAGATGAAGTCTTCGCGCCAGCGATAAGGCGTGTTTCTTATACGAGGGAAGGATTTGGTTGCGGGGACAGGATTTGAACCTGTGACCTTCAGGTTATGAGCCTGACGAGCTACCGGGCTGCTCCACCCCGCGCCACCATATCCGGCTGTTGACCGGGATTGTTTGCCGCTTTTGCTGTTTTGCGTAAGTTTGATCTTACATTGTTTGGGCTGCAAAAGCAAAAGGCCGCCCTGCGTTAAAAGCGGCGGCCTGTTGGATTGTTCTGTGTGTTTGTGAGCTTTGAATAACGTTGCGTTTGGCAGACCTGGCAGCGACCTACTCTCCCGCGTCTTGAGACGAAGTACCATTGGCGCTGGGGCGTTTCACGGCCGAGTTCGGAATGGGATCGGGTGCAGCCACCCCGCTGTAACCACCAGGTCAGCAAAGCGCAACGTTATGTGAGAAGCTGGAGTTTTTGTTTGTTTTGATTGGAGGTTGCTTGCGTTCCGGGCGTAAGCCCGCAAGGCCAAGCGGCCGTCGCGGCTTATGCCGCGCGCTGTCGCAGCGCCCGCACCAAAGGTGCGATACGGCGCGTGAGACAAATCCAATCGATCTGTCTCGCAAGCGAGACAGATGGATATAAGTAATGAGAATGATCAAGCCAATCGAGCTATTAGTACCGGTAAGCTTCATGCGTTGCCGCACTTCCACACCCGGCCTATCAACGTGGTGGTCTTCCACGGCTCTGATAGGGAATACTCGTTTTCAGGTGGGTTTCCCGCTTAGATGCCTTCAGCGGTTATCCCGTCCGTATATAGCTACCCTGCTATGCGGCTGGCGCCACAACAGGTCCACCAGAGATACGTCCATCCCGGTCCTCTCGTACTAGGGACAGATCCTGTCAATATTCCTACACCCACGGCAGATAGGGACCGAACTGTCTCACGACGTTCTGAACCCAACTCACGTACCGCTTTAAATGGCGAACAGCCATACCCTTGGGACCTGCTCCAGCCCCAGGATGCGATGAGTCGACATCGAGGTGCCAAACAACCCCGTCGATATGGACTCTTGGGGGTCATCAGCCTGTTATCCCCGGCGTACCTTTTATCCGTTGAGCGATGGCCCTTCCACGCGGGACCACCGGATCACTATGACCGACTTTCGTCTCTGCTCGACTTGTCAGTCTCGCAGTCAGGCGGGCTTATGCCATTGCACTCGACGACCGATTTCCGACCGGTCTGAGCCCACCATCGCGCGCCTCCGTTACTCTTTAGGAGGCGACCGCCCCAGTCAAACTACCCACCATACACTGTCCCGGATCCGGATAACGGACCGCGGTTAGACATCCATATAGGTAAGGGTGGTATTTCAAGGGTGACTCCACGAGAGCTGGCGCCCCCGCTTCAAAGTCTACCACCTATCCTACACATGCCGACACGAATGCCAGTGTAAAGCTATAGTAAAGGTGCACGGGGTCTTTCCGTCTAACCGCAGGAACCCCGCATCTTCACGGGGAATTCAATTTCACTGAGTCTGCGTTGGAGACAGCGGGGAAGTCGTTACGCCATTCGTGCAGGTCGGAACTTACCCGACAAGGAATTTCGCTACCTTAGGACCGTTATAGTTACGGCCGCCGTTTACTGGGGCTTCGATTCAAAGCTTGCACCTCTCCTCTTAACCTTCCAGCACCGGGCAGGCGTCAGACCCTATACGTCGTCTTGCGACTTCGCAGAGCCCTGTGTTTTTGGTAAACAGTCGCTACCCCCTGGTCTGTGCCACCCTCCTTGACTTGCGTCAAAAAGGGTCACGCTTCTTCCGAAGTTACGCGTGCAATTTGCCGAGTTCCTTCAACGCAGTTCTCTCAAGCGCCTTGGTATTCTCTACCAGTCCACCAGTGTCGGTTTAGGGTACGGTCTATACGCGGGAGCTATTTCCTGGAACCGCTTCGAAGCCCCTCCAATCCAATAAGGAGGAACAACACACGCGATCCGTCACTACCCGCAGGCCCACGAATATTAACGTGGTTCCCATCGACTACGCCTTTCGGCCTCGCCTTAGGGGCCGGCTAACCCTGCTCAGATTAACTTTAAGCAGGAACCCTTGGACTTTCGGCGAGGGAGTCTCTCACTCCCTTTATCGTTACTCATGTCAGCATTCTCACTTCTGATACCTCCAAAGGCCCTCACGGGTCCCTCTTCAACGGCTTACAGAACGCTCCGCTACCACTTGCTTATTGCTAAGCAAATCCACAGCTTCGGTGTATGGCTTGAGCCCCGGTACATTTTCGGCGCAAAGACCCTTATTTAGACCAGTGAGCTGT
>NZ_CP017940.1:300000-512500 GCF_002764115.1 Phyllobacterium zundukense | reverse complement strand
CGACGACCCCGATCCAGAAAAATCGCGATCGGCGGCGGCTGGATGTCTCCACCATGTTCAAGGATGGCGAACGCGACGTAATTCGCTCGATGCCGTTCGAATTTGTTCACATTGCCCTCGCCGAAGTTCACAACTCAAATCGCCGATATCCCGCTTTCAATCCACTCGACGTCTTTGCCGAGGCGAATGAGGGCACGGATCCGACACCGAAGACCGGGCTCATTTACGGCGCAAAAGTAGAGAGTGAAGTCAGCCTTCGAACCGTGGATTTCCCGCTTACCACGGCACAGTACGATCCCTCGGACGATCTGAGCGTCGATGAGGTGGAAGAAGTCGTCCGCAACACAGGCTCGCTATTGACCGATGGGGCCATTCAGGTGGCCTCGCTTCACTATGTTGATCCGCTGCGCTTCGGTACGGACGAGGATCCTTTCAATCTGCGCAATCCGCTGGCGGTAAAAATCATCCAGGAGAATGTCAGCGTTGCTCCACGCCTGCCCGAGGACGCGGAGAGTGCCGGTTATTCGGAAGAGCTCATTCCATTCCGCAGCGACAAGGACGTTTTGGCCGCGCTTAACGAGGCCGGCCATGAGAACGGTGACGCGACCGGCATGTCCGAGGCCATAGTCAAACTATTGAATTCCCCGCGCCTGAAGAGCGGCAGCGTTTTGCGGCTTGGCATCGAGTCGCAGAATAATGTCGACCGGATCATGCGCGCCAGTGTCTATAATGGCAGCACGCATATTCTGACGATCGCTCTCAACGACAGGGACCAGTACGTTCCTGCCGACGAGCCGGAAATGACGCCGGGTCTGCAAATAGCGTTTGACGACAATCCACCCGCCTCACGCCGGTCAGAGGATTTGCCGACGGTTTATGACGGTATCTACAGAGCTGGCATTGCCTATGGCATGACGGACTCCATGATCAAGCAGCTCATACGGATGCTGGCCTCCGATGTCGACTTTCAGTCACAACTCAGCCCCGCGGATCAGCTCGAAGCGCTGTTCTCATTGCCTGCGGATTCGGACAAGGCCGGTGACGAATCGGAAATTCTCTATGTTGCCGCGAATTTTGGCGGCGATCTCAAGAAATTCTATCGATTCCACGGCGAGGACGGCACTACGGATTATTACGACGAGAACGGCAAGAGCTCAAAGCAGTTCCTGTTGCGCAAGCCAGTGCCGAACGGCATCTTCCGTTCGCCCTTCGGCATGCGCCGTCATCCAATCCTTGGCTATTCGCGCATGCATACCGGTGTCGATTGGTCTGCTCCGCGCGGCACGCCGATCATTGCTGCAGGCAACGGCGTGGTTGAGCGGGCGGGCTGGACAAATGGTTATGGCAATCAAACCATTATCCGCCATTCCAATGGCTACGAAAGCAGCTATTCTCACCAGAACGCCATAGCCAGTGGCGTGACACCGGGAGCCCGCGTCCGGCAGGGTCAGGTCATCGGCTATCTCGGGTCAACCGGGCTTTCGACCGGACCGCATCTTCATTATGAAGTGATCGTCAACGGTTCGAAGGTCGATCCGATGCGCATTCGCCTGCCGAGCGGCGGCGCCCTCGATGGCGATGATCTGGTCGCCTTCAAACGCGAGCGTGAACGCATCGACCAATTGCTCAAGGAAGAAGACGCTAACGGCACCAAGGTCGCCGCGAGCGGCTAGCATATTCCGAAATCGTCTTCGATTTTAGAGAACGAGCGCCGGTATATGTCCTATTCCTGGAACTCGACCGTCACGCCCTTCTGCACAAGCTTTGACAGTTCCGTCGCATCCCAGTTGGTCAGGCGCACGCAGCCGTGACTGTTGGTCTTGCCGATCTTCGATGGTTCGGGCGTGCCGTGGATACCATAGGTGGGCTTCGACAGCGCGATCCAGACAGTCCCGACCGGCCCGTTAGGACCTGGCGGTATAGTCAGGACCGAGTTGTTCTCACCCTGCTTGAAGTTGATTTTCGGGTTGTAGGTATAGTTCGGATTGAGGGCAATCCGCTCCACCTGTACCGTGCCGGATGGAGAAGGTGTATCCGTCGAACCGATGGTCGCGGGATAGGCGACGATCAATTTCCCTTCCGCATTATAGCCGCGCACCTGCTTGCGTCCCTTGTCGGCGATGATTCGCGTCACGGCGCCGCCGGCATTCTGGCCCGTACTGGCAACCTGGACGGCAACGCCCGGCGTATTGAAATCGACGCCCGGGTTGATTTCCTTCAGGTAGTTTTCGTCCATATGGAACCGTTCGGCCAGCATTTCCGTGACGGATGTAAAAGCCATCCGCTCCAGTTGCGCCTTGTGGCTGTAGTCCTCGGGAATGGACGCGACAAACGGGTAAGCCGCATCTTCCGACGTGATCGTATAGGACACGAACGCCGGACCGCCAGTCTGTTCCAACGATGCGTTGATGCCTTCCTCATTGAGCGGATCGAATTTCTGCCCGGTCATTTCCTCGAAGGCTGCAACGGCCTTGTCGACATTGCCGCCCTTATGCCCGTCAATGACGCCAGGCGATACGCCGATTCGATCAAGCAAAACCTGTATGGCTGCAATCTTGGCTTTCGCGCCCTGCCCCTTGGGCAATTCTACGGTCGGCGCTGGATTTGGATGAACAGGTATCTGCTCCTGTTGCGGAGCATCGGTGAAACCGTCCGTTGGCGCCCCGGGCTCGATGAAGTTCGGATCGGACGGCATCAAGTCGGATTCGCCGTTGGCAGGCGGCAAAGGTTGACGATCGACACTGCCATAGTCGCGTTCGGAAGGCAGCGCCGACTGCTGCTCATAGGAGTCGCTCGGGCCGCCATAGGGATCTTGCGGAATCACGCCGGTGTCATAGGGATCCTGTGGCGCATCGGGAAAATAATCGCTCGACTGATCGTTTTGCGGCTCTTCCACCGAAACGATGCGCCCACGGCGGTCCACGGTGACTTTTCGGCCATACTCGTCGAAATAAGCCCGATAGGCTTCACGGCGCGGGCGGCGCTCGCGCGGTTCGAAGAGTTGCGCAACGTCATAAGACGCCTGATCGCTCACGGCCGGCGTGGCAATTTCAGCTGCTTGTCCGCTCACGGGGACTAGGGCACCTGCGGAAGCAACGAGCAACATTCCAAACAATGAATAATGATAAGACGCCATGCGGATCGCTTCCGGTTTTCGCTACTAACGCAACATTAAGCATAATTGACCGATTTTCCTGTCTTTATGGTTAATGCGCACACGCTTTTATCGTTGCATCTATCGGATGAACGAGACGTGAAAATGGCCGCCCTGTGGCGGCCATTTTCTTATTTTTCAGATTGGTTGGGGACCTTATGCCGCTTCGTCCTTCTCCCGATCGGGTGCGGACTTCACTGACTTGAAGTTCAGCCTGTCCGAGCCGGCCGTGATCTTGACGGTCGAGCCGTCCAGAATTTCGCCAAGCAGAATCTTCTCCGCCAGCGGGTCCTGAACCTGCTTCTGGATCACCCGCTTCAGCGGGCGCGCGCCATAGGCCGGATCATAGCCCTTTTCGGCAAGCCAGTTCGTCGCATCTTCGTCGATCTTGAGGACGATCTTGCGATCGGCCAAAAGCTTCTGCAGGTGCTCGAGCTGAATTGCCACGATCTTGCCCATCTCCTTGCGCTGCAGACGATGGAACAGAATGATCTCATCAACGCGGTTGAGGAATTCCGGCCTGAAAGACGCCCTGACGACGTTCATCACCTCATCGCGAACTTCCTCGACATCGTGACCTTCGGGCAAGCCGACAAGATATTCCGCGCCGAGATTCGACGTCATGATGATCAGAGTGTTGCGGAAATCGACCGTACGCCCCTGACCGTCGGTCAAGCGCCCGTCATCGAGTACCTGCAACAGCACGTTGAACACATCAGGATGGGCCTTTTCGATTTCGTCGAAGAGAACCACCTGATAGGGTCGACGCCGGACTGCCTCGGTCAAAGCACCGCCTTCTTCATAACCGACATAGCCGGGAGGCGCTCCGATAAGACGTGAAACCGAGTGCTTCTCCATATATTCCGACATGTCGAGGCGAACCATTGCCGTCTCGTCGGCGAACAGGAACGATGCGAGCGTTTTGGTCAGCTCGGTTTTACCGACACCCGTCGGGCCGAGGAAAATGAACGAGCCAATTGGCCTGTTCGGATCCTGCAAACCCGCACGCGCCCGGCGAATGGCCTTCGAGACGGCCTGTACCGCTTCGCCCTGACCGACGACACGCTTGGCGAGTTCGTCTTCCATGCGCAGCAGCTTTTCGCGCTCGCCCTCCAGCATCCGGTCAACCGGAATACCGGTCCATCGCGAAACGACCTGGGCGATATGATCCGGCGTGACGATTTCCTCTACCATCGAGGCCGAACCGTCATGCTGCTCGGCCTGTGCGAGCTCCTTCTCCAGTTGAGGGATCGTGCCATAGGCGAGCTCGCCTGCCTTCTGGAATTCACCGTTACGCTGAGCCGATGCAAGGGCATTGCGCGCATCGTCGAGCTGGCGTTTGAGGTCCGCTGCATGACCGAGTTTTTGCTTTTCCGCCTGCCAGGTATTGGTTATCGCCGTTGACTGCTCCTCGAGATCTGCGAGCTCCTTTTCCAGCCGATCGAGACGGTCGCGGGACGCGTCGTCTTTCTCGACCTTCAGGGCCTCGCGCTCGATCTTCAGCTGCATGATGCGACGGTCGATTTCATCCAGTTCTTCCGGCTTGGAATCAACCTGCATGCGAAGCCGCGCAGCCCCTTCGTCAATAAGATCGATTGCTTTGTCCGGCAGGAAGCGGTCAGTGATGTAGCGATTTGACAGGGTAGCCGCGGCGACAAGCGCCGAATCGGAAATACGAACCTTGTGGTGCTGTTCGTACTTTTCCTTCAGGCCGCGCAGGATCGAAATCGTATCCTCGACTGTCGGCTCGTCGACAAATACCGGCTGGAACCGGCGGGCAAGAGCCGCGTCCTTTTCAACGTGCTTGCGATATTCATCCAGCGTCGTCGCGCCAACGCAGTGCAACTCGCCGCGTGCAAGCGCAGGCTTCAACAGGTTCGAAGCATCCATGGCGCCTTCGCTCTTGCCGGCGCCGACAAGGGTGTGCATCTCGTCGATGAACAGGATGATGTCGCCATTGGCCGACGTGACCTCGGAAAGCACGCCTTTCAGCCGCTCCTCGAACTCGCCGCGATATTTGGCACCAGCAATGAGTGCACCCATATCGAGCGCCATCAATTGCTTGTCCTTCAGTGATTCCGGCACATCACCATTGACAATGCGCAGTGCAAGGCCTTCGGCAATCGCCGTCTTGCCCACGCCCGGCTCACCGATCAGCACCGGATTGTTCTTGGTACGCCGCGAAAGGACCTGGATAGTCCGGCGAATTTCGTCATCGCGGCCAATGACCGGGTCGAGCTTGCCCGACCGCGCATCAGCGGTCAGGTCGCGCGCATATTTCTTCAGGGCGTCATAGGTGTTCTCGGCAGAAGCTGAGTCAGCCGTCCGGCCCTTGCGGATATCATTGATAACAGCGTTCAGACCCGCGGGGGTAACCCCGGCGCGACTGAGGATTTCGGAAGTCTTTGCCGACTTTTCGATCGCCATTGCCGTCAAAAGACGTTCGACCGTGACAAAGCTGTCGCCGGCCTTCTTTGCGACTTCCTCGGCGGTCGTGAAAACCTTGGCCAAGGGCTGGGCAAGGTAAAGCTGGCCATTGCCGCCGGTCACTTTTGGCAGCGCATCCAGCGCGGCCTGCAATCCAAGGCGTACGTCTTCTACGCGCCCGCCTGCCCGTTCGATCAGGGATGCGGCAAGACCTTCCTCGTCATCGACCAGAACTTTCAGCAAGTGCTCCGGTGCAAATTGCTGATGATTGGAGGAGAGGGCAAAGGTCTGCGCCGACTGGATGAAACCGCGAACGCGCTCGGTGTATTTTTCAATGTTCATATGTGTCTCCTTTTCCCGAACGACCCTTAAGCGGCATCGTGCGGTGCGTTGGTGACGGGCCCCCTGCATGAGGCAGGCCCATTCATTATGGGCCGAATATGGGAATGTACTCTCAAGCACGCAAGATGGAAATTTCTGCTTTTATTATGCCTCATTGTGCTCTTCGTCTGGCCATCGATGAAGACCGGCGGTCACCGGAAGCGAGCCATTGGCAAGATCAGTATTGCGCGGTTCACCAAGCGCATGACGGAGCTGGTGGCGGATTTTCGAACGCCTACGTGAATTCGATCAAAAACCGCACCATCGGCAGCCTTCGCTCTAGCTTTCCCGCTTCATCTTCTCGCGGCGTGCCTGGGTCGGCTCCTTAAGGGCGAATGATCCGGTGCTGACAGATCCAGAACGCAGATAGGTGCTCATCGTGACCCCGGTCGTCGATGCTTTCGTATCGACAAGTTTCAACCCGGCAGGTATGGCGCCTTCGCCAAACATGCGTTTGCCGCGACCCAGTACGAGCGGAAAGACAAATAGATTGAATTGATCGATCAGGTCGTTTGCAAGCAGCGTCTGGATCAGTTGGCTGCTGCCCTGAATGAGCAGATCAGATCCATCCTGCTGCTTCAGCCGGGCGATTGCAGCCGCCACGTCACCGCCAATCGCCACCGAGTTTTTCCATGTGAGCGGCTCGGTCGACGAGGTTGCCACGTATTTGGTTACGGCATTGAACTTATCCGCGATAAAGTCACCCTCAATATAGGGCCAGTGCGCGGCAAAGATTTCGTAAGTCTTGCGGCCAAGCAGCAGATCAAAGGGCGCTGCCATGATCTCGCCCATGACCTTGCCCATTGGCTCGTCCCAATAATTGAACGTCCACCCGCCATGGGTAAAGCCGCCGGTTGGATCTTCGTCCGGCCCGCCCGGAGCCTGCATAACGCCGTCCAGACTCAAGAATGTTGTAGCAACGACTTTTCGCATTTTGCTTCTCCTTTTCGTTCCCCAGCCGGCAACTATTGGCCGAGGACTGTCGAAGGACGGTTGAGCGGACGTCAACCCGACACCTCAATCCAATTTTTCACAAGCTGCGGAGATGAGATAGCAACGCACGTGCGTAGTCATACGAAGAAGCGGGAGGGCGAGGAAGATCGTGTCGACCCTCGGCGCAGTGCACGAACCGGTGCGGGCTTCTATTCAAAGCATTACGCCACCCGCGGGTTCCCGCGGATGGCGCGAATTTCAGTTCGGTCCGATCAAACGTCGGATTCTACCGCCGCCCGGCGCTTCTTCACCTCAGCGACAATGCTAGCCGGTGAAAGATCGTTGGCGGTGTCCGGAGCAGCTGCAGCAGCAACGTTTTCTTCCGTAACCCGCGGTTCACGCGGACGAGCAGGACGACGGCCGCGCGGTGCGCGACGTGCCGGCTTTGCCTCGGCAGCTTCTTCGGATGCTTCAGGAGCGCTTTCGACAGATTGAACCTGCGGCTGGCGCTGGCTTACCGTGTCGTCGTCATAGGCGACTTCTGCGGGTGTACCCTCAATGATAGGCTGTGGGCCGCTGCCATTGATTGGCTGATGCATCACACGTTCTGGGCGCTCATGTCGCTCGGAACGTTCCTGCCTCTCCTGGCGCTCTGGACGTTCCTGACGCTCTTGGCGCTGGGGACGTTCTTGACGTTGGGAGAACTCCTGCTGGCGTTCCGGCAGCTCTTGACGATCGGAATCATTGCCGTTGCCGTTATTGCCCTCATCGTCAAAGCCGATATCATCATCCTGATCATCGCGATCATCACGATCGTCGCGCTGATACTGGACAGGCGCCTGAGCCTGCGCAGCGAGAATGATTCGATTATAGTGCTCTGCGTGCTGGAGATAGTTTTCAGCTATCACACGATCGCCTGCGCTCTGTGCATCCCGTGCAAGAGTAGTGTATTTTTCAGCGATGTGCTGAGCGTTCCCCCGGATTTTAACGTCGGGGCCGTTGCTCTCATAGTTGCGGGAAAGTGGGTTGGGACCTTTGCTGCGGTTATTGTTGTTACCGCGTCCGCGCATGCGCCTATTCTGCTGTACTGGCCTCATACTTATCTCTTTTCAGAAAATCAGGGGCGCTAATTTGCTCACCATTTGAGTCAAAAAGCTTCGCTTCTCAAGTGCCGACCTGAAGCGCGCCCCGCGCTTCAATCGCATCCAAAGTTCATAAAACTTTTGTGCTGCCGCAAAAACCATTTCTCCAAAGCTATTTCCGAAGAGAAATCAAACACCCAGAAATTTCCGTATCAATCGCTTGATAGGCAGAACCAGATTTGTTCGGTTTAGAGCGGTAAGCGGAAACTAGCTGTCTTCGCAGCAAATTCCAAGCCTTTTTTCAATCTTTTTACACTGGCGAGAACAATAATGCTCTTTCGTGCCCGCCAATATCCTTCTGGACGCCCATTAGCGCGAAATATTCTCCGGCGAAAATCGCCTCGACATCACGGCGTTGCCCAAAACCGATTTCCAGCGCAACGGCACCGCCTTGCCTGAGATATTGCCGGGAGTGTTCGGCAATGATTCGGTAGGGGGTGAGACCATCTTGCCCGCCGTCCAGCGCCCTGACCGGATCATGCAATACGACCTCACGTTGCAAGCCGGCTATCTCGAGCGACGGTATATAGGGCGGATTGGAAATTATCAGATCAAATGAACCGGTTACTTCGGAAAACCAGTCCGAACAAAGGGTCGCAAAACGATCCGATACACCGGCAAGATGGGCATTGGCGCGCGCCGTATCAAGGGCACCTTTCGAAATATCAACGCCCACCGCCCGCAATTGCCTGAACTGATCGAGCAGCGCCAGGGCGATGGCTCCCGTTCCCGTTCCAAGGTCGATTAGGTCGGCTACGCCGTGCTCTGCGATGCGTTGGCGCAGGAACGGGATCGCCAGTTCCACCAGTGCTTCGGTGTCCGGCCGAGGCTCCAGCGTGTCGGCGGACAGGGTGAGCTCGACTCCGAAAAAAGCGCGCTTGCCGATGATGCGATGCACCGATTCGCCATTGATTCGCCGGGTAAGGACTGTGCCTAGCTGCGCGAGAACCGCCTCGTCGATCGGGTGATTCGGGTTTCGGATCATTTCAAGCCGATCGCAGCCGGTGACCCACTCAACCAGAAGACGCGCATCGAGATCAGCGGTTTCGATGCCGGCGGTCGTGAGGCGAGCCCGGGCTTCTCGATGTACATCGCCGAGACGCGAACGGTCCCTGTTCATTGCCGTCAGAACCCTTCGTTCATCTGGGCAAGCAAGGCGGTCTGGTAGTCCGAAATCAGCGCGCCGATCAGCTCATCCAGGTCACCTTCCATGATGCGGTCGAGCTTGTAGAGCGTCAGGTTGATGCGATGATCGGTCACACGCCCCTGCGGGAAATTATAAGTGCGGATGCGCTCGGAACGATCGCCAGAACCGACCTGGCTGCGCCGCGCTTCGGATCGCTCGCTATCGGCCTTCTGCCGCTGCATGTCGAACAGGCGCGAACGCAGGACCTGCATGGCGCGGGCGCGGTTCTGGTGCTGCGATTTTTCGGCCTGCACAACGACGATGCCGGATGGAATATGCGTAATGCGAACGGCGGAGTCGGTCGTGTTAACGTGCTGCCCGCCCGAGCCCGACGCACGCATCGTATCGATGCGGATATCGTCGGGGCGGATATCGATGTCGATCTCCTCGGCTTCCGGCAAAACGGCAACCGTGGCAGCCGACGTGTGAATGCGGCCGCTTGCTTCCGTATCGGGAACGCGCTGCACCCGGTGCACGCCCGATTCGAACTTCAGCTTGGCGAAGACTCCCTTGCCTGAAACCATGGCGATGACTTCCTTGTAGCCGCCGGCTTCGCCGTCGCTCGCCGATATCAGCTCGACGCGCCAGCCGTTGGAAGCCGCATAGCGCTCATACATGCGGAACAGATCGCCGCCGAATAGTGCCGCTTCCGAACCGCCGGTACCGGCGCGGATTTCGAGGATCGCGTTGCGCTCGTCGGCCACATCCTTCGGCAGCAGCAGAACCTGGATATCCTTCTCCAGTTCCTCGATGCGCTCGTTGATTTCCGGCAGCTCCGCTTCCGCCAGTTCGCGCATGTCCTTGTCAGTCGATGCGTCGTTGAGCATGGATCTGAGATCGCTTGCTTCGTCGCGCGCACTGGTCAGGTCGCGGATTTTGGTGACGACCGGCTCAAGCTCGGAATATTCCGAGGCGAGCTTCACATAGGTGTCGGAATCGGGATTGCTCGCCATCTGCGTCTCCATCATGGAGAAACGCTTCAGCAGCTGATCCATACGATCCTGCGGAATGGACATTGTCTAAGCCTCTAAAGTGGAACGCCTGCTCGCTCTGCAAACTTGGTGAGAACGTGACGCAACGAACCCGTTTCGCCGTGATTATCGATCGCGTCATTCAGTTGCGCAGTGATCTCACTCACGTCAAGCGTGCCGAGCATGGCCTTGATTGGCCCAATCGAGGCCGGCGACATCGAGATCGACCGGAACCCAAGCCCGATCAGCGCCATGGCCGAAATGGGCTTGCCGGCCATTTCACCACAAAGCGTCACATCCGTGTGGTTGCGCTCACCTGCCTCGGCGATCTGGCGCAATACCCGCAGGAACGGCACCGAGAGATTGTCGAACCGGTTGGTGATGATGGAATTGCCGCGATCGACGGCCATGACGAACTGGAACAGATCGTTCGAGCCGACGGAAACAAAATCCACGTGCGCCATCAGTTCATCGAGCTGCCAGAGCAGCGACGGCACTTCGACCATGGCCCCGATCTTGACGCGCGTCGGCAGATCATAGGCGAAGCGGGACAGGTGCTGGACCTCGCGGTTGATCAGCTCGCTCGCCTTGCGCACTTCCGCCACTTCCGTGACCATCGGCAGCATCAGCCGGAGTTCGCGCCCGCCCGCAGCCTTGAGCAAAGCACGAACCTGTGTGCGCAGCAATCCCGGCCGGTCGAGCGTCAGGCGGATAGCCCGCCAGCCCATGGCCGGGTTTTCCTCGTTCACATTGCTGCGGAAATAAGGGAGCACCTTGTCTCCGCCAATATCGAGCGTGCGGAATGTGACAGGCCGGTCACCGGCTGCCTCAAGCACCGAGCGATACAACCGCTCCTGCTGTTCGGCACGCGGGAAGGTCGACGCCACCATGAACTGCAATTCGGTGCGGAACAGGCCAATGCCGGCCGCTCCCGCTTCCGCCAGTTGCGGCAGGTCGACCAGCAGGCCGGCATTCATCAACAGCGAAATATGTACGCCATCCTTGGTCAGCGAAGGCTGGTCGCGCAATTCCCTGTACAAAGCCTGGCGCTTGGCACGGAACTTGACCTTCTCCGAGTATGCCGCTTCGACGTCAGCCTGCGGGCGAAGGTGGACGCGGCCATCATCGCCATCGATGATCACGGCATCGTTGTTTTCCGCCATGGACACGACGCCTTTGACCTGACCGGCAACGGGAATGCCCATCGCGCGGGCGACGATCACCACATGGCTGGTCGCAGCGCCATCTTCGAGCACCAGGCCACGCAGGCGTTCGCGCGGATAGTCCAGCAACTCCGCCGCGCCCATGGAGCGGGCAATGATGATGGCATCCTTGGCCAGAGACCCGGCCATGGTCTTCACGTCGCGCCCCATCAACTGGCGCAGCAAACGGTTCGCCAGATCGTCGAAATCGCTCAGGCGTTCCCGCATATAGGGGTCGGTCAGGTGCATCATGCGAGCGCGTGTGTCGCTCTGCACTTTCTCGACAGCCGCTTCCGCTGTCAGGCCGTTGCGGATCGCCTCTTCGAGACGCCGCACCCAACCTGTGTCGTGCGCGAACATCCGGTAGGCTTCCAGCACCTCGCGGTGTTCGCCCTCGAATGCCACATCGCGGCGCGACAGCATGTCGTCGATCGAAATGCGCAAGGAACCGAGCGAATTTTCGAGCCGGTCGATTTCCGTATCGATGTTCTCGTTGAAAAGGTTGGTGACGACGATGCGCGGCTCGTGCAGAACCACATGGCCCAGGCCGACGCCATCATTGAACGCGCTGCCACTGAAGCTCATCGGCTTGCCGAGGTCGAGCTCCACGCCCGGACGGGCGAGCCGCGGGATCTCGCCAGCGGCAACCATTTCCGCCAGAACCATCGCCGTTGTCTCGAGCGCCTCGACTTCGTCCTCACGATAAACGCGCTTGGTCTTGTTCTGCACGACGAGAACGCCGAGCGTGCGCCCTGCCCGCAGGATCGGCACGCCGAGGAAGGAATTATAGATCTCTTCGCCCGTTTCCGGCAGATAGGCGAAGGCCGGATGGGTCTGCGCATCGGTGAGATTGAGCGGCCGCGCGCTGGCAGCAATGGTACCGACAAGGCCCTGCCCCAGACGCAATTGCGCCAAATGGACGGCGGACGGGTTCAAACCCTCGGTAGCATAGAGTTCGAGCACACCGTCGGAGCGCAGCACATAAAACGAGCACACTTCCGCGACCATGTTCTGCGCGATTTCGCGAACAATGCGGTCAAGCCTCTCCTGTGGCTCAAGAGCCTCCGCCATCAGTTCGCGGAGGCGCTTCAGCATGACACGGGGGCCGCTTATCTGCTCGCGCGTGGGCACTTGGAGCCTTTCTCCATAACAATATTGGCAAGGCCGGAATGGCCTCACCAAATCAGTCGATCCATCATGTCAGCCAGCGAAGATGCCGACAAACAGAATCTCGATTTCTAATGCTTATCCAGACCGTAGACGGAATGCAAAGTGCGCACGGCAAGTTCCGCATAGGGACCATCAATTAGAATGGAAATCTTGATTTCCGAAGTGGTGATGGCGCGGATGTTGATGCCCTTGTCGGCGAGCGCACGGAAAGCCGTCGCAGCAACGCCCGCATGACTGCGCATGCCGATACCGATGACCGAGACTTTGACCATGCCGGCTTCCGACTGGATGATGTCGCAGCCGATCTCGGCCTTGACCTTTTCCAGGACGACCAGCGCCTTGTCGAGATCGCCCGACGGTACGGTGAACGTCATGTCGGTCTTGGTGCCATCTTCCGAGACATTCTGGACGATCATATCGACGTTGATATGCGACTCGGCGAGCGGGCCAAAAATAGCGGCGGATATGCCGGGGCGATCAGCAACGCGACGCAGCGAAATCTGCGCTTCGTCCTTGGCGTAGGCAATTCCTGTGACAACCTGCTGTTCCACGATTTCTTCCTCGTCGCAAATAAGTGTTCCGGGCGGATTGATCAGATCACCCATGCCCGGCGCATCGGGGTCTTCGAAACTGGATCTGACAAATGTGCGCACTTTGTGCACCATGGCAAGCTCGACGGACCGCACTTGCAACACTTTGGCGCCAAGCGAGGCCATTTCAAGCATTTCTTCAAACGAGATGCGCGACAGACGCCGTGCCTTCGGCTCCACCCGAGGATCGGTCGTGTAGACACCGTCCACATCCGTATAGATATCGCATCGATCGGCCTTCACCGCAGCCGCGATGGCGACCGCGCTGGTATCGGAGCCGCCGCGACCAAGCGTCGAGATGCGGTTGTCCGGCCCGATGCCCTGGAATCCGGAAATGACAGCCACCTGCCCCTCTTGAAACCGTTCGATCAGGAAGGAGCCATCGATCTCAAGGATTCGTGCTGCGCCATGCGCATTGTCGGTCTTGATCGGTATCTGCCAGCCCTGCCACGAGCGCGCGTGCACGCCCATCGCCTGCAAGGCGATCGCAAGCAGACCGGCAGTCACCTGCTCGCCGGAGGCGACGATGGCATCGTATTCGCGCGCATCATGCATCGGCGATGTCTGGCGGGTCCAGGCCACGAGCTCATTGGTCTTCCCGGCCATGGCGGAAACGACGACGGCAACCTCGTGGCCTGCGTCGACTTCACGTTTGACGTGACGGGCCACATTACGGATGCGGTCGATATCGGCCACCGAAGTGCCACCGAATTTCATCACAATGCGTGCCATGGGAAGGTACCGTTCTGGAATGCCTGAAATTGGATTGGCAACGAACCGCTCAAAAGAAGCAGCCCGTTGCCAAATGAATGCGGCCTCCCATAACGAAATAATGACGTAACTGCAAGAACGCGGGACGATTCGCGCCTTGACATTTTTTGCCGGAAGAGGCCTCTCGGAAACAATAGTGAGGATAGGCGATGGCGACAACAGAGCGCAGTACAATCGATGCCGCAGAAGTCGAGCGCTTTTCGCGCATGGCGGCCGAGTGGTGGAACCCGCAAGGCAAGTTCCGTCCCCTGCACAAGTTCAATCCGACGCGGCTTGCCTATATCAAGGAAAAGGTCTGCGCCCATTACGGCATCGATCCGAACAAACCGACGCCGTTTTCGGGCTTGCGGATTCTGGATATCGGCTGCGGTGGTGGTCTTCTTTGCGAGCCCATGGCACGTCTCGGCGCAACGGTCGTAGGCGCCGATGCCGGCGAAACCAACATCGAAGTGGCCAGGATCCACGCGGCGCAAAGCGGCCTCTCGATCGATTACCGGGCCACGACCGCGGAAGCCCTCGCGGAAGCCGGAGAGCAGTTCGACATTGTCCTCAACATGGAAGTCGTCGAGCACGTCGCCGATGTTGATCTCTATATGTCGGCCTGTTCGCAGATGGTGAAGCCCGGCGGCATGACCTTTGTCGCCACCATCAACCGGACATTGAAGGCACTCGGTCTTGCCATTTTCGGCGCCGAATATGTCCTGCGCTGGTTGCCGCGCGGCACACACCAATACGAAAAGCTCGTCCGTCCTGAAGAGCTCGAAACCGCCTTGGTGCGTGCCGGCCTTGAGATCGTCGAAAAGGTCGGCGTGACCTACAATCCCTTTGCCGACAGCTGGAATCGCTCGAACGACACCGATGTCAACTATATGGTTCTTGCAATAAGGCCCTAAGCGGCCTTGGCTGCCATGCGCTGGGCTTTCGTGGTCATCAGAACGCCGATCGTGATGATGACCGCCCCTACCCAGGTCGCGAGCTGGTACACTTCCCCGAGGAACAGCGTTCCGGCAAGCAGGGCGACCGCTGCTCCCACATATCCGATCTGGCTGAGATAAACCGGTCCACCGACCGCCTGAAGCCGAAAATAAAGCGCAAACATGCAGGCAGAGGCCAGGACCTGGAAGAACACCAGCCATGGCACATCGCCGAGTGGTGCTACCGGGAACGCGCCAGTCATGTAGAAAATCACCGGGATAAGCAGCAGCGCCGTCGTCAAATGACTACCCGCCGCAAGCTCGGTCGGATCGGCGCCATCCGGCCAGTCGATGGTGCGATAGACATTACCCAGTGCAAGCAGCACGGGGATGAGCAGGCCGATACCCACCCAGAGAGGATCGGCAGGCTGGCCGACCTGGCCACGCGTAAAACCAACGAGAACGGCCCCCGCAAACCCCACAAATATGCCAAGCAGGCCGAGAAGATTGGGCCTGCGCATCTTGAACAGAATCGACAGCAGCAGCGTGAACACCGGCGACAGCGTGTACATGATCCCGGTATAGCCGGATCCAAGATGCGGAATTGCCGACAGGGTCATGAAGTTGGGTATCGCGTAAGAGATAAGCGCGGTGATGACGTAGTAGCGCAGCATACGCGAACTGACACGTGGGCGTTTTCCCATAACGAGGAATGCCGTCAGAAGCACGGTTCCCGCACCGGTCGAGATGACGAATGCCCAGAGCGACGGTGTTATACCCGCCGCGAATGCCAGTTTGCCGAACGGCAGCGTCAATCCGAGAAACGTGCCCGTCAAGACAAGCAACACCGCGGCGGAATTCAGAAATGACATGGGGGAATCATCCGATGGGGTTCAGTTCGAGCTGAGCACCATAGAGATCGGATTTAACCGGGCAAGATCAATTGTGGTCTTCCGGAAAGACGGGAAGCGGCATGACATCGACACCATCCTCGAGCAGGGATTTGACCTCCTCACCGGTAGCTTCGCCATAAATGCCGCGTTTTTCGACCTCGCCGAAATGAATCTTGCGGGCTTCCTCGGCAAAGTCACTGCCGACATAATCGGCATTCTCGCGGACTTTCTGTGCCATTTCCTTGAGCTCCGTGACCATTTTGCTCATGGCGACGGCGATCTTTTCCTTTTGCCGGCCGGTCGTGACAGAGGGTGCCATCAACGCCTTCTCGACCTTGTGCGAATTGCAAACCGGACACGTTACGAGGTGCTTTTCGGCCTGCGTATCAAAATCATCATTGCTTCGAAACCAGCCTTCAAAGTCATGGTCATGGTCGCAATGAAGGGAAAAACGGATCATGACGCTACCGAATGTCTTTCGCTCTGGCCGTCATTCTCAACGACCAGTCCAAACGGGCGCGCATTCTTGAGATTCGGGACCTTCGAGCGGGCGGCGGCGCTCAATGCCGGATCGATATCCGCAACAATGACCGCGGGCTCCGCATGATCGGCTTCCGCAAGAATTTCGCCCCAGGGTGCGACGATCATCGAATGACCATAGGTTTCGCGGCCGTCCTCATGGACACCACCCTGCGCGGCCGAGACCATGAACGCACCGTTTTCGATTGCGCGAGCGCGCTGCAGCACATGCCAATGCGCCTCACCGGTCTGGCGGGTAAAGGCGGCGGGCGCGGTAATCACCGACGCACCGGCCAAAGCCTGTGCGCGGAACAATTGCGGGAAGCGCACATCGTAGCAGATCGCAAAACCAAGGCGTGCGAAGGGTAGATCGATCACCACAGTGTCGGCACCCGGCGCGTAGACGGCCGATTCCCGCCAGCTCTCGCCATTGTCCAGATCGACGTCGAACATATGGATCTTGTCATAGCGGGTAAGGATATTGCCATCCGGGCCGAACAGAAAAGCCCGGTTGGCGATCTTGCCGTCGTCGCGGGCGATAGCCGTTGAGCCGATATGAAGATGAATTCCATGCTTGGCTGCGAGTTCTGAAGCGGTGCGAACGATGACATCGTCGTTCTCAGCCTTCAAGACACTCGCGAGCGCCTTGCGATCCCGTTGCAGAGCGCCGGTCATTTCGGGCGTCTGGACATAAACCGCGCCTTTTGCCACCGCCTCCGCAACGTAGCGGGCGAGATCGGCGGCGTTGCGCTGCGGGTCCACGCCCGAGCGCATCTGGATGGCGGCTGCACGAAATGAACTCATATCATCATCCTTGTGCCAGTTCGCCCGTCTTCAACAGGATGTCGAGACGGCCCTGATTTTCCAGCGCATAAAGGTCGTCGCAGCCTCCAACATGGGTTTTGCCGACGAATATCTGCGGAAAGGTTGAGCGGCCATTGGCGCGCGCCAGCATTTCCTGCCGCGCTGTAGGCTCGATCGTCGCATTATACTCAACGAAGGTCACGCCTTTTTCCGAAAGAAGACCCTTGGCGGCTGTACAATAGCCGCAACCGTTACGCGTATAGATTGTTACATCAACCATCCAAATACTCCATATTCTCTCCCTATATAGGCATCAAAACTTCAGGCGAAAAGACCCGTTCTTTCTGCCGAAACCGGGTCAAACAGACAATTCTTTCGACATGACCCGGCCAAAAGTCAGAACATCGACATTCGCTGCGCCGCTTCTGAGCAAGGCGCGTGAAGCCGCTTTTACGGTTGCTCCCGTTGTATAGACATCATCTATCAGCAGGACATCGCGCCCGCGCACCTTGATTTCCTGTGCATCAGGCACTCTGAATGCGCCGCGAACGTTGGCGACGCGCTCATTTGCACCGAGCCCCACCTGCTGCCGGGTTTGCCTGACGCGCCTCAGTGCGTCCGGATCAAACGGTTTGCCGCTCATCTCGCCAGATGACGGGCAAGTTCTGCCGATTGATTGAACCGGCGGAACCAGAACCGCCGCGCATGCAGAGGCACGGGCACCATGATATCGCAATCGCTGAGCAATTCACTGCCTGCCCGCATCATCCAGCCCGCCATCCAGGGACCAAGATCGGTGCGGTCATTATATTTGAGGCGGTGTACCATATCGCGGATAACACCCTCGTGCACCGCGACGGACCTCGCGCGGCGAAACGGTGGCGGATCGGCAATGGCCTCGGCGGAAAGAATTTCGGCGCCGAGGTCATGGCTGAAAGGGATGCCGAGCACGGGGCAATAGGGCTTTTCGATAAAGCGGACCCTCGACCAGCAGGCGCCGCACAGGTTCCGGGTTCAGCGACGTGCCTGTCGCATCCTGCACAAACCGGCGGAAACAACAGCCCGAAAAGCTGATTTGTCACGGCGCGTGTGAAAAGACGTGCAGTTGTTCCAACAGTTTTCATTGCAATTCCACCCGGGGCGACGCATCTACCCAATCAACTATACAGTTATCAGAGAAGTTCGGAATGGATCGGCATCAGGTCTTCGATCGAAATCTATTGCTTCAAAGACGCCTGCGCGCCCTAAAGCAACACGGAAACTCTGCGGATTTCCTGCTTTCCCGCGCTGCCGACGATCTCGAGGAGCGCCTTTCGGCGGTTGAGCGCAATTTCGACGTTGCCGTCGATCTGGCAAGCCATACGGGGCTCGTCGCACAGGCATTGCAACGATCGGGCAAAGCCGCAACAATCGTGCGTGTCGAGCAGGATGCACAGTTTCTTGGCGGTGGATTTCCGGCGGTCGTCGCCGATGAGGAGGTGCTTCCGCTCAAATCTGCGAGCATTGACCTGATCGTCTCGCTGCTCTCCCTGCACCTGACCAACGATACCCCGGGCACGCTTTTGCAAATCCGCCGTGTGCTGAAACCAGACGGCTTGTTCCTCGGCGCCATGGTTGGCGAAAACACGCTGACGGAACTGCGCGAATGCCTGATCGCGGCAGAAAGCGAAATCCTGGGCGGTGCCTCGCCGCGCGTGGCACCCTTTGCCGATGTCCGGGATGCCGGCGGCCTGTTGCAGCGGGCCGGGTTCACCCTGCCTGTCACTGACATCGAAACCTATACGGTGCGCTATGATTCTGCCTTCGCCCTGATGCGCGACCTGCGCGCCATGGGCATGCAAAATATTCTGCTCGGCCGGTCGCGGCGGCCCCTGACGCGGCATTTCTTCCTGCGTGTCGCTGAAATCTATGCGGAACGCTTCAGCGATCCCGATGGCCGGATCAGGGCGACATTCTCTTTCATCTGGATGTCCGGGTGGGCGGCGCATGAATCGCAGCAGAAGCCGCTGAAGCCGGGCTCGGCAAAAGCCTCGCTCGCCGATTTCCTCAAGGACGTGGACTCGCTCGAAAAGAAGTGAAGAGATCGAAAGATCTTTCAGCAGTCGCCGGTTTTCGACCCGTCACTGTTGAGGATGCAGACCGCATTGGGTGACCGCTGCAGCACGCTGCGGCGAACCGTGTAGGTCGAAGCCGTTGGCTCGGCCTTTTTGATCGATCCCGTCGATATCTCGTCGATCGAGCGCCCAGTCGAATAGTCTACGACGGCCTGGGTACCGCGATCGGCGAGCGGTGCTATGATCAACGCCAGCGCAATGGCTGCGGAACCGAACAACAGCGTGATCCGCAACAGACCCATCCCTGCGCCTGCGAGAGTTCTCGACAGCAACAGATCGTCATCGCGATAATCGTTCTTGCGCCCCATGCCCCACCTGAAAATGCGTCTTCGGAATTATCTAAAAGTCGCTCAATCAAGTGAAGGAGTCATTAATGATTGGCAAAGAATGCAGTTTCAGGTTGTGAACCAGGGAAAATTCACAGGAGATCTATCAGGAAGGGAATGAGCGGGATGTCGGCAGGCGGCATGGGATAATCGCGCATTTCCTTCGGTTTCACCCACTTCAGCACCTGCCCTTCCACCCCAAGCGGGATGCCTTCATAGCGCCGGCAGATGAAGAGCGGCATCAGCAGATGGAACGTCTCGTATGTATGACTGGCAAATGTCAGCGGCGCGAGGCAGTCCGGTTTGACCGTAATGCCGAGTTCCTCGTGCAATTCGCGGATCAGGCTTTCTTCCGGCGTTTCGCCCGGATCGACCTTGCCGCCCGGGAATTCCCACAGGCCGGCAAGCGACTTGCCTTCCGGACGTTGCGTCAGCAGCACCCTGCCGTCGGCATCAACCAGCGCGCAGGCCGTGACCAGTAGAATCGGATGCGACACGTTTTTACTCATTTCTCCGGCGCCTGCCTGTAGGCGTACCGGTAGGCTTCGTGGAAGCCCATTTGCTCATACAGCGCAATGGCACCCGTATTGGCTACTTCCACCTGCAGCCAGGCCTTTTTGGCACCGTGTTGCATGGCCCACTTCAACGCTGATTGAATGATCGTGCGACCGAGCCCGACGCGGCGCCGGTTTGCTGCCGTTCCGATGTTGAACAATCCGGCCAATGCACCATCATGCACGCAGATCGCCGTCGAAACCGGCACAGCACCCTCTTCGATGACAAACAGGCCCTTCGATGGCCGAATGGCATTGATGACCTCGAACAGGCCCGGTTTCAGAGCGGAATTCTCACCCTGAACCTGCAATGAAGCGTCGATGAACCGGCCGATATCCTTCAGCGGGATCTGGTCGATCGCATCGGAGAGATCGACATTTGCCAGATCGACGGTCATGACCATTGATTCATCGAAGCGTGCCCAACCCAGATCGTCGAGATACTGGTCAAGTTCCTTGGGTGCGAGCGGCGACAGGCGGAAAACGGGGGGCCTGCCATAGGCGCGAAACCGCTGCGCAGCCCGTGTCACTCGCTGCTGCATATTGTCGATGTCGCCGGGATCGAGCGGATTGACGGAGTTCAGGCGCTTGGACGGATGGCTCGCCGTCATGCGGATGGCCCAGCTTCCGTCATAATGGACGGAGGAAGCAGGCCAGGCCCGGAATCCAACCGCCTCAATCTGCCTGATCTGCGCCAATTGCATGCATTATCCTCAGAAAGTGTCTCAGCTACGGTAATCGCCGTTGATCGCCACATATTCCTTGGTCAGGTCGCAGGTCCAGACAGTCGCCTTGCCTTTGCCCAGACCGATATCGACACGGATACTGATATCCTGGTTCTTCATATAGGCGGATGTCGCTTCTTCCGAATAGTCGGGATCGCGCTCGCCTTCGCGGGCAACGCGAATATCGCCGAACCAGATCGCAAGGCGGTCCCGGTCTGCCGGTTCGCCGGCCTTGCCAACGGCCATGACGATACGGCCCCAATTGGCGTCCTCGCCAGCCGCAGCCGTCTTGACCAGCGGCGAATTGGCAATCGATAGCGCAATACGCTTGGCCGAGCGCGCCGAGGTCGCGCCGGTCACCGTGATTTCCAGCATCTTGCGCGCGCCCTCGCCGTCACGCACGACCTGCAGGGCCAGATTCTTCAACACACGGTCGAGCGCCTTGCTGAAACCCTTCAGCCGCTTGTCCTTGACCTTTGTTACGCGTTCCGCGCCGCGCTCGGCAGCAGAACCCGTGGCAAAGAGCAGCAAGGTGTCGGATGTCGATGTATCGCTGTCGACGGTCACGGAATTGAAGCTCTTGCCCACTGACTTCGATAGCAGCTCTTGCAGAACATCCGATTCGATCGGCGCGTCGGTCGCAACAAAGGACAGCATCGTCGCCATGTCCGGCGCGATCATGCCGGCGCCCTTGGCAATGCCGTTGATTGTCACCGGAACCCCGCCGAGCAGAACCGTTTCCGTTGCAACCTTCGGAAACGTATCGGTCGTCATGATGGCGCTGGCCGCATCCTGCCAGCGCTCGGCGGCGGCATTCTTCGTCATGTCACCGAGAAGATGGCTAAACTTTCCAGCATCAAGCGGCTCGCCAATCACCCCGGTCGAGGCGAGGAAGACTTCGCCAGGCTTGCACCCGACGGCCTTTGATGCAGCCGCGGCGGTCAGCTTGGTCGATTCCCGTCCTTTTTTTCCCGTAAATGCATTGGCATTGCCGGAATTGACGACCACGGCGCGCGCTTTGCCGCCAACCAGGCTGTCACGGCAAAAATCCACGGCTGCCGACGGGCATTTTGACCGGGTAAATACTCCCGCAACCGCAGCAGGCTTGTCAAAAACAATCATCAGAACATCGGTCCGGCCCTTGTACTTGATGCCGGCTTCAGCGGTAGCGATCCTTGCTCCGCGAATTTCCGGCATGGCGGGATAATGTTTCGGAGCCAGCGGAGAGACAGATGTAGACATTGATTACCTCGAAGAGCGGCTTTGACAAGGTTGGGACATGGACTGGAAGAAAGGGCCCAGCAAAGCCGGGCCCCTGATCTATTACTGCTGTCCTTCGGTCGCGGCCTTGATCGCCTTTTCCATTTCCGGATCGGTGTATACAATCTTCAGGTCCGCCCGTTCCTTCTTGACCACCTCCATGTAGCGCTCACGGATGAGGATGGATTTGACCTGGTCCTTGACCGTGTCGAATGCGGGCGGCTGCTGCACGCGCTTGTCTTCCAGCTTGATCACGTGGAAGCCGAACTGTGTCTGGACCGGCTCTTTGGTGTATTTGCCGATTTCAAGCGAATTGGCCGCCTTTTCGAATTCCGGCACCATCTGGCCGGGCCCGAAATAACCGAGATCGCCACCCTGCGCGGCCGAACCGTCAGTCGATTTTTCCTTGGCAACCTCCTCGAAGGAAGCGCCGCCATCAAGCTGCTTGATGATCGCTTCGGCTTCTTCCTTGGTCTTCACCAGAATGTGACGAGCGCGCACTTCATTCTGCGGCGGCATTGCTGCCATTTCCTTGTCGTATCGGGCACGCACGTCGGCATCGGTGATCTTGTCGACAACCTGCTGCCTGAAAAAGTCATTATGCAGGGCGCGATCCTTCAGGAATTCCATACGGGCCTTGAACTCGGGCGTCTGATCAAGCTTCTCAGCTTCGGCCTTGGCTGCCAGCGACTTGATGTCGATGATTGCAGCCAGAGCGGCCAAACGCCGCTGGTCGTCCGGCAGGCGCGCGAATTGGGGATCGAGATCTGCGGAAATCTGATCGACCTCCTTCGCGGTGATCTTGGTTCCATTGATTGTTGCGAGCACCTTGTTCGGATCGGTCTTGGCAGCATCTGCCTGGGTAGCATCGGCTTTGGGCGCTTCCGTCTTGCCGGCATCCTGGGCCATAGCCACGGAGGAAACACCGGTCAAAAATACAGCAGCAGTCATGAATGAAAGGGTTTTACGCAATTGGTTCATAGGTCAATTTCTCCTTGGGAGGACCGGTACGGGCTATGATTACGGCAGAATTTTGCCACGACGAAGCGATTAACAGCTTGCTGCTTCAACATTGACATCATTCGAGCCTCCTCTTATCTGTCCATCGGCTTTGCGTCCAGATAGCTTGGCAACAGATACGACTACTGCGCCGTGCGTCCTTTTGGACCCACAATGGCCGCAGCAGCACTTTTGAATGGTGCATGATCCCGCTTCCGGTTTTGGGGTTATGCGCTACATTTGGCTTGATGTCCCTACTCTATCAGGCATTTCAATGCCGGGTGTCGGGCGTCTCAAATGCCGGGTCCACCTGGCAGAACGAATTAGAGAGGACCAGGGATGGTCAGTTTCGGCGGCCTCGCCCGCAAGATTTTCGGCTCTTCAAATGAGCGCCGTGTCAGGAGCTTCAAACCCCGCGTTGAGGAGATCAATGCGCTTGAAGCGGAAATTTCGTCACTTACCGATGAGCAGCTGAAAGCGAAGACCGCGGAATTCCGCGCCAGCCTCGCTAATGGGACGAAGCTCGACGATCTGCTCGTTCCGGCTTTTGCTGTGGTGCGCGAAGCGGCCAAGCGTGTCCTCGGCATGCGTCCCTTCGACGTACAGCTGATCGGCGGCATGGTCCTGCACAATGGCGGCATTTCGGAAATGCGTACCGGTGAAGGCAAGACGCTTGTCGCGACCCTGCCCGTCTACCTCAATGCGCTCGAAGGCAAGGGCGTGCATGTCGTCACCGTGAACGACTACCTCGCCACCCGCGATGCGCACTGGATGGGCCAGATCTATAATTTCTTGGGCCTTACCTATGGCATCATCGTGCACGGTCTCGACGACGAAGAGCGCGCCGCCGCCTACAATTCCGACATCACCTATGCCACCAACAACGAGCTCGGCTTCGATTATCTGCGCGATAATATGAAGTATGAACGCGCGCAAATGGTGCAGCGGCCGCATAATTACGCGATCGTCGACGAAGTGGATTCGATTCTGGTCGACGAGGCCCGTACACCACTGATCATTTCCGGTCCGCTCGATGATCGCTCGGACTTCTACAACCTCATCGATACGTTCATCCTGCCCTTGAAGCCGGAAGATTACGAAATCGACGAAAAGCAGAAGACCGCGATCTTCACCGAGGAAGGCACCGAGAAGCTCGAGAACCTCCTGAAAGAGGCTGGGCATCTCAAGGGCGAAGGCCTTTACGATATCGAGAACGTTGCTGTCGTGCACCACGTCAACAACGCGCTGCGTGCTCACAAGCTCTTCCAGAAGGACAAGGACTACATCGTCCGCAATGACGAGATCGTCATCATCGATGAGTTCACGGGCCGCATGATGCCGGGCCGCCGCTTCTCCGAAGGCCTGCATCAGGCGCTTGAAGCCAAGGAACATGTGACGATCCAGCCGGAAAACCAGACGCTGGCCTCGATCACCTTCCAGAACTACTTCCGCATGTACAAGAAGCTGGCCGGCATGACCGGCACGGCTTCGACCGAAGCGGAAGAATTCGGCAATATTTACGGCCTCGAAGTCACGGAAATTCCGACCAACAATCCTGTCATGCGTACCGATGAGGATGACGAGGTCTACCGGACCGTCGAGGAAAAATACAAGGCCATTGTTCGCGATATCCGCGAGGCAACCGCCAAGGGTCAGCCTATTCTCGTCGGCACCACGTCGATCGAAAAGTCCGAACAGCTCGCCGAACGTCTGCGCAAGGAAGGCTTCAAGGACTTCCAGGTGCTTAACGCGCGCTACCACGAGCAGGAAGCCTACATCGTTGCCCAGGCCGGTGTTCCGGGCGCAATCACCATCGCCACGAACATGGCCGGCCGCGGTACCGATATTCAGCTCGGCGGCAATGTGGAAATGCGTATCGCGCGCGAACTCGACGACATGCCGCATGGTGAAGAGCGCAAGGCCAAGGAAGCCTCCATTCGCGAGGACATTGCCCGCTTGAAGGAGAAGGCGCTTGCCGCCGGCGGTCTCTACGTTCTTGCTACGGAACGCCATGAAAGCCGCCGCATCGATAACCAGCTGCGTGGCCGTTCGGGCCGTCAGGGTGACCCAGGCCGGTCGAAATTCTTCCTGTCGCTCCAGGACGACCTGATGCGCATTTTCGGATCCGAGCGCATGGACGGCATGCTGCAGAAGCTGGGTCTCAAGGAAGACGAGGCCATCGTCCATCCCTGGATCAACAAGGCGCTGGAGAAGGCACAGAAGAAGGTTGAGGCTCGAAACTTCGATATCCGCAAGAACCTTCTGAAGTATGACGACGTCATGAACGATCAGCGCAAGGTGATCTTCGAACAGCGCATCGAGCTGATGGACGGCACGGATCTCAGCGAAACCACCAAGGAAATGCGCGAAGATGTGGTCGACGACCTGATCTCGCGGCATACACCTCAAGGCGCTTATGCCGAGCAGTGGAATATCAAGCAGCTCGACGAGGATGTGCGTAACATTCTCAACCTCGATCTTCCGATCACCGAATGGGCGCTCGAAGACGGCATAACCCCGGATGATATCAGGGAACGCCTGATGGAGACCGTAGAGAAAGCGGCCGCTGATCGTGCCGAGCGCTTCGGTCCGGAGATCATGGCCTATGTCGAGAAGTCGGTCATTCTTCAGACCCTGGATGCGCTGTGGCGCGAACATCTGGTCAATCTGGACCATTTGCGTTCCGTCGTCGGTTTCCGTGGCTACGCTCAGCGCGATCCGCTGAACGAGTACAAGACCGAAGGTTTCGAGCTCTTCCAGACGATGCTGGTCAACCTGCGCCAGAACGTGACGACACAGCTGATGCGTGTCGAGATCGTACGTGAGGCCGCAAGTGCTCCGGAACCGGCCTTGCCGGTGATGGAAGGCCATCATATCGATGGCTTTACCGGCGAAGACGATTTCGGCGAAGGCAGCGTTCTTGCGGTGCAGGAGGATCTGCGCGTCGTTGACCCGGCAGACCGCGATCCCAACAATCCGCAGACCTGGGGCAAGATTGGCCGCAACGAAGCCTGCCCCTGCGGCTCCGGCAAGAAATACAAGCATTGCCACGGTGCCTTCGTCTGATAATAAAACAAAAAAGGCCGCGTCCCAGACGCGGCCTTTTGCATTGTTTCCAAAGCAGAACCCGTTGACTTTTCGAACCGTTTCTAAAGGTTTACGGATTATAGGGTCTGGTATTGGAAACGAGTGGAGCTGCCCTTGCGAATTTCTGCGGTAAGAACTGCAGACCGGTTTTTGCCGGAAAGACTGTCACGGCAGCTTAATCCATGGCTCCTGCGCCTGGATCAGATGCTTGACGGGTCAACGGAACATGCCGTCGCGCAGCGGGTCTCACTGATCGCATTTCTCGTGCGCATCATCAGCGCCGCGATTGCCCTTGTCTCCCAGGTCATCTTTGCACGCTGGATGGGGCAGTTCGAATACGGCATCTTTGTCCTCGTATGGGTAACGGTCGTTATTCTTGGCAATCTCTCCTGTCTCGGCTTCCAGACGACTGTCATCCGGTTTGTGCCGGAATATCTTGAACGTCAGCAACTCGATCACTTGCGCGGCATCCTGTTTACCAGCAAGGCCTTCGCACTGGGTCTGACGACCTGCATCGCCCTGATCGGTGCCGGCGGTGTCTACTTTTTCAGGGAAGCGATCGAATCCTATTACGTCGTACCTTTCCTGATCGGTTTCATCTGCCTGCCGATGATCGCGCTTGGCGACACGCTCGATGGAACGGCAAGGTCGCGCTCCTGGGTACTTGTCGCCCTGACGCCCACCTATATCATCCGTCCGGTCCTCACCCTTGTGGTGATGAGCATCGCCCATGCAGCCGGCTTTGCTCCAACCGCTACGGCAGCGGTAACCTCGGCGATCATTGCCACCTACACGACAACGCTATTTCAACTGCTTGTGGTCAACCACCGATTCCAGGCGGTCGTGGTACCGGGCACGAAAACAATTCGCTTCGGCGAGTGGTTTGCAGTCTCGCTGCCGATCTTTCTGGTCGAGGGGTTTTTCTTCCTGCTCACCAATGCCGATGTCCTGATGGTCGGGCGCTACATGGAGCCTGACAAGGTCGCGACCTATTTCGCCACGGTCAAACTGCTTGCACTCGTGCATTTCGTCTATTTCTCGGTGAAAGCCGGGGCGGCCCAGCGTTATTCCGAACTGATGCACACCCATGACCACGCCCAACTGAGCCAATTTGCCCGCGATACGGCGCGCTGGACTTTCTGGCCATCGCTGATGATGGCAATCGTCCTCCTGCTGCTGGGCAAACCCTTGCTCTACCTCTTCGGCGCCCAGTTCACCGATGGCTATCCATTGCTGTTCGTTCTGGTGGTCGGCGTCGTTGCCCGCGCCTCTGTTGGCCCGGCGGAGAGCCTCCTCAACATGGCCGGAAAGCAAAAAATCTGCGCTATGGTCTATGCCGTCACACTGATTGTTAATATCTGCCTCAGCATTGTACTGATACCAGTCTATGGCCTCGCTGGCGCCGCGTGCGCCACGGCATTCTCGATGGTGTTTGAGGCGGTGACACTGGCGCTGACTGTATACAATCGTCTGAACATCACCATGTTTGTGTTTGCCGGCAGGACGAATGCAAGACCTGTCAAGGAAGAAATCTGATGGCAGCCATACCGCTTCTCGAAGAACTGGCCGGAGGCCCTTCCGCGCAGATCATTGCGCAGCTTTCGGGATTCGACCCTTCACCCGATGCGGCCAAGCAGATCGAGGAGTCGCTTGGCAATCGCGGCGTCCCGCGCAAGCTGTCGGTCTACTCCGCGTCCGCCGGCTTCGAACTGCTGCAGGAACTCGAATATCTGACCTACCGGACGATCGAGCCGAATATCTTCTTCAATCCACGCTTCCTAGCGCCGGCCATGCCGCGCCTCGACGACCGGCAAGTCCGCTTCATGGTCATGCGTGACGAGAATGACGTGAAAAGCCGTCTGCGCTTCCTCATGCCCTATACGATCGAGCGGCCAGGCTTCACCGTATCTGCTTCCATTATCCGTGCCTGGGCGACGCCGTTCGGGCCACAGGGAACGCCGCTCATCGACAGGGACGATCCTGTGGGCGTGCTCAACGATCTCTTCGACATGCTGGCGCGCAAGCATCTCAAACTTCCGGAAATACTGGTCCTGCCGGACATGCGGCTGAACCGCTCGGTGGCGCAGCTGATCCGCTCTGTCGCCATTGACCGCAATCTTCCGCTGGTGACAGTCAACCAGGTTGAACGGCCCTTTCTCGATACCACGAAGGAAGGCGAAGAATATTTGCGCGAGGCGATCGGCACGCGCCACGCCAAGGAATATCGCCGGCTTTGGCGCCGCCTTTCCGACAAAGGCAAGCTGACCTACACCGTTAGCCGCAGCGAAGAGGATATCCGCCTGCGGCTCGAGGATTTCCTTGCCCTCGAAGCCAGCGGCTGGAAGGGCCAGCGTGGCTCGGCGATGGCTGTCGACCGCTTCCGCGCTGCCTTTGCCCGCGAGGCGGTCAACAACCTTGCCGCCCGTGATCTGGCACGCATCCACACGCTCGAACTCGACGGCAAGGTGATCGCCGTGCTGGTCGTCTTCGTTGAAGCCGGCGAGGCATGGACCTGGAAGACTGCTTACGACGAGAGCCTTGCCGCCTACTCGCCCGGCGTTCTTCTGATGATCGAGATGCTCAAGAACCATCGTGATGATCCGAACATCGAGCGCACCGACTCCTGCGCCGTGCCGGACCACCCGGTCGCCTCGCGTCTCTTTCAGGAGCGCGAGTCCATCGGAACATTGGTGATCGGTTTGACGCCGACCGCGGACCGCGCCACGCGGCAAGCCGCATCGCAGCTGCATCTCTATCGCCGGACACAGAATTTCGCCCGTCTCGTCCGCGAACGCCTGCGCGATCTGACACGGCGAAAGTAGGAGTATCTCCAGCAGGTTTTTCTGAAAATTTCGCCGAAGCGTCGCGGTGTGATAGGCTATCCTGCGTCTATCGTCATTGACGACCCGGCGTCATCGCTGAACCGGAGGGCGAATACATGATGCGTATCGCGCTGCTTATGGCAACGGTTTTGATGATTTTCACTGGCTGTGCTTCTTCAGGCAACGTCAGTCCGCTGGTGTTCTGCGACACCCCCGGCTCCTTCAAATCCACAGTCACCACCCACTGCACCCCGCGGCTCGGTCACAAATACTGACGACCTCAGCCGTTGCGAATCCTGTCTGAAAGGGTTGAACACATGACACGTATTGCGATGCTTTTGGCAGCCCTGTTGACGATTTTGCCCGGCTGCACTTCATCTGGCAACGTTAGCCCGCTGGTATTCTGTGATCGGCCAAGCGACTTTGGCGCCAAGGTGTTCACCAACTGCACGCCACGCGTCAACGACTACTGAACTTCCGCGAACAACGAGAAATATGGGGTTTTGCCCTGCTAGTGGTGCCCCTACCGGAGCCGCATTATCGGACTAACATATTGTTTTTCCTTAATATTATTAGCATAAGACCTGACAGATACCAACAAAAGCACCAACATTCGGAGCGCCACCCACGCCGAATAATTTAGGCTGTGAAGTAGGGCGGTAACGAGCGATTTTCGCTTAACCAATTGAAAACACAAAGAATTATTTTCCTTTTGTCTAGTATGCGAGATAAAAGCTTTCGACCCCCTTCCCGTAAGTCTTTGAATTTTAACGAGATACTACATTTCGTATCTCGTTTGGTTAAAAAGCACAAAATGTAGATTTTTCGACAGTGGGTGAGGTAAATTGATTGTCATTGGAGGGGCGAAAAACCTCCTACCCGACAACTCAAAGGACACTCAAACATGGCAAATATTGACACCCTCCCCCGCTTGCTCCGCGTCCGCGACGTGCTCGCGTTTTCTGGTCTGACAGAGCCAACGCTTTGGCGGCTTGTAAAGAGCGGCAAATTCCCAGCTCCGGTGAAGATTGGACCTCGCTCTTCAGCTTGGCCGGAAGAGAAGCTTATGCATTGGCGCGCAAACCTCCCGGCTACGGCAGGCCCGGACGCATAATAACACTCCCCTCAACTCAACGCATTCTTAGGAGCAAAAAAGCAATGCAAACCGCACTGATCATTCTGGGTCTCGCGCCGCTCGCCCTCGCCGTTGCCAACTTCGTCCTCGGCCAAACTGACTAAAGGAAAATAAGCATTATGAGCATTTTGGACCTCTTTAAAAATACGGCTGACAGGATGCAGGGCGGTGCCGCCAATCTCGGCAGCTCGAACCTTCCCCAGCGCGTCGGCGCGCTGTTCGAACAGCCGCAGACTGATCCAAACGCAATCGACCCAGCCAACCCCCAGTAGACGGCGCGGTCGCAAGTATTCTCGCCGTAGTATATCAAGCATTAGCAGAAGAAATCTTTGAACAGGAGTGAAGTAATGGTTAAGTATATCGACGTGACACCCGCACAAAAGCGTAAGGCGGCTTGGGCGGCAGAAAACATCGCCGCCGGGAAGGTGTTCAAAGCCGAACACATCGACTACCTGCACGACTACCCCACGGGGCTTGTGCGGCAGCAAGGCTTGCCGGAAGGGTGGGACCCGGAGTGCATTACAAGCGATCAGCTCATGAAATATGCGCTGGCTTCTCTTCAAGCCCGCATGGAACGGGACCTGAACTATGCGGCGCACGTCTTACTCGACCTGTACCACAACCGCAAGGATTTGGGGGTCGTCGAATGGCAGGAGGCCGCCACCGCCGAAGATTACCTCAACCCCAAGCCGGAGGGGTGGTGGTACGGCAACGATCTGCCGGACCATATTCGCTTTGGCCGTCGCGACGACGACTAAAAAAGAAAATGCCCCCCAAATGAACCGGGGGCAATCAATCTCAACTCACCAATGATCAACGTTCAGGAGCAGTAAGGCGAAGTCCAATGATTGATAGGAATAATATCACAAATAGGACCGAAATCAAGCTTGACGCCCCTGTCAGCAATGTTGCTGACAAGCTGACAATCTTGACAGAACGTGACGGCAAGCGGCAGCGCAAAATCTACCGTTTTGTCGATGGGGCTTGGGAAAAAGACGATGCCAAATTTGGCTTTCGCTGGTCTTTTGAACAGCATGAAATCAACTCGCTTGATGACCTCGAACGCGTGGTCAAAGTTGCGTCGCAAAGCAGCACGAAAACCGTTATTCGGGGCGAACCGTCCGCTGTTGCCCGTATTGCTCAGAACGAACAGGGTTTCGTCCTGCGCCGGAAAGAAATGTGCTTCGACCCCGCGCCCCGGCGTTGGGCGATGATCGATATCGATGACTTCTCTATGCCCGGATATAACGTTGCCCGCGAGCCGGAAAAAGCCATTGCGGCGCTTGTCAGGGAACACTTCCCAGCTGAATTCCAAGACACGAAAATCGCTTGGCAGCTCTCAAGCTCGGCTGGTTTGAAAGACCCCGATATGGTCAAGGTTCATCTTTGGGTTTGGTTGTCACGCCCCATGCACGATGACGAAATGAAGGCTTGGTGCCGGATGCGGGGCTTCCCCGCTGACATGAAGGTCTTTGACAGCATTCAGCTCCACTACATCGCTGATCCCCAGCTCATCGGTGCTCCCGATCCAGTAGCCCAGCGGTGGGGCAGGCTGGAAGGTAGCAACGATGAGGTCAAAGTTCCGCATATCGACGTTGAACAGATCAAAGCGGATTTGCATGCTCGCGGTGAAAACCTCGGCGACGTGGTGCCGGGAAAGGATGTCGCGGAAATCTTGTCAAAGGCTGGCGACGGTGAAAACGGCTACGGGTATCACGCCCCTATCCGTGACGCGATTATGCTCGCAATCCGCACAACGCATCCGGCGAAATATGAACAGATGCGGGGCAACCTCAAAACCCAAATCCGTGAAGCAGTGCTGGTCGCTCCCCGTGGCGGACACCACACCCTCGACTACGTGAAACAGGCGATATCCGATCGGTCGCTCGATAGCAGCATCGACGGCGCAATCCGCCGCGAAAACGCACAGATTATGGAAGTCAGCCCGCTCCCCATTCTTATGCCCTTCGAAAATGCACAGGCGGTCTTTGCGGCGGCTTTTGCCGACTTTGAAAGGTTTCTGTAATGACGCTGCCAATCCCAATGGCTGAACTCGTACCGCAGCCAAAATTCAAAATGCGGCACATTCCCGCACCCGAACAGCGCGCTTTGCTTGTGCCCCCGGGCAGCGGCAAGACGGAGGCGGCGCTTGTGTTTATCGGGCGTTATCTCGAAAACAATCCCGAAAACCGCGTGTACTTTTTCGTGCCCGATCACGCCCTCTCCGGCGAACTTCTCGCCCGCGCAAGGCGGCTCATCCCGGAAGCAAATCCTCGCGTCTATCGCGGACAGCGGGACACGAATTTCGGCGATCCGCTCTGTCATCCTGACATGCACGGACAGGTAGACCTTGTGCATGAACTCGGCGCGAGTGTCGTGGACATGGTCTGCAAGAAATGCCCGTTCCGGGAAGATTGCGGTTGGCTCGCACAGACCGCTGACAAGGGGCCAGGACTTGTCATCCTCCCGCACTCATACCTGACACTCCCCCAAGGCGGAAGCTGCGATCTTGCGTTTATCGATGAGGAATTCGTGACAGGGCTTGAAGATTTCGCCCGTGTCAGGGTGGAAAGGTTCAAGCCGGATTATAACATCGAGTTCCCGACCATTTGGGAGCGGGAATGGTTTCCCGGCGCTTTCAGGCTCGGCGAGGATCGACAGGCTTTGAACGAGGCCCAGGAAAAGCTTTGGAAAGCCACGGAATGCGGCACATTCGTTCCTACGCTGCCATCGTTGCGCCGTGCCGGTCTGACGCCGGAGCTTTGCAAGCGGGCAATGGGGATCGAATATGACCGCTATCGCGGCGTGACAATCCAGCTCGAACGGGAAATCGAGCAGGGCGGAACGCCGGATGAAATCAAAGCCCGCTTGGCGGGAGTAAGGGCAACGTTCGGCGACGCCAAGAAGAAGGCGAAAATCTGGAAATCGCTCGGCGCACAACTCCGGATCAAGGAAGGCGCGCGGGAGAAGCTGAACGGCTTTGCACTCTATCCGGTATCAAACCAAAACGGCGGCGAGGATTGGGTTTTCTCGGCGGGGCTCAGGAAGCGCTTGCGTGTCGAGGATAAGCCGGTTTACGCGCTCGACGCGACCGGCGACATGAAAATGCTCGGCCTCGCCTTGCCGCACCTCAGCCAATTGAAGGTGCTCCACTTTGAGACGCCGAATATGCGGATTGTTCAGGCGGTGGACCGCAAGAACGGCAAGACGGCGCTGGTTGACGAGCCCGGAAAGGACAACTCCCGGCGGAAGGCGCGGCGCGAGAAGCTTGTGCAGATCGCGGCGACTTTGACGCAAGTCGGGAGTGTCGGGTTTGTTTCGTACAAAGGAGTGACAGACAGCCCCGAGTTTGCGCAGGGAGTTTTGCCCGAAGGCATCGCGGACCCGCTTTATTTCGGCAAGCTCCGTGGACAGAACAAGCTTGAAAACGTTGACATGCTGGTAGTCGTGGGGCGGAATTTGCCGGACGCGAGGGATGTAACGCGGATTGCCGGGGCTTTGTTTTACGATCAACCGGAAGCCGTCACGGCAGCGAGCATGGGCAAGGGCTGGGGGACCCGGCTTATGCGGGGTGCCGATGGGCAACTGAAATATGAAGACGCGACGGACGTAGAAATCCACTTGGACCCTGTTTCGGAGCGTGTACGTTTTCAGATCACGGAAGGCGAGCTTGTGCAGGCGATCGGGCGCGCGCGCGGTGTCCGGCGTGATGCTGTAAAGCCTGTCACGATTTTGGTTCTGACATCGACGCCAATCCCCAATGTGCCGGTGGGCGAGGCTATCGCTTTTGACGATATCGTGCCGACCAAGCTGGATTTGAATTTCGCGCGAACCGGTTGGGACTTGGACAACGCATATCACACGTTCAGGGCTTTCCCCGGATTATTCAATGCCCTAGGGGCCGCGCGCGATGCATATCGGCGGGGAGGAAAGCGTGTTTCCTCTATTAGTAGTATCTATAGGGGAAACACGCCAACCTTCGAAGTCGAATACAGGCTCGAAGGTGCGGGACAGAGGCTCGCGACAGGCCGGTATGACCCACGGCGCGTTCGCGACCCCCACGCCGAATTGGAGCGGGCGCTCGGACCACTGTCGTATTTCAAAATCAAAAACTCACCCGACACAAATAGCCACCAGCCTTCGTCAGCCGAAACCGGCCCGCGCGCCGACAACACAGGAGAGACCAAATGACAAAAGCAACTGGTCGCCCGCGTGGGCGTCCTCGCACGAAACTATACTGGCGCTATGAACTTGAAACAGCGTCTCTTGCGCAAGACATGCTGACAAAGCCTGACATGCTGACACCTGACAAACTGATCGAACACGCCCACGACGCCGGGATTATCAACGCCGGACAAAAGCAAATCTGGGACCGGGTGCTCAAAAATTGCGCCCGCGCCGGACACCCACCCGAAGAAATCGCCGCCTCCTTTGTTCGCAAGTACCACGTTATGTCCGAAATGTCATAACGCTTGCTAAACATGACCAAACTAGTAGACTTTAAGAGGAACAGCATGGAACATACCGAACAGCCAAAACGCGACGAACGGGGGCGCTTGCTCCCCGGCCAACGCTCAATCAACCCGAAAGGACGCCCTCCGGCGCTCCCGAAAGAGGTTAAAAAGGTGCTCGACAACCTCGCCGAAGAGGCGGTGCAAGTCGTGCATGAAACCTTGCGGTGTGACGACCCGAAGCTCCGCTTCGCTGCCGCGCAAGAAATCTTGAACCGTGCTTTCGGCAAGCCAGTGACAATGGCACTGGTTGACTTGAAAACAGACGGTCCCGGCTCACACGCCGCCGCGCTGGTCGCTCTTGCCCAAATGGCTGCGCCCGTGCTCGAAGCCACGCCAAAACTGATTGACGTAACGTGGATCGAGGAAACGTCCTAAAACACACTTGAAAACGGCCATAGGCGGTCACGCAGCGCGTTTCTCGAAAATTCCGATAGCACACCGCCCAAAAATACAAAACGCGCCTCCACGGCGCGTTTTTCTTTGCCTCTAAAAACTTCATTCAAGCAATGTCTGTAAGCACCCGATAAACGCTCGCCCTGCCGATTTTCAACACGCGCGCTATCTCTGTCGCGCCTTTACCGCTGTCCCGCAAAGCCCCGACCTGATCAACGTCAATCGAAGTCTTGCGCCCCTGATAGACGCCTTTGACCTTTGCTTTCTGGATGCCCTCCATTTGGCGCTCGCGGCGCAAATTGGTCTCGAACTCCGCGAACACGCCGAGCATATCGAGGAAGGCTTTCCCTGCTGCGGTCGAGGTATCAATCGGCTGCTCGGTTGCCAGCACGACCAAAGGTATGTTCTGCTCACAAGGGGCGTTTGTTACAGTAACGTACTTGTGTTTTCGCTGACTGATCAATCTTGTTCGGTAGCACCGCGCTCTGTGACACATTATTGCGTTGCTTTGCTGATATTCTTAGAAGCCAGACTGACCCTCGATGGATTCCTTCAATGGAAGTCCGTTGCACGATTTATGAATACGACCGCTAGGTCGAACGTGACGTTAATTGCCGATTTTTTGTTTTAGGCGGTTACGAGCCGTATCCGCCCTGCCACCGACAAGGAGCCAGCGACGACTGCGCCGATGACGCCAAAAGCAATCTGGGTCGCAAACAGGAGGACGACATGAACAGGATGGCGACTGCACTATGCTTGGGTCTTCTTTTAGGCCCAACACTAACGCAAGGGGCGATAGCTCAAAGCTCACAGCCAGCAATCACCGAGGAGGAGGCACACGCGATTGCAGTGGACGCCTATATTTATTTCTATCCGCTCTTGTCGATGGACATTTCCCGAACGACATTCACCAATGTCGAACCGGGCAAGGTGTTTGGCAAAGGCCCGATGAACATGTTCACCAACGTTCCCGCCTACCCGCCAGCGGATTTCAAGGGTGTTGTCCGCTCCAACTTTGATACCCTGTATTCCATTGCATGGCTCGACATGACGAAGGAGCCTGTCGTCATCACTGCCCCGGATACCGATGGACGTTATTATCTTCTGCCGATGCTGGACATGTGGACTGATGCGTTTGCATCGCCGGGTTGGCGAACGACGGGTACGCAAGCGGGCAATTTTCTGGTGACGCCGCCGGGCTGGAGGCCGGATTTGCGGGACAAGTTTATCGACGAGTTCAAGCTTCCGGAAGGCACTCAGCGCATTGATGCGCCAACGCCACATGTCTGGGTAATCGGCCGCACCAAGACCGACGGCCCGCCGGACTACGATGCGGTTCATAAAATTCAAGACGGGTATAAGGTCACGTTGCTCTCGGAGTGGGGGAAGACCCCTAAGCCTGTCGAGGTTAAAATCGACCCGAACATCGATATGAAGACCCCGCCAAAGACCCAAGTTGACACCATGGCAGCCGATAAATACTTCACCTACGCGGCCGAATTGCTCAAGGTTGAGCCTCCGCACATTACCGACGAACCCATCCTCGCACAGATGAAGAAGATCGGAATTGAGCCAGGCAAAAGCTTTGACATGAGCAAGCTCGATCCGGCCGTTCAGAAGGCGCTGGAGAGTGCACCGCAAGATGCCCAGAGGCTGATGATATGGAAGCTGCCGACGCTGGCTCGGGTGGCGAACGGCTGGGCGATGAACACCGATACTGTGGGTGTATACGGCACCTATTATTTGAAGCGAGCTATTCTTGCTCAGCAGGGACTTGGAGCGAATGTGCCCGAGGACGCCATTTACCCGATGAATCTCGCCGATGAATCCGGGAAGCCGCTTGATGGCGCAAACAAATACACCTTAACTTTTGAAAAAAACGCCATGCCTCCGGTGAGCGCTTTCTGGTCAATTACCCTTTACGATACAGAGGGATTTCAGGTTGGAAACAGCCTGAACCGCTTTGCGGTCAGCAGCTGGATGCCGTTCGAATACAATGCAGATGGCTCCCTTGATCTTTATATCCAGAATGAGAGCCCGGGGAAGGACAAGGAAGCCAACTGGCTTCCTGCGCCCAAGACGCCATTTAATTTGTTGATGCGCATGTACGCTCCGAAATCCGAGGTGCTCATTGGCAAATGGAACCCGCCGCCGGTCACGAAGGCGGTGCAGGTTCCAAGTTTGGTGGCTCAGTGAGTTTTCAAGCAGAAATGCTGGCGTGGATTAGGTTCAAGTTCCGCGCCAGCGACCGCTTTAGAGCGGAACGTCGGAAAACTGTGATTTGCTAGTGCACAAGCATCTTCGTGGCGTGATGCGGAAATGGGGTGACCCTGATGAGGTTCGCCCGTCATTCAATCCCCTCGCTGCCTATGACCCTGTATACGCTGGCGCGCCCTATACCGAGCCTCTTCGCAATATCGGTGGCCCCGAGCCCCTCCCCAAGAAGAGCTTTGACCGTCATAGGATCGATGGACGGCTTTCGGCCCTTGTAAACTCCTGCCTCTTTGGCCTTTGCGATCCCCTCCATTTGTCGTTCTTTTCGGAGATTCGTTTCGAATTCCGCAAACACGCCGAGCATGTCGAGGAAGGCCTTTCCGGCCGCCGTGCTCGTGTCGATGGGTTGCTCAGTTGCTTTGACAGCTACGCCCTTGGCCTTCAACGCGCGTACGATGTCTTGGAGGTCGCCGATGCTCCTCGCCAGACGATCAACACGCGTGACGATCAGAGTATCTCCGGGACGAAGGAAAGCGAGGAGAGTATCCAGCTCTTGCCTACCCTCTCGCGTTGTTCCTGAGCGCTTCTCTTCGCGTATGATCTCGCAGCCAGCATTACGAAGAGCTTCGCGCTGAATAGTCAAATCCTGTTCGGTGGTACTGACGCGGGCATATCCATAGGTAGGCATAGAAGTGGGTCTCCTGTCTCATTTGGCTCTAGACCCTTAGTGATTAGTGTCTTGCAATATTGTAGTCAACCCTATTGAGACATAAAAACCGTCTCATCGCACCGCCTCGCTGGAGTATACCCAAACGAGACCACACGAAGGCGCGAAGCTGCAAAAGCAAACGCGCTTGGGGACAGCCTTCGCGTTAGATGGCGCAATCGATTAGTCACCATTATATTGCGAACATAGTAGGAGGGACGTGCATGGAATTTGATCTGATGACGGAAGAGGATTACCACAATCTTCCCGAAGAACCGGAACTGAAGTTTGTCATTATCGAAGCAACGTGCAGACGCAACATGAACAGCGTTATCTCACACGAAACGCCCGCCTCCTTCGATGCATTAATACGCTCCCAATACATGACCTTGGTAGCGACAGCAGCGACCGAACTCGGCATCCAAGGTGTAGAGTATCCTTCTCATTTGAGTGACCCATCGGAAGGCCTAAATCGGTTCATGCTCGACGCCAGCGCAGCATCAACGCGTATACGGTTGAGGCGCACGCCCAATCAGGCCGGTTCTGTACGCCTCTCCGCGCGCACGAGGGGGCGCATAGAGTTACAAATGCGAAAGTTGAGGGATGTTATAGAGAACGCTGACATGCCCGACGCGCGACGACGCTCCTTAATCGACAAGCTGAATGCGCTCGCGGCTGAGATTAATGAACCTCGTGTAAGCTTCGCGAAGACGATGGCAATTATCGCGTTCATAAGCGTTGGCATTACAACGGGGGCGAGCTTCTTAGCCGACGCCCCGGAGGCGATTACCACCATCGCTAGCCTTATCGGGCAGGACAAGGAAGCAGAAGACGCGGAGAACGCGCGGCTAGGAGCACCACCCGTTCCCAAAGCTTTGCCTGCCCCCGCACCACCGAGCACCAAAAAGGACGGCGCGTTCTCCCGACCATTACAGGACGACGACGAGATACCCTTTTGAATAGGCCCCATCCTACGGAAGGTAACCTGCTGAATATCGACGTGCTCCCTCGAGCTATGCCAACAACCCATCGTACAAGCGGCGGTCTATGAAGACAGTCTCACGCAGTTCCCTCATTATCATACGTTCCACCACAGAGGCCGATCTTTTGTTGGACGAAGTTCGTGCTTCGGCGGCGCGTGCGCACAACTGGATTGCTTCCTTCTCAGGCGAACCGCTCGAATTGTTCAAACAGATGAAATTCGGTCCGGTGGGGTTCCATCCGCTTGACGATCGTCCATTGAATATAGTTGAGCAGATCAATCAAACTTGGACATTCGCGACTGCATTGCTGGCTGCAAAACAATTACTCGCACTTCATCCAGAAGCAGGCGGTTACGCGCTAGCACCCGGCGCGCACGCGTCGCAAGACCTCGATATAATGAGTATCGAACCCGACTTGGTGGGGGCAGAGATATTCGCAGCCGTCAGCGTCAACAGCAATCGAAAACTACAGAAAGATCTAGCGAAGTTAGCGCTACGCGGCGAGTTGAACCGGTACGTTTTCTTCATGGTTCCAAAGTTCGAACGAACCGAGCGGCTTGAGCAGTTTGAACAACACGGTGTCAAAGTTTGGTCAGTCACCCTTTGATATATTGTGGCGATTGTATTTACCCCCCCGGTAGGGGGTTATGACGGGTGCTAGTTCTAGATTAGCTCCTTATCTCGCTACATAAAAAAATTGCAAAACTGTGGATTTGAATGCTTGAATCAAATCAGAGACACCAACAATGCGAACCGATAAGGCATATTAGTGATCACAGCGAGTATCGACTACCGCCAATACTATGATCTAGAGCGTTATCTTCTCGAAGTCGTTGGACCTAATTTTCGCAATAGCGGAGCCATCGAGCCAATTGGTTTCTTCTCGATCCTTGTATGGAAAGCTAACCGAAAGAAAACGCACCAGCGCGATCGTCTTATAAAAAAATCTGGAACATTTGAGCGGGCTGTTGCTGCGATAGCCGAGGGTTTATTCCGGGCGCCCGATGAAAGGGAGCAATTGCGCTTTCTGATGCAGGATTGGGATTTTCGCTTGCCGACGGCAACAGCCATATTGACCATTCTCTACCCCGAACAATTCACAGTCTATGATTTTCGGGTTGGTGAGGAAGTCGGTATCAAGCTCGCCAACAGAACGAATTTTGATTCAATCTGGGACGGCTACAACCAATTCCGCAAACGGGTGCGGGGGCAGGCCCCAGAAGGCTTTTCCTTGCGCGATTGCGATCGCTACTTGTGGGGCCACTCTTGGTACAAGGCCAATTTGAAATTCATGTCAGCAACCACAGATATCCGTTGAGGGGCGTTACCCCGAGCGGGCCCGCAAATGGCCCTTGTAGGCCTATCCCGACTCAAGGTTTCTATGCATGATCACACAATTAGTGCCGTGCAATTAGCAACCCTTGGAGCATATCTTTGCGTTTTTCAGCCGAAGGTCCCAACATACCAAATGAACTTTTGATTCAACAAGAACAAGGGGAAGTAGTGTTCTTTTGCGGCGCAGGAATTTCCATCCCCGCTGGTTTGCCGAGCTTCTTCGATTTAACAAAGAAGACTATACAAAAACTCGGGGCCCATCCCTCCGCAAAAATAATGACACAAATGCGCGCTGCTCTTGCTGCGGATGATCCCGAATTGGCGCCGCCTTTGGACCAAGTGTTTGGGATGATCCAAAGAGAATACACATCGGAAAAGGTTGAGAAAGAAGTAACGCAACTATTGCGGTCAAAGCGAACAATCGATGCTTCAAAGCATAAGACGGTGTTGCGACTATCGAAAGACGTTGATGGCAATCCATTTGTAATTACCACCAACTTCGACCTGTTGTTCGAGCAGGCCCAAAAAGGTTTGACGCGTTGGGTCCCGCCAATGTTGCCTGATATTATGGTTGATCAGCCCCCTACTGGTATTGTTTATCTTCACGGGCGTCTAAGATCGGCAGCGGATAGGCAACGGAAATCAAGCGCACTTATTCTTGGTTCCAGCGACTTCGGTCGCGCGTATTTGGCAGATGGCTGGGCAACCAATTTCATCCGAAAGCTTTTGGAGCAACGCGTCGTTGTGTTGTTGGGCTATTCGGCGGGTGACCCTCCAATTCGCTACTTACTGGAGGGCCTCAACGCAAGCACGTCCGCAAAGTTGCGAACAATCTATGCTTTTGATCGGGGTGATGAGCGAACCGTCCGGGCGAAGTGGCGCGATCTTGGGGTACAAGGTATACCATTTGACAGCTTTGACGACCTCTGGGGCACCTTGGAATTGTGGGCTACACGATCAGATGACCCCGGCTTATGGACGACTGACCTTCTGAAACTCGCTCAAAAAAGCCCTCGCGATCTCATGGCCTTTCAACGAGGCCAAATCGCGTCTTTGGTTTCTAATCGGAAAGGGGCAAAAGCATTTGCTACTACCGATCCGGCCCCGTCAGCCGAGTGGCTTTGCGTCTTCGATAAGTTTGCACGGTATGGTGAGCCATCAGAAGAAGGATGGGACGATAAAAAGGAACAAGTTGATCCATTGGTCGAATATGGTCTGGACCACGACCCGCCACGCCCGGACCCCTCCAACAATCGAGCGCAAATAGAAGGTATAGACCTGCTTGGTTCTTTGCCGGAGGATAGTGGAGGCTCAGCGTATACGAGATTGTCGGGCTTTAACCTCCCACAGAGCACGCCTTTCCCGCGAAGGCTCCAATTTCTTTCGCACTGGTTTGAACGAGTAGCGCACGAGCCCGCAGCCATATGGTGGGCGACAAGGCAACGACAACTGCACCCCGAATTAATGACGGGCGTCAATCGACGTCTTGAGGGGCACGGCGTGAATTTTGAAGCTGGGCCGTTGAGATCTTGGAGCCTCCTAGCCGAAATCCAGAAATCCATTGGTATAGATGTTCATGATAATGCTTGGTTTGGTTTTACGAGGCGTTTGGTCCGTGAAGGGTGGACGCCTACCATACTCCGTTTGTTCGAGGGGGTAGTTTGGCCAAGGCTCAACTTGAGCCGTTATGCGCGGCGAACCGCTACACCCCCCAATGCCGAATTCGTAACTGATGTGACCGATCTTGTTCGATTGGAAGTGCAATACACATCTCGACACGGCGCCGATATCGAAACGCCAGACGAAATACTTCCAGACGTTTTCAGAATTGTACGCGCATCTCTTGAACATGCGTCCGGGCTACTAGCCGAGACGGGCGACCGATCGCGGTTCTTTCATTTGCCCGCGATTAATCCCGATGAACGGCCGGGCCGTCCCTTCGTGCGCAACGAGGGCATCGAAGGCACGTTCTCTTGGGCTGTTAGTCTGTTTGACAGATTGTGTGCTGTGCATCCCGACCACGCAAAAAAAGAAGCCAAACAGTGGCCAGAACAAGAAAAGTATATATTCGACAAACTCAGAATATTCTCCTGGACTAAGCGCGAGCTTTTTTCGGGGGCCGAGGTCTCCGACGGCGTACTTTCGCTGAGGAACGAATCCTTTTGGAATATTCACCTACAGAGAGAGCTTCTCCATCTCCTTCGTGATCGCTGGCGGGACTTTTCCGCCAGCGAAGCATTTGAGATAGAACAGCTCGTCCGGAGAGGCCGCGAGCCATCCGAACACGAAAGCACTGAAGACTTTCAATCGAGAAACACATCTCTAATCGCCGAACGGTTGGGTTGGCTTGAACAAAACGGTTGCCGACTTTCCGAGGACGCGGTGGCTGTTCTAGAAGCAAAACGCGCTTCACCGAATTGGAACCCAGCTTGGGAGACAAATGCTGACAGAGACTTTGACGGCCGCGGCGGAAGTATTGAGCGTCGTGAGGACGCCAATGAGCTACTGGACCTTAGTTTGGCCGATATTATTCCAACTGCCGAGAGGCGATCAGGTAGGTTCCTTGAGGATTTTGTAGAGTACGCACCATTTGCCGGCTTGGTAAGCGAAAGACCCGCCCGTGCAATTGCTGCTCTTAGTTTCGAGAAGCGTCACGGGAGATTTCCAACAGCGTTTTGGAGGGACTTACTGCACGGTTGGCCCGAGAATACGTCGCTCCGTTTATTGGAACTATGCAGTCGCCGGGTTTCTAAGTTGCCGACTTCCATCCAGTTTGATTTAAGGTATGACATCGCCTCATGGGTCAAAACGCATCTGGCTAAGCGGGTGGCTCCCATGTCGCCTCTATTCCTTGATGTTTGGGACCGCCTATTTTCTGAACTCGACGCCAGCGGCGCCAAAGCGACGGAAAGCGGTCTGGGCGAGATAACCGTAGGAGGGCACGTCGTAGAGAAATCGCGAAAGACAATCGATCATGCCATCAACGCACCGGTGGGAGTACTGGTCGAAGCGCTGCTTGATAATCTGGCACAAGTCGAATTAAAAAGCGGGTCGAAATTCCCGGAGACATTAACGTTGCGTCTTGAACGAACGCTTAAGGCGGTCGGAGAGGGTGCCGATCATGCCGCCACCTTATTGGGTTCGCGTCTAGCGTGGCTTTACGAAATAGACCCGAAATGGGTAAAGCGCACTGTACTTCCAATATTCAAGATTAGTTCACCAAGTGCAGAAGCAGCTTGGAATGGTATTCTCTTCGGTGGCCGAGTTCCACAGAATACCGAACTCTTTAACTCATTAAAAGGTGATTTTCTAAGTTTGTTTGAAAGCCGGACCGATTGGCTTGTCGAAGAACGTCTGGGGCGAGACGCTGCAAAGTTCTTAATGATTGCCACTTACTGGAATAAGTATAGCAAGCGATACGTTGCCAACGCCCAATGCCGCAGAGCTCTCCAAGAACTTGATGATGCTGGAAGACAGGCGGCATTGTGGACCCTGAAAGAGATAATAGAGCAAGATTCGTGGAAATCCTACGGGAGACGATTCTTTAGTGAAGTCTGGCCTCAGGAAGCTCAGTTCCAAACAAGTGCCACGACAGAAACGATGCTTCGAATTGCGGAAGACGATCCCGACAAGTTCCCCGAGATAGTCGAGGCGATGGACGATTTTCTTAGGCCGGTCGAATATCCGGACCTGTTTCTCTATAAACAGGCCCGACAAACTGCCGAGAGTGAGCGAGAAACGCTGGCAAAACGGTGGCCAATGCAGGTACTCCAAGTTCTTGATCGCATAATCGAGATTGAGCCCCGAAACGTGCCACATGATCTGAGCAGTGTCTTAGACGACATCGCGGAAAGTGCCCCCCGCGCACGGTATACGCGTGCGTGGAAACGGCTGCACGAACTGCTTTCGAGATAACCTAACCTCCGATGCCCAGAAATGAACAAGGCTCGTTCGCCATAGCTCCAATTCATTAATTGTACAGTGACTCCGCCACTGCTGTATTGCCCGCGCCAATTCTGGCAGGGGGCCAAACATGATCAAAATACTTGGGGCTTTGCTCCCATGCGTCTTTCTCGGCGCGTGCGCAGCAAGCAATACAATTCGCACGTCCGCCGACACGGCAATCGTGCAGACTTCCGCTGCGCCGGTCTGCGGTGGTATTGGGGCGGCGAAGGTGGCGCAAAAACAGGCGGCCATTGAAACGTTGAAGGCCGGATATGATCGATACATGATCGCCGGGGCGTCTGCCGCGAATAATGTGCACGTATCCCAAATGCCGGGATACTATCAGACTTACGGCACTGCCACCGCGTACGGCAACATGGCAACATATCAAGGAACCACTTCTTACGTCCCCGGCGCGACTATCGTCTCCGGCACTCACGACCAAGGGTTCGCAATTAAGATGCTGAAAAACACCGATCCCGGGGCTAGCCAAGCAATTTCAGCTCGTGAAACGTTGGGGCCAAAGTGGCCGGAGCTTGTGAAGGCCGGAGCGGTTCATACCTGCGCATGACGCGCGTCGCGGAAAATCCCAATAGTGGCCCCCCCGACAGGGGTGTTCGGGGTGACCTAGCTCTAGATTGGAGGGTATTTCGCTACCCTCCAAAAAACATGAAAATTAACAAATAGAAATTGTGTTTCAAAAACAATTACTTGCGTCGAATACACATTTGACTTCGTGGTCGTTTTGCCGTCAACTTCATTCAGTCTTTCTGAAGGAGGTAGTATGCGAGAAACCACACTCAAAGTTCTGGCCGAGACATCGCTTGCGACCAAACTGGCATACAACGCTCATGAAACTGCGATGTTGACGGGGCTATCTGTCTCGTATGTCCGCGAACTGAAGGCGAAGGGGGAAATCAAGTCCATCAAAATCGGAAAACGCCGATTGGTGAACCGGGACGCACTGCGGGAGTTTTTGGGGATGAGGCAGGAGCCTCGCGGCGAGAGCTAGTATGCTCCAGCCACAAATCAATTGTGCAGCAAACGTAAATATGTCGATGGGCTGGCGCGCGCCGAAACTGCTTGAGTTTCCTTTACAATCTCGCATTGCTGGTCGAGAGCATTCATAGGGGCTGAACATGCTAAACTACATCTTGGACCTACACGCCAAGGCGCTTGAACTCGTTCCGGCTTTGAAGTTCGACGCACAACAGGAAATCCAACGGACGCTCGTGAGCTTGTACGCTACAATTCTCGAACAATCCGAGAGCGCAGCAATTCTGTTGAAGGCCCAAAAAACAGCCGGAACGGGGGCGATCTTACGTTCTCTTCTAGAGGCGCGGGTTGACTTGGCGGCGCTCCTTAATAACGAACAACACCTCCAAGGTATGAAAGCCTCGTTTTACAAGGAGTGGATCAAACTCCTGACTGAAGGTGTCAAAGGGGAAAACGAGTATCTTGGGGGCTTTGCGGACAACGACAGGGCTAAGGAGAAGCTCGCAGAATACAAACAGGCCAAGGAAGAGCTTAGGCTCGCAGGGTTCAAACCGTTGAAAGTTGAGGATCGTTTCGAAAAGGCCGGAATGGGTAAGGAGTACCGATCCATCTACAATTTGCTGAGTAACGACAGCCACAACGGTATTCAAGCCTTGAACGACCGACACGTCGAAGCGCTAAATGGAACTCTTGAGGTGGTAATTTACAACCCCGATGACCCCACAGTTACTTTGGATAGCATTGCCGGAATTCTGCTAACGAGTAGCCTCGATACCCACCAATATTTCAAGTCTGGTAAACACGACGATTTTGCTGAACTCGACGCCCGTCTCGCCGTTTTACGGAAGGAACGAGACGGCTAACAATCGTTTTGATCAACCATGGGCGAGCACACACCCCTACGAGACGCCGGTCAAAGCATACTCGCGTCACTCATCCCTTGGAGATGGCGGAGTAAGTCCACGATCGCCATCCAGACGGTCGCGCCAGTTGCGATTATCGTGATTGCTGTTCAGGTTATTCAGACTGCTAACCGTACTTGCGCGTTTGCCTTCCCCGTACAATTGACCCGTCTCGCGGTGAACGCCAATTTTCAGTGTCGTCAATCATGAGGGGCTTAACGCCCTTCGGCCAATCTCGTGGCGCCTTTCATCGCGCCCTCATAACGTTATTCCAATCGATGCTATACCCAACCGCCTCCATCTCCTTGGCGATTTGGATTTTCCATGCGCCAGCTCCATCGTAGTCCGTCCAAACAACGCCATCGTAGTCACTAGGAGTTTCGACTGGGCGTGTTACAAGTGCTGCAACCTTCGCAGGACCTAATGCACCAAGGAAGAACCCCAGTTCGAATATAACGTTCTGCCTCGCGCGAGACTTACTGGGGTCGCCCGGGACAATCTCATCATCTGGAGTTATTAACACAATTGCGAAGCCGACCTGAGACGCCTCTTCTCGAAATTTCTCTATAATCGTTCTGCCTTTATTGGCCTGTTCATGTAGGATGACCGGGATCAGTCCGATGCTATTTAGAAATCGTGCAACGGCCTCCTTCGGTCCCTCTTTGTGACCGTGAACGATAAAAACGCGTTTGGACAATATCTGTGGCGCGGTGGAAGTTTGTGCGAGCGAAGAAGATGTTGCTTCATCTTCTTCCGCGTCTTCGATACGCCCGGTCAATAGGTCGATTGCAGCATTTAAAAGATCGAGGGCGTCTTGTCGTTCCTCGGTTAGCGCGCTGACTATCTCCGCATGAGGCGTAGAGTGCATCATGTTTATCGGCCAGTTAAAATGCGCCGCGTTAACAAAGCGATTGTATTCCTCAGTCTCCGCGCCAAAGGTTTCGCTCAAGGCGTTTTTAATTAAATTCTCTAAAGGACGAACTGAGGAATAAGGGTCCTTTGTGCTAACCGTTGCCGGGTCGAAATCCTCCACTGCATCGCGAGCCTTCTTCACCCGAAGTACTCCTCTCCTCATTTCCAGCAGAGACAGCTTCGCTTTGGCGGATGGCGTTGGGGTGGATCGGCGTGCCAAGGTTATGTTCCTTCAGTTGAAAACTTTCAGAAAACTGCACGCGGGGATCACCTGTGTCGAGAGGCAAATCAGGTGTTATTGCGGGAAATATTGTTGTATCCCCATTAACAACCTCATCTACCTAGCCACTACGACGGTTTTTTTAGTTCGCATAGCGTCGATTTCCTTCGCCCACCAATCCGCCATTTTCACGCGCTCATCCCAATATTGAGCGCGATGATACGCCCGACGCACAAGGTCAGCGCCGACATGCGCAAGCTCCGCCTCGATCGCGTCAGCGCTCCAAAGCCCGCTTTCGTTCAGGATCGAAGACGCCGACGCCCGGAAGCCGTGCGAAGTCATTTCGTCTTGGGTGAACCCCATCAAACGCAAAGCGCTGTTTAATGTGTTTTCGCTGATAGGCCGCAACCGCGATTTGACAGAGGGGAAGACAAGCCCCGCGCCGCCTGTCAGGGATTGCTGAACTTTCAAAATCTCGATCGCTTGCGCTGACAGGGGTTTGACATGCTCGCGGCGCATCTTCGTTCGCGCTGCCGGTATGATCCAGACACCCTTGTCCAGATCGAACTCGCTCCAATCCGCAAGCCGCAACTCACCCGGACGCGGGTAAAGGTGCGCCATCAACATGAGCGCGTGCCGCACCTCTGCCGTACCTTCGTATCCCCAGACAGCCCGCAACAAACCGCCGAAAGCTTTCCTCTGGGTGATAGCGGCGCGATGGTTGACAACCGGATTGATCAACGCGCCTCTCAGTCCAAACGTGGGATCGTTTTCAGCCCTCGCCGTCGCGATTGCGAAGCGGAACACGGCCCCAACGCAGGAACGCGTTCTCCGGGCAGTCTCATAGTTGCCCTTTGCCTCGACAGCCCGCAAAGGAACAAGGATTTCGGCAGCGCTGATTTTTGCAATCGGTCTAGACCCAAAATCGGTCCTTACCTGATCGAGCAACCAACGGTTTTTTGTTAAGGTCGCCTCCGCCTTACCTTCCTTTTTGAGCTTCGCGAGATATTCGTCAGCAATCACGTTGAACGTGTTCGCGGCCTCCGCCCGCTTGTGGATTTTGTCGAGTTTGGCTTGCACGGAGGGATCGACTTCCGCCGCCAAAAGCTTTTTCGCGTCGTCGCGCTTTTTGCGGGCGTCCGCGAGCGATACGGCGGGATATACCCCGAATGAAAGTAGCTTTTGCGCGCCCTCGTATCGGTATGACATCCGCCAAAGCTTCGATCCGGTGGGTGTCACGTGTAGATGCAAACCGCCGCCGTCACTGTATTTTTTCGGCTTGTCCTGCTTCTTTATGTTTTTGATTTGGGTATCTGTCAGCGGCATTGTTGGTATCGCCTTCCGTCGATTTCTGAGGGTATCGCGCCTGTACCCGCAGTTGTACCAACAAAAAATCGAGATGTCATGACACCAAATGGGAGCTCTCGGAGCGCCAATACCCAGTAAAATTGGGATTTTAAGCCTGATTTGGGTGGTGGTGAGAGGTCTTGAAATGGGTCGCTGGTGCCCCCTGCCGGAATCGAACCAGCACTCCTTTCGGAACCTGATTTTGAGTCAGGCGCGTCTACCAATTCCGCCAAGGGGGCCGCCAAAAAGCGTAAGGTCACGGGCGAACCCAAGACCGTGAAAAGCCAAATACATGCAGAGGCTGCCTTCGGTCAACAGCAATAAGTTGTTTTCTCAACGATAACGCACTCGTGTGTTGATGTGCCTGTGCAACATCACTAGAGGCGAGCCAAGGCAACGAGCGAAAGTGCGGGGCCGGGTTGCAAAATTTGAGTGAAACGATTCCATTTGGGTGAAGTTTGCTCTAAGGAACATCAGCTTTTCCAAACAACTCCCCCAACAGGAACCGACCAATGCTGCGCAGACTCTACGATTGGACGATGTCACTTGCCGCGCGCAAATCGGCGGAAGTCTGGCTTGCCGTCATCGCCTTCGTTGAAAGTTCAGTGTTCCTCGTTCCGGCCGATGTGCTTTACCTGCCTATGGCGCTGGCACGGCCTGATCGCGCCTATCGCTATGCGCTTGTGGCAACCCTTGCGTCGGTCCTCGGTGGCATAGCCGGCTGGCTTCTCGGCTACTATGCCTATGAGACTTTGGCGAAACCCATTCTCGAAATGTACGGCAAGCTCGACGCTTTCGAACAACTGCGCGGCTCGACGAGCGCCGATGCGATCCTGCTCCTGCTGGTAACATCGGGGCTTGCCCACCTGCCGCCCATCAAGGTCGTGACCATTCTTTCCGGTGCTGCCGCGATCAATATCTGGCTGTTCATCGCCTCGGCGATCATCGCACGCGGCGCACGCTTCTTCTTCCTTGCCTGGCTGCTGCGCCGTTATGGCGAACCGATCCGCCACTTCATCGAGAAGCGGCTCGGCCTGATTGCAAGCGCGGCCGCGGCTGTCCTAATTTTGCTCTATGCCTTGTTCCATTATTATGTGTGAACCAGATCATGAATGAGGACGTCAAACACATCATGGCTACCACCAGCAACTCCACTCACTTCAAGACCGCCGCCTTCCTCTTGCTGGCCATGATCGTCACAGTCGGATCCGCACTCGGTTTTCAATACATCGGCGGCTATCTTCCCTGCAAATTGTGCCTGGAACAACGCTATCCCTATTACGCCGGAATCCCACTGATGGTGGTTGCTGTGGCTTCGGCTGGCTTGAAGTGGCCTGCCGGGCTTACACGTCTGCTGCTTGCACTCGGCGGAATTCTGATGCTCGTCGGACTGGGACTGGCGATTTTCCATGCGGGCGTCGAGTGGAAGTTCTGGGCCGGCCCGACGGATTGCACGGCGGTATCCATGTCGATCACCACCGACGCGGGTAATCTGCTGAAGGACATGAATGCCGTTCATCCGCCCGCATGCGATACCGCGGCGCTGCGTGTGCTCGGCCTCTCCTTTGCCGGCTGGAACGCAATCGCGAGCCTAATTCTGATGGTCGTCGCTTTCCGGGGCGCCAGAAAAGCCTAGATACTTTCTTAAACCTCAAGCGCAGTTGTTGAGACCTTCTGAGAATTCAGCCAGGTGAGTCAGCTGGTGCGGTTTTCGAGAACCGGAGCGCAGCGTACGTATAGTACGTGAGTCCCGGAAGCGCAGAAAATCACATCAGATGGCCACCGGGGTGGATTGGCCGAAGTCTCTAAGGTTCCAGCTCGACATCCCAGTACAGATAATCCATCCAGCTTTCGTGCAGATGGTTTGGCGGGAACAGGCGGCCATTATTGTGCAGATCGTGCACCGTGGGCTGATAGGGTTTTTGCCGCGGCCACATCTTGGCCCGGTTGGGCATCAACCCGCCTTTGCGAAGATTACAGGGCGAACAGGCCGCCACGACATTCTCCCAGATCGTTTCGCCGCCGGCACAGCGCGGAACAACGTGGTCGAATGTCAGGTCTTCCTCGGAGCCGCAATACTGGCATTCGAACCGGTCCCGCAGAAAGACGTTGAATCGGGTAAAAGCCGGGTTTCGCGAGGGTTTTATATAGGTTTTGAGCGACACCACGCTGGGCAGCCGCATGGCGAAGGAGGGCGAAGAAACCTCGTGCTCATATTCCGCGACGATGTTCACACGGTCGAGAAAGACCGCCTTGATCGCGTCCTGCCAGGACCAGAGCGACAAGGGGTAATAACTGAGCGGACGATAGTCCGCATTGAGCACCAGAGCCGGTAACCCGTCCGGCGAGACGGCTATTGTCAAGGAATCAACTCCCAATCCAACCATCAGGCCCCATTATTGTAAGCTGGACGTGACAGGAATGTGAAGCGAATTGCTGTGATTGCTGAGGAAAAACCCCGTTATTTCAACTTCATGCGATTGGTGTGCCATCGCGGCCACGGGTTGCGGCGTAGTAAGCCCAGAAAAGTCGGGCTGCAACACCCCGCCAGGGCGACCAGCGCTCGGCAAAAAGCCGTAGCGCTTTTGAGTCGGGTCGCACTGATTCGCGATAAGCATGGGCATAGGCGTGCTGGAGCGCGACATCGCCCGATGGGAAGACATCCGCATGTCCGGCCGAGAACAAGAGATAGACTTCCGCCGTCCACGGGCCGATGCCCTTCACGCTTGTCATCGCCTCCATTGCCTCATCGATCGGCCGGTCGCAAAGATCGAAGAGGTCCAGCTTTTTGGTGATGATTGCTTCACTGATGCGGGCAAGCGTCGCCTGCTTGGCGCGCGACAAACCGGCAAGACGCCACGCCTCCTCACCACCCGCGAGATAGTTTTCGGGCGTCAATGGATCAATTAGACTGACCAGCCGGTTCCAGATGGACGCAGCGCTCGCCTTGGAGACCTGCTGCGAGACGATCACCGAAGCAAGACTTTCAAAACCCGGCTCGGAACGGCGTAACGGCAACGGCCCTGCCCGCTCGGCGATGACCCCAAGCTCCGGATGGGTTTGCAGCAAGGCTTCCAAGCCTTCGGCGATATCATCGAGCGTATCTATCCTGCGCATTTCAATCGTTCGCTTTGCTTCGTTTCGCAAACACCGTATCAATCAGTAAGACACTGACGCAAGAACGCCACTCATCACTCATGACAGTTCCTGTTTTTCGTTTTGCTCCAAGTCCCAATGGCCATCTGCACCTCGGCCATGCCTATTCGGCTTTGCTGAACCAGCAAATGGCACGCACAACGGGCGGTCGATTGCTCCTGCGCATGGAAGACATCGACCGTGAGCGCTGCACGCCCGATCTCGAACAAACGATGCTCGAGGATTTGCACTGGATCGGTTTTGAGTGGGAGACGCCCGTTCGCCGTCAATCGGAACATTTCGCGGTCTACCAGGAGGCGCTGAGCAAGCTGATCAGCATGGATCTTGTTTATCCGGCCTTTCTCAGCCGCGGCGACATCAAGCGCGAGATTGAAAGGATTGCTGGCGACAAGAACAACTGGCCGCGTGATCCCGACGGCGCACTGCTCTATCCGCAGGCCGACAAAGAACTATCAAAACGTGAGCGCGAAAAGCTGATCAGCGAGGGGCGACCATTCTCGTGGCGACTGAACATGGACCGTGCCATCGCGCAGATCGGCGAGCCGCTTTCCTGGAGCGAAACGGCACCTGAGAAACACACCGTCGAAGCGCGGCCGCAGGATTGGGGCGACGTCATCATCGCGCGCAAGGACATGCCGACGAGCTACCATCTCTCCGTCGTCATAGACGATGCCTTGCAGGGCATCACCCATGTCGTGCGCGGCAGGGACCTCTTTCATGCCACCAGCGTTCACCGCCTCTTGCAGCGGCTTTTTGGCATCGAGCCGCCTGTCTACCATCATCACGCGCTGGTGCTCGATCTCGATGGCGAGAAACTCTCGAAGAGCCGCAAGGACACAGCCCTGCGCGAATTGCGCTCTCAAGGCGAAACGCGCCAAGAAATCTATCGCTTGGTGGGGTTATAGCCAGCTTATCGCCGATGGATCACGCGGTTATCTCCCCCCTTGTGGGGGAGAACGCGATTTCAGCATCTTAGCGTGAGCTAAGTGCTAGAAATCGCAAGAGAGGGGAATTTTGGAAACATCAGCCTATCCCCTCACTTGGATTTTCTAAGGGCTAACTGCCCCACAAGGGCAGAGATAATCGGCATCACCAGCACTCGCCAATCATTGGCCCACAAACAACAACTGGTAGTCCAGCATTTGTTGATATAGACAGCAGCGTACTCCTACCGATCCGGTTCCCAACTCATGCCCGTCCGCTTTTTCCCTGCCTTGTTCGTCGTTCTCTGGGCCACCGGCTTCATCGGCGCGCGTTACGCCATGCCTTACATGGAGCCGTTCCTGTTTCTGACGGCGCGGTTTGTCATTGCCGGGGCAATCCTTGGCATCTGGGTGGTCCTTGCCGGCAACCGCTGGCCCAACAAGCGCGGCGCCATGCATGCGATCATTGCCGGTTGCCTCATACACGGCGTCTATCTCGGAGCTGTCTTCTGGGCCATCCACAATGGACTGCCGGCGGGCATGTCGGCTCTCGTTGTCGGGTTGCAGCCATTGATCACGGCGTTGATTGCCGGCCTGGCTCTTCGCGAGACAATCCAGCCGCGTCACTGGGCCGGACTGGCCGTAGGCTTCAGCGGCGTCGCCATGGTCCTCTGGCCCAAACTGTCGATTTCCGCTGACGGCATCACTCCAGCGACCGTGACCGCATCGATCGTATCGGTACTTGCCATCAGCGCCGGTACGGTATGGCAGAAGCGCTTTGTCGGTGCGATTGACCTGAAGGCCGGAACGGCGCTGCAATATCTCGGTGCCGCGGTACTTACCGGCATATTCTCGCTGCTGTTCGAGACGCACATCATCATCTGGTCCGGATCGCTGGTCTTCGCCATGTTCTGGCTGGTGTTCGTCCTTTCCATTGGTGCAGTGCTGCTCCTGATGATTCTCATCAACCAGGGCGCTGTGTCGAAGGTCGCATCGCTGTTTTATCTGGTGCCGGGTGTCACCGCCCTGATGGCCTACGCACTCTTCGGTGAAACGCTGACACTGTTCCAGCTGTTCGGGATGTTCATCGCGACACTTGGCGTCGCCCTGTCGACCGGTCAGAGGCGTTCGGCTGCCTTGCCTTCCCAATAGCGGATGATTGCGGCATTGATCTCGGCGCCGATGATGAAGATCGCGGCAATGATGTAGAGGAAAACGATGGCCGCCATGATCGAGGCCAGACCCGCATAGGTCGACACATAAGTTGCGAAGGTTTCAAGATAGTTGGCAAAGATTGTGGCGCCAGCAGTCCAGGCGATGAGCGTCAGCAGGATACCCGGAAGGATATCGACCAGTCGCCGGCGCCCCGCCGGCAGCCACAGATGCACCACCAGAAGGCCGACGACGAGCACTCCTGTTGCAATGACATAGCGCCAGAAGCCGATCGTTCCGGACACGAGCGCAATCTCCGGTATCCATTTTTCGGCAATGCGGACGGCCAGCGGCGCCAGAACCAACAGAAAGCTGATCGCCATGATACCGATGGTCGCAACGACGACATAACCCAGGCTTTGCAGGCGGCAATAGATGATCGAGCGCGTATCGATGACCCGGTAAGCCCGGTTGAGCGCAACGCGCAGTGCTTCAATGCCGTTGGAGGCGAAATAGGCGGCCGCGATCACACTGATGGTCAACAGACCGCTGCGCTGAACATTGAGAACGTTGCGCACTTCGTGGGCGATCGGCGTTGCGATCACTTCCGGCCAGGTGTCGAAGATCACGTGGACGGCTGTATCGGTAAAGGCGCTCGCACCAAGAAAACTGGCAAGCGCCGTTGCGAAAATCAGGAACGGGAACAGTGCCATCATGCCGGACAGCGCGACATGGCTGGCCAGGGCCCAACCATCATCGTTGAGAAAATGCCCTACCGCATCAACAGCCACGCGCCGGAGAAAAGCATATACTTTACGCATCAATGATGACTTGCCCCTTTGACTGACGAGATTGCAAGGCGTCAGCGAATATGTGAAGTCTTTTTTACTCGATCATTTTAGTTGAAACATCCGGTAAACATGGCCCGTTCCAGAACGATTTTGATCACAGGATGTTCCAGCGGGATAGGTGCCTATTGCGCACGGGCACTGAAGGCCGATGGCTGGACCGTGTTCGCCACAGCGCGGCAAGCTGCGGATATCGAAGCGCTGAAAGCAGATGGTCTGTCGGCGCACTATCTCGACTATCGCGAACCGGAATCGATTTCAGCCCTGGTCGAGGCTGTGCTGAACGAAACCGGCGGCACCCTCGATGCGCTCTACAACAATGGCGCCTATTCCCTGCCGGGTGCAGTGGAGGACCTGCCGATCGCCGGATTGCGGGAACAATTCGACGCCAATTTCTTCGGCTGGCATGAACTGACGCAGCACATCGTTCCGGTGATGCGCAAGCAGGGTCACGGCCGGATCGTCCATTGCTCGTCGATCCTTGGCCTCGTACCGATGAAATGGCGCGGCGCCTACGTCGCATCCAAATTCGCGCTGGAAGGCCTGATGCTGGTTCAGCGCATGGAGCTGGAAGGCTCGGGCATTCATATGTCGCTCATCGAGCCGGGCCCCATCGCGACGCGGTTCACCTATAACGCGCTCGAGCAATTCAAAAAGCACATCGACATCGAAACCTCCGTCCACCGTGATGACTACCGCAGGCTGATCGCACGGCTGTCGGGCGGCGGCACGAAGTCGAAGTTCAAGCTCGGTCCAGACGCAGTCTATGCAGTGCTCAAGGACGCATTGGAAAATCCTCGTCCGCGACCCCATTATCTGGTAACCCGGCCGGCAAAAATTACCGACTTCGCCCGCAGATTTCTGTCAAAACGTGCGCTATACCGCATGCTTGCGAGCCAATCATGATAAGATCAGTCAGCAACGGCGGCCTGATCTGAAAGGAAGTACCCATGGATATCATCTTCAAGTTTCTGGCAGTCGTCGCCATTGCCGCGGTCACGATTGTCCTTCTCATTGGCCTGCGCAACATGATGAAGGGCGGCGATGCCAACTTCTCCAACAAGATGATGCAATTGCGCATCTTCCTGCAGCTTATCGCCATCATACTTATCGTCGGTGCCATCTACTTCCATCGCTCGGCAGGTTAGTCACGAGGACAGGTCCCCATGGTCAAGCTCAACAAGATCTACACCCGCACAGGCGATGACGGCACCACCGGCCTCGGCAGCGGCGAACGGCGTCTGAAGCACGATCTGCGGGTGGAAGCCTACGGCACCGTGGACGAAGCGAATTCCTGCATCGGCCTTGCCAGGCTGCACACGGAAAAAGACTTTCCCGAACTCGACGCCATGCTCATGCGCATCCAGAACGATCTCTTTGATCTCGGGGCGGATCTCGCAACCCCGGACACCGGCCAGACGCTGCCTTACGAGCCGCTGCGGATCATCGACACCCAGGTTTCGCGGATTGAGGCCGACATTGACCAGTTGAACGCAAACCTTGCGCCCTTGCGCTCCTTCGTCCTCCCAGGCGGCTCGCCCGCCTCCGCGGCGCTGCACCTTGCCCGCACCGTCGCCCGCCGCGCCGAACGGCATATGGTGGAACTCGCACAAAAGCCTGACGAGAGCGTTACCCCCGCCGCTCTGAAATACATCAACCGTGTCTCGGATTTTCTCTTTGTCGCCGCCCGCGTGGTCAATGACAATGGCGCCAGGGACGTGTTATGGGTGCCCGGTCACAATCGCTGAGACGGGAACCCGGCGCCGATGTTCATTCCATTGCATGACGCCAACAGCCTCAAATACATCAAGCTGCAATATGTCACCCTGTCGCTGATCGTCATCAATGTGCTGGTCTTCGTCGTGATGAGTGTCTCGGGCGATTACGCGCAAGCTGCCGCCGTCGGCCTCGGCTATATACCTGCGGTCATCCACGATCTGGCGATTCTGCCTGACAATTATTATTTCGTGCCGCCGGATTTTACCTATGTCACTTACGCGTTTCTCCACGCCGATATTTTTCATCTGGGCGGCAATATGCTGTTCCTTTGGGTTTTCGGCGACAATGTCGAAGACGCGCTTGGACACGTCAAGTTTCTGATTTTCTATCTTCTCTGTGCCGCGGCCGGTGCATTTCTGCACGGCGTGATCCTGCCCAACTCCGAAGCACCGCTCATCGGTGCGTCCGGTGCCATTGCCGGCATCGTCTCCGCCTATCTGCTGCTGCACCCGCGGGTCCGGGTCTGGGTTCTGGCCTTTGGCCGCATTCCCTTGCGGATTCCGGCGCTCTACCCGCTTGCCCTTTGGGTGGCACTGCAGTTTCTCATGCTTGCATGGGGTGGTGAGGAACAGGTTTCGTGGCCCGCCCATGTCGGCGGGATCATCGCAGGTGCCTTGCTTATCGTCATTCTCAAGCGCCGCAGCGTCCCTCTGTTTGACCGGGCCATTGTCTCGCCGCGTGCCGTGGTGGTCGAGAAATCCCCCGAACCGGCGGTCCCTGAAACCGAGCCCATCAAATGGGGACGATAAGTGCGCATCATTCAATCGGTTGAAGTTTTGTAAGGCGCACGTCGGCGATTGACCTTTACGTCACTCATAATTACGGTCCCGCGCAACTCAGGCACCAGAGTGTCGTTTTTTTCACCTCAATGTCGGCATCCGGCAAGCGGGTGTGTTACCGAGGCGGTTAAATCTGCCTTTCGTTTTTATAAGAGGGAGTCCCCATGAAAGTCCTCGTACCGGTAAAGCGGGTAGTCGATTACAACGTGAAGATCAGGGTAAAGGGCGACGGCTCCGGCGTTGAACTTGCCAATGTGAAGATGTCGATGAACCCGTTCGACGAAATCGCGGTCGAGGAAGCGCTCCGTCTGAAGGAAGCCGGCAAGGTTGAGGAAGTGGTCGTCGTATCGATCGGACCGGCGCAGTCGCAGGAAACCATCCGCACCGCGCTTGCCATGGGTGCCGACCGCGGCATTCTCGTCAAGGTCGACGATATCGTCGAGCCGCTGGCCGTTGCCAAGATTCTCAAGGGCGTCGTCGACGCCGAACAGCCGCAGCTGGTCATTCTCGGCAAGCAGGCGATCGATGACGATGCCAACCAGACCGGCCAGATGCTGTCGGCTCTGCTCGGCTGGAGCCAGGGCACCTTCGCTTCGAAGGTCGAACTCGGGACAAGCTCCGCCAAGGTCACGCGCGAAGTCGATGGCGGTCTGCAGACCATCGAGATCAAGCTGCCGGCGATCGTCACCACCGACCTTCGGTTGAACCAGCCGCGCTATGCCTCGCTGCCGAACATCATGAAGGCCAAGAAGAAGCCGCTGGATGAAAAGTCCGCTGCCGATTACGGCGTCGACACCAAGCCGCGCCTCAAGGTGCTGAAGACCGAAGAGCCAAGCGGCCGCAAGGCGGGCGTCAAGGTCAAGGACGTGGCTGAACTCGTCAGCAAGCTGAAGAACGAAGCCGGCGTTCTCTAGGATCAGGAAAGGAACACACAATGGCTATTCTTCTTTTTGCCGAACACGATAACGAGACCCTTTCCGACCAGACCGCCAAGGCGTTGACGGCAGCACTTGCCATCGGTTCCGACGTGCATGTTCTGGTGGCGGGCAAGGGCGCCAAGGGCGTCGCCGATCAGGCCGCCAAGCTTGCAGGTGTCAAGAAAGTCCTGCTTGCCGATTCGCCTGACCTCGAAAACCGTCTCGCCGAGGCCACCGCAGCGCTCATCGTATCGCTAGCCGGCAATTATGACACGATCATTGCTGCTGCCACCACCAACGGCAAGAACATCCTGCCGCGCGTCGCCGCCTTGCTCGATGTCATGCAGGTTTCGGACATAATCGAAGTGATTTCGCCCGATACGTTCAAGCGTCCGATCTATGCCGGCAACGCCCTGCAGACCGTGCAGGCGACTGACGCCAAGAAGGTCATCACGGTTCGTACCGCAACCTTTGCTGCGGCCGGCCAAGGCGGTTCGGCTTCGGTGGAGAATGTCTCCGCCGCGACCGACCCTGGTCTGTCGAAGTTCGTCGAAGCCAAGCTTTCCGGCGGCGATCGTCCGGAATTGACTTCTGCGAAGATCATCATCTCCGGGGGCCGTGCCCTCGGCTCGAGCGAAAAGTTCAAGGAAGTGATCCTTCCGGTTGCCGACAAGCTCGGCGCTGCCGTTGGTGCGTCGCGTGCTGCGGTCGATGCTGGTTACGCCCCCAACGACTGGCAGGTTGGCCAGACCGGCAAGGTGGTCGCACCCGATCTCTACATCGCCGTCGGTATCTCCGGTGCCATTCAGCATCTCGCCGGCATGAAGGATTCCAAGGTCATCGTCGCCATCAACAAGGACGAGGAAGCGCCTATCTTCCAGGTGGCCGATTATGGCCTCGTCGGTGACCTGTTCGTCATCCTGCCGGAGCTTGAAAAGGCACTTTGAAGTTAGTTCAAATTTCGAAATGAAATTATCTGGCCGGGGTAGACGAACGCTACCCCGGCCATTTAGTTTGTGTGATATAAATAAAGCAGAACGGATGGAAACATGGCTGGTACGATCAAGACTGTAGGCATTATTGGTGCAGGGCAAATGGGCTCGGGTATTGCCCACGTTTGCGCCGTGGCCGGATATAATGTTTTGATCCACGACCAATCCGCCGAACAGCTGGAAAAGGCGATCGCTACCGTCAACGGCAATATGGCCCGCCAGGTTTCCCATGGCAAACTCGAGGAAGCGGAGCGCGTCAAGGCCATGGCGCACATTCGCCCCGCCATGCGAATGGAAGACCTTTCCGGTGTCGATCTGGCCATCGAGGCCGCGACGGAAGACGAGACCGTCAAGCGCAAGATTTTTGCGCAGCTTTGCCCCAATCTCAATCCGGAAGCGATCCTCGCCACCAACACGTCGTCCATCTCGATCACCCGGCTTGCGGCGACCACCGACCGGCCCGAGCGTTTCATCGGCATCCACTTCATGAATCCGGTTCCGGTGATGAAGCTGGTCGAACTCATTCGCGGCATTGCCACCGAAAATGTGACCTTCGAGAGCGCACGGCAATTTGTCGCCAGCCTCGACAAGACGATCACTGTTGCCGAAGATTTTCCGGCCTTCATCGTCAACCGCATTCTTCTGCCTATGATCAACGAAGCGATCTACGTACTTTATGAGGGTGTGGGTTCAGTCGAAGCCATCGACACGGCGATGAAGCTTGGCGCCAATCACCCGATGGGGCCGCTGCAGCTTGCCGATTTTATCGGTCTCGACACCTGCCTGTCGATCATGCAGGTGCTCTATGACGGGCTGGCGGATTCGAAGTACCGTCCCTGCCCGCTGCTCGTCAAATATGTCGAAGCCGGCTGGCTGGGACGTAAGGCTGGCCGTGGTTTCTACGATTATCGCGGTGAACACCCCGTTCCGACACGCTGACGGGACGGGCACCTTATAGCATGCACCGTTTCAAAATTTTATTTCTAATCAAACCCTTGCATTGGTCTCCGCCTCACCCCAACTGAGGCAGAATTGCAGCACCGGGCCCCTCTGGCGATTGTTACCGGCTCTCTCGTGATGTCGGAGCTGTAATCTGGAACCGATGCCGGCGGATCATTTTCAACATGGAGCTTCTGTTTATTGATGCCATGGGCAAGCCCCTATGGATGTGGCTTGGCTTTTTTGCCCTCGTTCTTGTTCTCCTCGTCCTCGACCTGGGCGTCCTCAATCGTAAAAATCATGACATAGGCATGCGCCAGAGCCTCCTGCTCTCGGCGTTCTACATCAGCCTTGGCGTCGCCTTTGGCGGCTTCATCTGGTGGGAACTCGGCTCAGCGGCCGGGATGCAATACCTGACCGGCTTCGTTGTCGAAAAGAGCCTGGCCATGGACAATATCTTCGTCATTGCCATGATCTTCGGCTATTTCGCCATTCCAAAACAATTCCAGCACCGGGTGCTCGTTTACGGCATCCTTGGCGTGGTCATCCTTCGGGGCATCATGATCGCGGCAGGCGCTGCTATCGTCGAAGAATACGAATGGGTACTTTACCTTTTCGCAGCATTCCTGATTTTCACTGGCATTCGAATGCTGATGGCTGGAGAGGGTGAATTCGACGTCTCGGCCAATCCCGTCTTCAAATTCATGAGCAAACGGTTCCGCGTAACGAAAGAACTGCATGGTGAGAAATTCATCGTCAGGCGAACAGACCCGCTGACGATGAAGCGGCAGACCTGGATCACCCCGCTTCTGCTCGCCCTCGTCATGGTCGAACTGGCCGACGTGATCTTTGCCGTCGACTCGATCCCCGCAATCTTTGCCATCACCACTGACCCCTACCTTGTCTTCACATCGAATATCTTCGCCATTCTTGGTCTGCGTGCCCTGTATTTCGCGCTCGCAAGCCTCATCCATCGCTTCGTCTATCTCAAATATGCACTTTCTCTGGTGCTGGTTTTCATTGGCGGAAAGATTTTCGTCGCTGACGCTTTGGGACTGGCAAAGATACCGCCAATATGGTCACTGTCGATCACACTGGGCATCCTGCTTGCCGGGATTCTGAGTTCACTCTGGAAAACACGGCATGAACAAGAAGACCCCATATTATTGATCGATGCCCAACCGGCCTCTAGCGCCGAAACCACTGGAAAGGCATAATTCCATCAAACGGGAGGACAAAATGAACGCCGACGGAACACCGTCTGATTGGGATCCTACCGGATCTCAACACGCGCGGCGCCTGTCGAGCGTTCTTGTCCAGCTCGGTGAAACATCGGCGGACAGGATTTCATTCAACGACATCCTGTCCGCCTTGTCCGAGCGAAGCTTCGGAGCGCTGATGGTCCTCTTCTCAGCACTCAATCTGTTGCCCCTGCCTCCGGGTACATCGACGATTTTTGGGATACCGCTGGTCTTGCTATCGATCCAGCTGTTGATGGGCTTCGAGAACCCGTGGTTTCCCGCATTCATCCGGCAGAAGTCGATCCGCATCGAGAGCTACCGCTCTTTCATCGCCAGACTTGAACCGCTTCTCATGCGTTTCGAAAAGCTGGCGCGTCCGCGCTACTGGCTCGTGCCGCAAATGATTGTCGAGCGCGTCGTCAGTATCGTCGCGTTGCTGATGTCCCTGATTGTCATTCTGCCGATCCCGCTGATCAACCAGATGCCTGCGCTGAGCATCATCCTGCTATCCATCGGTCTCGGCGAACAGGACGGCGTCTGGCTGGGCACCGGACTTCTGGTTGCCGCTCTTGCCGCGGGCATCGCCATTGGCCTCGGCGCGTCGGTTGGTCTCGCGGCCTTGCATATTTTCGGTTGAGTACGATGAACCCCAAGAAAATCACCATCTACGTCGACGCCGACGCCTGCCCGGTGAAGGCTGAAATCTACCGCGTTGCCGAACGGTACGGGGTAAAAGTCTTCGTCGTTTCCAATTCCATGATGGCAATCCCCCGCGATCCGATGATCGAAAGGGTGATCGTCAGCGACGGGTTCGATGCCGCCGATGACTGGATCGCCGAGCGTGTCTCTCGCGGCGATGTCGTGGTGACAGCCGATATTCCGCTCGCCAGCCGCTGCGTCAAAGCCGGAGCCGACGCCATTTCGCCAACAGGAAGAGCCTTCACGGAAGCCTCCATCGGCAATACGCTCGCAACACGCAACCTTATGGACGAATTGCGTTCCGCAGGACAAATTACCGGCGGCCCGCGGCCATTTTCGCCAAAAGATCGCTCCGCCTTTCTTTCCGCGCTCGACCTCGCTATTGTGCGGTTGAAACGTGCGGGCTTCACCACCTGACCAACTTGTTGGCATATATTTTGTGCGTGGTTCCAACCACGCACAACGAATTTGCAAGGCTCCCGTGCAAATGCCCCTACGTGCCCGCCATTGACGAAATGAGCGATAACCTCTACGAGAGCGCAACAAAGCTATTTGCGTGCCGCTCGTGCTCCCATTGACGCCGAGCCCAAAACACCAGCCCAAACACGTACTTGAAAGTTCATTAATGACTATTTTCGATTCTATCGCCCCGGCGCTGTCCGGTGCATTGGCAGCCCGTGGCTACGAGACCCTGACGCCTGTGCAAACCGCCGTCCTGGCTCCAGAAGCGGATGGCGCAGACCTTCTGGTCTCGGCGCAGACCGGCTCCGGCAAGACTGTCGCCTTCGGCATTGCCATCGCGCCGACATTGCTTGACGGTGCCGAACGCTTCACCTCCATTGGCGCGCCCTACGCGCTGGTGATCGCCCCGACCCGCGAACTTGCCCTGCAGGTGCGGCGCGAGCTCGAATGGCTCTACGAGCCGACCGGCGCGCGCATTGCCTCCTGCGTCGGTGGCATGGACATGACCAAGGAGCGCCGTGCGCTCAGCCAGGGCGCACATATCGTCGTCGGCACCCCGGGCCGTTTGCGCGATCACATCACCCGCGGTTCGCTCGACATGAAAGAATTGCGTGCCGTCGTGCTCGACGAAGCCGATGAAATGCTCGATCTCGGCTTCCGCGAGGACCTCGAATTCATCCTCGGCGAAGCGCCGAAGGACCGGCGCACGCTGATGTTCTCGGCAACGGTGCCGAAACCCATCGCCATGCTTGCCAAGCAGTTCCAGAAGGATGCGCTGCGTATCACCGCGACAAGCGATCGCGAGCAGCACAGCGACATCGAATACCACATCATGCCGGTGGCGCCGCGTGAGCGCGAAAACGCCATCATCAATTCACTGCTTTTCTACGATGCGCAGAACACAATCATCTTCGGCTCCACCCGTGAAGCGGTGAAGCATCTGACCAGCCGGCTTTCCAATCGCGGCTTCTCCGTTGTCTCGCTGTCCGGTGAATTGAGCCAGGCTGAACGCACCAATGCCCTGCAGGCGATGCGTGATGGCCGTGCCCGCGTTTGCGTGGCGACCGACGTTGCTGCGCGCGGCATCGATCTGCCCAATCTCGATCTCGTCATTCACGCCGATCTTCCGAACAATTCCGAGACGCTCCTGCACCGCAGCGGCCGTACAGGACGCGCTGGCCGCAAGGGCATCTGCGTTCTGATCGTGCCGCCATCACGCCGCCGCACCGCAGAGCGCCTACTGCAGGGTGCAAAGCTTGCAACGACAATGGTGCCGCCCCCGGATGCGGACGCTATCAATAAGCGCAACCATGATCGCATTCTCAATGATCCTTCGCTGACGGAAGTCATGACCGAGGAAGAGGGCGATTATGTACGCGAGTTGCTGGGCATGCATTCAGCCGAGCAGATCGCCGCTGCCTATCTGCGCCAGCAGATGGCTGCGCGCCCTGCCCCCGAAGAGCTTTCCAACACGCCGTCGCATGTGCTGGAGCCGATGCGCGATTCTGGCCGCAAGGGCAGCTTCGACGACAGGCCCGGACGCGGCGAACGTGCACCTCGCTCCGAACGTTTCGAACAGTTCGAGAGCGGTGCCTGGTTCTCCTTGAGCGTCGGCCGCAAGCAACGCGCCGAACCGCGCTGGCTCCTGCCGCTGATCTGCAAGGCGGGCGATATCACCAAGACCGATGTCGGCTCGATCAAGATCCTCGAAACCGAAACCCGTTTTGAGATCACCGCCAGCAAGGCCGACGCCTTCATGGCGCGTATCAAACAATACGGCTCCGGCGAAAAGGGCGTGAACATCACGCGCAGCGAAGGCGCCGGTCCTTCGTCGCCGCGTCGCAGCGAGGGTGGCGATTTCAAGCCGAAGAAGAACTTCGGCGAGAAGCGCGAATATGATGACCGCAAGCCGCGCTCGTATGATGACAAGCCGAAATCCGATTGGGCGGCCAAGCCGGCCAAGGCGAAGCCGGAAGGCTGGACCACAGAAAAGCCTGAAAAGCCGAAGAAAACACCAAAAGAACGCAAACCAGGTGAACTGCATGGCTTTGACAAATACAAAGCCAAGAAGGCGAAAAAGGCCGCTGCGGGAGGAGCTGAGTAATTCGGCGCGTTCGGCAAAATCTAAAAAAGCCTCGCCCTCGGGTGAGGCTTTTTTTATTGATCACTGCACCGATATCGCCGCGTCGATAAAACGGGCGGCATCATCGCTCGACCAGTCCGCGGGCCCGTTCATGGCTGCGATCTGGCAGCCTTCCTTATCGACAAGCACGGTCACCGGCAGGCCGAATGCCAGATTCTTGCGCTTCAGATCGTTGAATACGCCCATCGATGCATCGCGGTAGAGTTGCAGAGACTTGACGCCGATTTCGCTCAGGAATGCCTTGGGCTTCTCATCGTCGCCCGTATCGATGTTGATCGTCACGACCTGGAAATCATCGCCGCCCTTTTTCGTCTCCAGCGCATCAAGCGCCGGCATTTCCTCGCGGCACGGCAGGCACCATGTCGCCCACAGATTGACCAGCAGCGTCTTGCCCTTGAAGTCGGCCAGTCTTGCGGGCTTTCCGTCTGGCGCTGTGAAGGAAAGCGATGACATGGACTGCGGCGTGTCCGCGCCGCGCATGGCTGCAACCGCACCTGTCGCGGCCGCATCGAGCTTCTTGGCGGCGTCGGTTTTCATTGCGCACTGATCGGAAGGGTTTGTGCTGGCGACAATATTGCCAGAAGGCCGCTCCATCACGTATACCGCAACCGCACCGGCAACGATGCCAGCAAGACCCGCAAGAAGAATGATCTTCCTGCTCGCGTTTCGTGGCGTTTTCTGTGTTTCGTTGCGGATCGTCATTTCTACTCTTTCGCTTCTCACCCAAGGCGCTATCCATGTCCGACAAGAAGAACAGCAATGAAATGTGGGGAGGCCGCTTTGCCTCCGGTCCCGCCGCCATCATGGAAGAAATCAACGCTTCCATCGGCTTTGACCAGAAACTCTACGCCCAGGACATTCAGGGTTCACTTGCCCATGCTGCCATGCTTGCCAAGACCGGCATAATTGCGGCGGAGGATCACGACAAGATCGCAAGTGGTCTGAACACGATATTGTCAGACATCGAGAACGGAAAGTTCACGTTCTCACGTAAACTTGAAGACATTCACATGAATGTCGAATCCCGCCTTGCCGAATTGATCGGCGCCTCCGCTGGCCGGTTGCACACGGCCCGTTCGCGCAATGACCAGGTTGCCGTCGATTTCCGCCTCTGGGTGAAAGCTGAATTCGAAAAGACCGCCGTGGCGCTCAAGCAGCTGATCGCAGCCTTCCTCAAGCGCGCCGAAGAACACGCGGCGACATTGATGCCCGGCTTTACCCATCTCCAGACGGCGCAGCCGGTGACTTTCGGCCACCATTGCATGGCCTACGTGGAGATGTTCGGCCGCGATTTGAGCCGCGTCAAGGACGCGATCGAGCGCATGGATGAGTCGCCCCTTGGCGCTGCTGCGCTTGCCGGAACCGGGTTCCCCATCGACCGGCACATGACAGCCAAGGCGCTTGGCTTCCGCGAACCGACCCGCAATTCGCTCGACAGCGTTTCCGATCGTGACTATGCGCTCGAATTCCTCTCGGCCGCGGCCATCACCGCTACGCATCTGTCGCGGCTGGCGGAAGAAATCGTCATCTGGTCGACGCCGCAATTCGGCTTCGTGCGCCTGTCCGATTCCTTCTCGACAGGCTCTTCCATCATGCCGCAGAAGAAAAATCCCGATGCCGCCGAGCTCGTCCGCGCCAAGACCGGGCGCATAACCGGGTCGCTCGTCGGTCTGCTGACCGTAATGAAGGGCCTGCCGCTCACCTATTCCAAGGATATGCAGGAAGACAAGGAAGCGGTCTTCGACGCGGCCGAAACACTGGAACTTGCCATTGCCGCTATGACCGGCATGGTCGGTGACATGACCATCAACACCGCCGCCATGAAGAAAGCCGCCGGCTCAGGCTATTCCACGGCCACCGATCTTGCCGACTGGCTCGTGCGTGAACTCGGCCTGCCCTTCCGCGAGGCACATCACGTGACCGGACGCGCCGTCGCGCTGGCCGAGCAGAAGAAAGTCGATCTCGGCAAACTGTCGCTCGCCGACCTGCAGGAGATCCATCCCGGTATCACCGATGCGGTGTTCGGTTATCTGACCGTCGACAAGTCCGTGCGCAGCCGCAAATCCTTTGGCGGCACGGCCCCGGAACAGGTTCGCCGGCAGATCAAGTTCTGGCAAAAGCGCATCGGGAAATTGTAAGGCTTCACTGATCTCCCCCATGTGGGGGAGAAAGCGATTTCAGCACCTTAGCCCTAGATATGTGCTAGAAATCGCAAGAGAGGGGATTTGCCAAATTGAACTACCCCCTCTCTTGGATTTTCTAAGGATTTGGCAAAGCCGCTAAATCCAAGAAAATCCTATCTCTCCCGCAAGGGGAGAGATAATCGGCATCGGATGTCGGAGCGAGACCCTTCCCAATAAACCCGTCATGCTCTAGACAAAGACAAACGCCCATTCGGACGACAGGATCAAACTTATGACGAGCCGTTCTTTTCTGACGACAATTCTGGTGTCGGTTGCGATTGTGAGTGCTGTTTCGGCCTGTGGCCGGAAGGGCCCGCTCGAACCCCCACCGGCCTCCGTCACCTCGATGCCTGGCGAACCAAAAACGGCAACACCGCCAGCTCCGGACAAGCGTTTCATACTCGACCCATTGATCTAGGCTGATTTTACGTGAACCATTTCGATTACAAGGACGGCGTCCTTCACGCCGAGGGCGTCAGCATTCCCGATATCGCCAAGGCGGTCGGAACACCCTTCTATTGCTATTCGACAGCGACCATCGAGCGCCATTTCAAGGTTTTTTCGGCCGCTTTTGCTGAGATGGACGCGCTCGTCTGCTATGCGCTTAAGGCCAATTCCAACCAGGCTGTCCTGAAAACGCTGGCGCGCCTTGGTTCGGGCGCCGACGTGGTCTCCGAGGGTGAGCTGCGCCGAGCGCTGGCCGCAGGCATTCCCGCAAGCAAGATCGTCTTTTCCGGCGTTGGCAAGAAGCCGGGTGAAATGGACTATGCGCTGGCAGCTGGCATCCATTGCTTCAATGTCGAGTCCGAGCCCGAGCTTGAGCTGCTGTCGCGCCAGGCCGTGGCTGCAGGCAAGGTTGCGCCGGTGTCGCTGCGCATCAATCCTGATGTTGACGCCAAGACCCACAAGAAAATCTCGACCGGCAAATCCGAGAACAAGTTCGGCATTCCACTGGCGAAGGCCAGCACGGTCTATGCGCATGCCGCCAAGCTGCCCGGCATCAGGATCGTCGGCGTCGATATGCATATCGGCAGCCAGATCACCGATCTTGAACCCTTCGACAATGCCTTCCGCCTTCTCGCAGAATTTGTGGCGCAATTGAAAGCGGACGGCCACGACATCAAGCATGTGGATCTTGGCGGCGGCCTCGGCATCCCCTACCACTTCGACAACAATCCGCCGCCATTGCCTGACGCCTATGCGCAGATTGTCGCCAAGCATATCAAACCGCTCGGCCTGAAGACCATCTTCGAGCCGGGCCGCCTCATCATCGGCAATGCCGGAATTCTCGTCACCGAAGTCATTTATCTCAAGGAAGGCGATGCCCGGAACTTCATCATCGTCGATGCGGCGATGAACGATCTCATCCGGCCAACGCTCTATGACGCCTTTCACACCATTCGTCCGGTCAACGAGCCCGCGGCTACTCATCCGCGTATTCGCGGCGATGTTGTTGGTCCCGTTTGCGAAACCGGCGACTATCTTGGGCTGGATCGCGATCTGCCGCGCCCTGCTCCCGGCGATCTCATCGCCATTGGAACAGCCGGCGCCTACGGTGCGGTCCAGGCCGGCACCTACAATACGCGCCTGCTCGTACCCGAGGTTCTGGTCAATGGCGACCGGTTCCATGTGGTGCGCCCGCGCACGACCTATGAAGAGCTGATTGGCCTCGATTCCATACCTGAGTGGTTGTAGGGTAGCGCTGGACTTATCTCCCCCCGTTGTGGGGGAGAAAGCGATTTCAGCATCTTAGCTTTTGCTAAGTGCTAGAAATCGCAAGAGAGGGGATATCCGGAACATTGGCCTCCCAAATCCCCTCACTTGGATTTTCCAAGGATTTAGCAAGGGCTAAACCCAAGAAAATCCTTTCTCTCCCACAAGGGGAGAGATAATCGGCATCTGCTGCCGGAGCAGAATGTTTGCGTCTTTACACAAAACTATGATCGCAAATTCCCCCTTAGGCCTCGCCTTTGCCACGATGAATGGTATTCTTCCGTGAGGCCAACACCGTCGATGTTGACGAGATGGAGTGAAAATGACCGATCAACACCCCGACAACCGGGACGCTGAAAGGGTCAGGTTCGATATTTTCAAGAGTATCGATCGCCTCCGCTTGTCTGCCTGGCTGACTGTCGCACTCGAACGCCTGTGGCCGCTTGTCCTGCCTTTGCTGCTTGTGGCAGCAGCCTTTCTTTCGCTGTCCTGGTTTGGCGTATTCCGAATGCTTCCGGACTGGCCGCGGCTTGTCCTTCTCGCCCTCTTCGTTCTGTCGCTGCCCGCCTGCCTCTATCTTCTGACGCGATTCCGCCTGCCCGATCACGCGGAAATCAGCCGGCGGCTGGAAAACGTCAACGACCTTGATCATCAGCCAATCAGCGTCCAGTCGGAACAACTCGTCAGCAACACGAACGATCCTTTTGCACAGGCCTTGTGGGACGAACACCGCAAGCGCATGGCAGAACGTATCAGGGATTTGAAGAGCGGACTGCCGCAAACCCGTGTCCCCGAGCATGATCCCTGGGCATTGCGGGCCGTTCTCGGCCTTCTTCTGTTCATCGCCTTTGCCTTTTCCGGTGGACCGCTCGGCGGTCGCGTCAGCGATGCTTTCCGCAGTCACGGCAAATCCGACGCTGTCCCCCCGCGCATCGATGCCTGGGTGACACCACCACGTTATACTGGACGCGCACCGGTCTTCTTGACCTCGGCTGCCAATACCGAAGACAAGCAATTTACCATTCCGCAAGACAGTACGCTCGTCATCCGCATTATTGGCGGTAGCGGATCGGAAAAGGTCGCACAAACTGCCGCTGATGGCGACGCAGTGGACATCGCTGCAAAGGACCAGGCCAAGGCTGAGGACACGGCAGCGGTCCGGAGCAAGCCGCGCAATTTTGAAGTGCCCCTCCACGCCGACAGTACCGTAACGCTTTCCAGCTATGGCACGACACTTTCTGCATGGTCTTTCGCGGTGATTCCCGACCAGCCGCCGTCCATCCGCTTTACCAAGGATCCTACCAGCGCAATCAACGGCACGATGGAGGTGTTCTACGAATTGAAGGATGACTATGGCGCGGCAAGTGCCCTTGCCAGCATCGAGCAGGCTGTGGCCGGCGACAAGGATGCGCGGCCGCTCTACACGGCTCCGGATTTGCCTCTGGCCCTGCCACGGCGCGGCGAGCAGCCGAAGGAGACAAAGACCACAAAAGATCTCACAGAGCATCCTTGGGCAGGTTCGGAAATCCGCATGACCCTGATTGCCCTTGACGACGCAAAACAGGAGGCAAGAAGCGAGACCAAGATCCTCGTTATGCCGGAGCGTCCCTTCGCCAACCCGCTGGCGCGGGCTGTGGTGGAGCAACGCCGCGTTCTGGCACTGAACGCCAATGCAAAGCCGGAAGTGTTGAACACGCTCGATGCCCTCACGATCTGGCCGGAGGAGACGATCAAGAACGCCTCCCACTACCTTGCCTTGCGCAGCATCCGTTCCCGCCTCAACCTCGCACGCAGCGACGATCAGTTGCGCGAGGTGGTCGCCTATATGTGGCAGGTCGCGCGCGGTATCGAGGATGGCGCCCTGTCCGACGCCGAGCGCCGCCTGCGCCAGGCCCAGGAAGCGCTGAAACAGGCTCTCGAACGGGGGGCGAGCCCGGAAGAAATCGAAAAACTGATGGCCGAGTTGCGCCAGGCCATGAACGAATATTTGCGTGAATTTGCCGAGAGGGCACAGAAGAACCCGAACATGGCCCAGACGCCGGACCCCAATGCGCGGGAACTGCGTCAGGAGGATATCAACCGCATGCTCGACCAGATCGAGGACCTGGCCAAGCAAGGTTCGAAGGATCAGGCGCAGCAGCTGCTGTCCGAACTCGAAAACATGATGAACAACCTGCAGATGGGTCAGCAACAGCAGCAGAGCCAGCAAGGCCGCCAGATGAGGCAGCAGATGGACAAGCTGGGCGAACTGATGCGGCGCCAGCAGGATATGATGAACCAGACCCACAGGCTGGAACAGCAGCGCCAGAAAGGCATGCAGCAGGATTACGGTCAGAACCAGCAAGGCCAGGAAGGCAATCAGGGGCAGATGTCCGAAGAGGATATCGCCAAGGCATTGCGCGGACTGCAGGAGGACCAGAACAAGCTTCAGTCAGACCTTGAGCAGATGATGAAGGATTTGCGCGGTCTTGGCGTTAATCCTGGCAAAGACTTCGGCGAAGCAGGCAAATCCATGGGCGAAGCCGGGGAATCGCTGGGCGAAGCCGATGGCGGCCAGGCGGTCGACCAGCAGAGCAATGCCCTCGATGCCCTGCGCCGCGGCGGGCAGGACATGATGAAGCAGATGCAACAGGCCATGGAACAGGACGGCCAGACCGGAGGACGCCGCGGAGGTCAGCAGAATGGCCGCCAGGACCCGCTCGGCCGCCCGCAAAGGAGTGGCGACCAGGACTTCTTCAGCAGGGATATGGTGCCCAAGGATCTCGATATCCAACGGGCGCGCGAAATCCTCGACGAAATCCGCCGCCGCCTTGGCAATGCGCTGAGCCCGCAGGTGGAGAAAGACTATCTCGAACGCCTGCTGAAGTTCGATTGAGACGAGTTGCTCCTACCCTCCCCACAAGGGGGAGGGTAAAGACGGCCAGCCTTGTACGTTCTCTAGTCCGTGACCACCCCGACATAGGGCAATTGCCGGAAGGAATGGCCGACATCCATGCCATACCCGACCACAAAATAGTCGGGGCACTCGAAGCCTTTGAAATCGGCTTCGATATCGGTTTTGCGCTTCACGCTTTTGTCGAGCAGCACCGCAATGGAAACACTGCGGGCACCGCGCTCCAGCATAAGTTCGCGGGTGAATTTCAACGTCTTTCCCGATTCCAGAATATCGTCGATCAGGAGAACATCGCGGCCGTGAACGTCGCTGTCGATATCGCGCAACAGGCGTACCTCGCCGCTTTCCGTTCCCTTGCCATAGCTTGAGACGGTGATGAATTCGACATCGGGCTCGGCCCCCGCATCATGCATGGCGCGGATCAGGTCTGCTGCGAAAATGAACGACCCTTTGAGGATCGATATCACGAGCAGGTTCTCGAAATTGCGAGCGACAATTGCCTCGGCAAGTTCGAGATTTCGATCGGCGATTGTTTGCGCGCTGAAGAGAACCTCGATGTTTTTTCCGCCGACCTTTGGCATGCCTGTCTTCCTGATTGTTCAACAAGGGATATGAGAGGCTGCTATAGCCCGATCCGCATTGCAAAAGCAAAAGCTGATGCGGGATCAGCGTGGCGTCAGGAGCGTGTGACCACCGCTGATCCAGAACACCGAAACGGCGACGAGCGCAATAAGGAGCCAGTAGCCGAAGCCCGGCATCCTGCCTTGCGCATTATCACGGGACTGGAGGATTGCGATCCCGTCATCGTCGGGCGATGGCCGCGGTGCAGGAGCAGCAACACTATCGGCGGGCAAAATCGTCTCGAAGCATGCCTCTTCTGCCATGCCTTTGTCAAAGGGCTGGGCTGTGAAGAAATTCGTGACATTTTTGGCTGCAGTTTGCACGATCACACGACTTTCCGATCATCCTGCCATGTTGCAGTCATGTTTCTCCGAATCATGGGACAAAATTACCGCACAAAAATTAATGTTTCGGCTGGTGCTCAGCTGCGATTGATGGGTGGTCAAATCTGTCCGCGCAAAATAAAACAACGTGGACATGAGATTGGAAAATTACGCTTGATTCGTTTTGAGAATGTCGGTTTGCGGTACGGGATGGGCCCGGAGGTTCTGCGTGATGTCAGCCTCCATATTTCACCGCGGTCGTTCCAGTTCCTGACCGGCCCTTCGGGCGCCGGCAAGACGTCGCTGCTGCGTCTCCTGTTCATGACGCTGAAGCCGACGCGCGGGCTGATCACTGTCTTCGGCAAGGATATCGCGACGATTTCCTCCAAGGAGATGCCGCTTTTGCGCCGGCGTATCGGTGTCGTTTTCCAGGATTTCCGCCTGCTCGATCATATGACCACCTATCAGAACGTCGCGCTTCCGCTGCGCGTTCGGGGCAAGGAAGAGGCGACCTATCGCGCCGAGGTGGAAGAACTCCTGCACTGGGTTGGCCTCGGCGAGCGCATGCATGTGCTGCCGCCTGTCCTGTCCGGCGGTGAGAAGCAGCGCGCCGCCATCGCCCGCGCCCTGATCGACCAGCCCGAAATCCTTCTGGCGGACGAGCCAACGGGTAACGTCGATCCGCCACTGGCGCGGCGTCTCCTGCGGCTTTTCGGCGAATTGAACCGCTCCGGCACGGCCGTGGTCATTGCAACACACGATCTGACTTTGATGGACCAGATCAATGCGCGGCGCATGATTCTCGATCAGGGAAGGCTCGATATCTATGACTAGAGCGGCTTTCAGTCATATTGAATCGTTCTGCCGGAGGGAATTCGTGGACGAGGTCAAGGGGTTTGGCGAGGCCGATGTTTATCCATCGGACGAAGCTAAAGCCCGAAGGATTTGGCCCGAATTCACCCGGCCCACTGGTCAAACCGCATTTCTGCGAAATGCGGATAATTTAACCAGCGGATTTAACAGCTTGTTGGTTTGCCAAAGCAAACCAACGGCTGGGTTTCCGGCTGACGGCCAACCACTTTGTCAGGCAGCTTCGTCCGATGAACCACATCGGCCTCGCCACCTTCCGCGTGGATTGTCTCGCCATCCGGGAAACAGAACGGGTTCGATATGACTGAAAGCCGCTCTAACGCCGCCCGCCTCAAGGATCGTGCCCTGGTCCTGATCGACAAAGCCATACAGCGGGTGCGTGGCAAGAGCGGCCAAGCGCCCATCGTTCCGGCCGGCAACGTCGTCGGCCATGCGCTGATGATCGTCATCGCCATCATGACCTTCCTCGCGTGCCTTACCATAGGCGCGGTCAGCCTTGTCCAATCGACGGCCGCCACGTGGCAGAGCCAGATTTCGACCGAGGCGACGATCCAGATCCGCCCCGTCGAGGGGCAGGACATGGAAGCTCTGCTGACCCAGGCCAGCACAATCGCTCAGGGCTTTTCCGGGGTGAAATCCACCCGCATCATCGACCGCGCCGCGACGGCCCGCCTCCTTGAGCCCTGGCTCGGCACTGGCCTCGATATCGACGAGCTCCCCGTGCCGCGCCTGGTGATCGTCACGCTCGACGAGGCAACGCCGCCGGACTTTGCCGCCATTCGCAGCGCATTGGTCAAGGACGTTCCCGGTGCGAGTTTCGACGACCACCGCAACTGGGTGGACAGGCTGGTTTCAATGGCCCGCTCGACAGTGCTCATCGGCATGGCCGTCCTTGGTCTCGTCGTCGCAGCAACCGTCCTCACGGTCATTTTCGCCACGCGCGGTGCCATGGCTGGTAATGAGCACATTATCGAAGTCCTGCACTTCATCGGCGCAGAACAGAAATTCGTCGCCCGTCAGTTTGAGCGGCACTTCTTCTGGACAGCCTTGAAAGGCGCGCTCTGCGGCGGCGCGCTCGCGATGACTATTTTCCTGGGTGTTGCCTGGTGGTCCTCCCGCAATCTGGCAACGCCAGAAGCCGATCAGGCAACAGCGCTCTTCGGCAATTTCTCCATCGGCTCAGGCGGCTATTCCGGCGTGGTTCTGATCATATTGGCGGTCAGTGTTCTGACCATGATTACAACAAGAATGACAGTCATAGCGCATCTGAGGCAGGTCGACGGCCGGACAGGCAAAAGTCACGAAAATTAAACTCGTTTTATTTATTTTGACCCTATGGATTTTACATGGCTCCGGCGCGGCGGCTGTTTAACCCTCTCAAGAAAAACGATCTTCAAGCAAGGCAATTTGCGACGCAAAATGAACGGGTTGAACGACAGTAACAGCAAGCCAGATGCGGGCGACGAGGGCCGCGGCGGTCGATTGATTTCGTTCATCCGCAGGCGGATCGTGGTGCCGCTATTTATCCTGTGCATCATTTTTATCGGCCTGTTTATCGGTGGTTTCATCGTTTTTAGCGATCGTGTCAGCACGTTGCAGGCGCCGGATCTAAGCGAACCCGCAGATGGCATCGTCGTTCTGACCGGCGGTTATTCGCGTATCGAAGGCGCTCTTGATCTGCTCAAGAACAAGCGCGGCGAACGGCTGTTCATCAGCGGTGTCCATTCCTCGACCAACCGCAATGAATTGCAGCGCGTCACCGGCGGTGATGCCACGCTGTTCGAATGCTGCGTCGACATCGACCGGTCGGCACTGGATACGATCGGCAATGCCGCCGAGAGCGTCAAGTGGGCCAATGCGAACCATTACAAGCGGATTATCGTCGTCACGAACAATTACCATATCCCCCGGACGATGTTTGAACTCAAGCGCGCCTCACAGGACATTGAGTTTATCCCCTACCCCATCATCAACACCAATCTGAAAGACGGCAACTGGATTACCCGCGGGCTGGTGGTCCGGGTCCTCTTCGTCGAATACGTCAAATATCTCGGCGCTGTGATCCGGTACCAGCTACCGGCCAGTCTGTCCGACGCCACCGCCTCTTTGTTGCATCGGATCAAGGGATAGGCTTTCACCAGTTCACTGCGCCGCCCATTTAGTATAACGAAGGCCGCAGGCCATTCGATGTCACCAGAGTCCCCTCATGACGATCATCCGATCATTACTGTTCAACACCGCGTTCTACCTCAATCTGATCATCCAGATGATCATCTTCACGCCATATTATTTTCTGAGCCCGCGCAAGCAGGCGTGGAGCGTTCCGAAGAACTGGGCGAAATCCAATCTGTGGCTGCAGAAGGTAATTGCCGGTACTGACCATCACATCGACGGTCTCGAGAATATTCCGGACGGCCCCTATATCTGCGCAGCCAAGCATCAATCCTTCTGGGATACCTATGCCTTCCTGCCCCACATCGCCGATCCGGTTTATATCCTCAAGCGTGAATTGACCTGGATCCCGCTGTTCGGCTGGTACATCAAGAAAATGAAGATGGTGCCGATCGATCGCGGCAAGCGCTCGGCCGCCATGAAAACGGCGGTCAAGGGCGCACGTAAGGCCGTCGCCGAGAACAGGCAGCTGATGATTTATCCCGAAGGCACGCGCACGGCTCCTGGAGCCGCGCCCCACTACAAATATGGCGTCGCGCACATCTATGGCGAACTGGGCATCCCGGTGGTTCCGATTGCACACAATGCCGGGCTCTATTGGCCGCGGCGCAAATTCATGCGCTATCCCGGCGTCATTCACTCCCGGATCCTGCCACCGATACCACCCGGTCTCGACAACGACGCTTTTTTGAAAAAGCTGGAGGAGGTGACCGAGGCCGCGTGCGACGACCTGCTGATCCAAGCTGCGAAATCGGACAATCCACCCCCCATGCCCCCGACCGCTATCAACCGGTTGAAGGAATTGGGGGTAGACGTTCTGAGCGCGGGGGTGCAGCGCTAATCTCCCCCCTTGAGGGAGAAAGTGATTTCAGCATCTTAGCTTTTGCTAGGTGCTAGAAATCACCAGAGAGGGGATTTTGATGAACAGGGGATCCCGTCACTTGGATTTTCTAAGGATTTAGCTGCGCTAAACCCAAGAAAATCCTTTCTCTCCCACAAGGGGAGAGATAACCGTCCTCGTCCTAGCCGCCGTCCACTGCTGTCACAACCGCTTCCATCCAGTGGTCGCGGATATTCATCTTGAGCATGTGCTCCAGCGTATTGTGCACATAGTCCTCGTTGCGGCCCGATTGACCGACCGAACCCCTCACGGCTGTTGCGGCTTCGCTCACCGACAGTGCACCGGCATATTGGACATGGCTGCGGTCGACAATGTAGGTCAGCGCCTCGACTTTACGGCCGTCGTCCAGCCGCACGCCAAGCCGCCTCTCGAGATAGACATGCGTGACCAGTTCGCGCGCGCGCAGATAGGCAACAACCTCATCCTCGAGATCGCCGGGCACGCGAAATGCCATCCCGAGGCAGGACCCGCCCCGATCGAGGCCGAGCACCAGTCCCGGCCGTTCCGGCGTTCCACGGTGCACGTAGGAGCGTACGCAAAGTGCCCGACGATAGCCATGCAAGCGGGCATGTCTGGTCTCCACATGTGCAAAGCCTGGCTTCCACATCAGAGACCCATAGCCAAAGACCCAAAAATCGCCCATATCCGTCCTGATAGCAGTTAGAGAACTGTGAGAGCCCGTTTGAAAAGTCGCTGCGGCAAGGCATGTGGCGTGGTTTTCGAGAACCGGAGCGCAGCGTACTTAGAGTACGTGAGCACCGGAAGCACAGAAAACCACGTCAGATGACAGCCGCCGTGGAGTTTGCAACCGGGCTCTGAAGCGTCTTCCCCTGATCGATAGCGAGAGCCGGACCATGCCGTCAAGCACCACTGAGAACAGCAACAAGCGCGGAAGACTTCTGAAATATGCCGGGGGCGGTATTGTTCTGCTAGGCGTGCTCTATACCGGCGGCTGGTACTATCTGGCCAATCAGCTGGAAACGCGCGTCGCAACAAACATCGCGGCGTTCAAGGAAAAGGGTATCGACGCCACATGCGAAAACGCCACGGCGAGCGGCTATCCTTTGCGGGTTGGCCTCGATTGCACCAAGGTGGGCTGGGCCGATCCGGCCAAGAGCTTTTCCGTTACCGCTGGCAACTTCCGTTCGGCGGCGCAGGTCTACGACCCGTTGCAGATAGTCAGCAGGATCGACGGACCGGCGGCAATCGATGTGCCCGGCATCATGCCGCTCGACGCCAGGTGGGACAATCTCACATCAAGCATTCGGCTCGACAAACCACTTCCAAAGCAGATAGCGATCGAAGGCAGCAACGTCGTCGTCAATCAGCGCAATGCTGCGCCCGGCGATGCGCCAGTGGCCGTCGTGCAGGAAGGCGAGCTGCATTTCGCTACCCAGGAACCGCAAATGGACGTCGTCCTGTCTTTCAACAAGCTGAAAATCACCGACAACATCATCTATGATCGGCCACTGCCCGAACTGACTGGCGTCGCCGACATTCAACTCGCCAACGGCTTCGCACTTCTCGGCAAACCCGAACGCGATTTGACGGTTTTGCGCGGCCAGTCCGGTACCTTACGCAAAATCGATGTGGCGTTCGACGATGGCAGCGGGATCAGAATCTCCGGGCCCTTCTCGATCGCCGACGACGGGCGCATCAGCGGCGATTTCAGAGTGACAATGCGCAATCCGGAAGGTGTCGCGAAGGCGCTCCAGGGCATCTTCCCCGAGGCCGGCAACACGATTTCCTCGGTGCTTCAGGCCATGGCCTTTGTGCCGAAGGATGAGAGTGGAGCACCTACACTGCCCATCACCGTCAAGAACGGAAAGATGTCGGTGGGTTTCATCAACATCGGCCGACTGCCTTCCCTCTGATCGGACAATACGGCAATAGAGCCTTTCACTGAAAGGCTCTATTATTCCTCAAACAGGAACCGTTCATAGTTCATGGAACTGTTGAGGACGCGCAAAATAATAACTGCTTCCAGACCGCCAACATAAAATATCGCGTAGCTGCCATGAACCGCCCGCCTTATCTTTGTCTCCTCATGGCGTGATAGCAACGGGCTGGATTCGGGGAAATCCCCAATGGACACGCAATGAGCCTGCAGTTCGTTCACAAAGGTCAATGCTCTCCGGGGGTTGTCGCCAGCAATGTAATCGCCGATCGCGAACAAGTCTTGGCGTGCTTCCTCTGTGAAAATAACCTTCAAAGGCCTCGTTCTTTTGCCATGTTGGCGTAACGCGCTTTCAATTCGTTTAAGACATCCTCAGCCGGCCTGACACGGCCCGCCTCGACATCCGCCAAACCGCGAGCCAAGGCAGCATCGAGCAATGCCAGATGCTTTTCCTTTTCATCGACAAGGCGGATACCTTCCCGCAAAACCTCGCTCTTCGAGTTGTACCGACCGGTTTCGACCAGCCGGTTAACCACGGATTCGAGATTGCCAAGTTCGACACTGTGAGCCATTCGCTACACCTCCATAACTATTATGCGGACATTCGATAACAGTTATCAAGTGAATTATAGGTGCTCACTTGGTCGGATGGCTGGCTTGCTGGCGGCCGAAGTCCGGAGCGTCCACTTCCTGACCGGCATCGATGATGCCCCGCCGCACGGCACGTGTGCGCGTGAACAGGTCGAACAGCGCGTCTCCATCTCCCCAGCGAACCGAGCGCTGGAGTGATGCCAGATCCTCTGAAAACCGTGCCAGCATTTCAAGGATCGCTTCCTTGTTATGCAGGCAGACATCGCGCCACATAGTCGGGTCCGAAGCGGCCAGGCGGGTGAAATCGCGAAAACCTGATGCCGAATATTTGATAACTTCGGAATTCGTCACTTCTTCGAGATCGCTCGCCGTCCCGACGATGTTGTAGGCAATGAGATGCGGAAGGTGCGAGACGATGGCGAGAACCCGGTCATGATGGACCGGGTCCATCGTATCGAGCCGCGACCCGCAGGCTTCCCAGAATTTCGTCAGCCGGTCGATGGCAACGGGATCGGTCCCTTCCAGGGGTGTCAGGATGCACCAGCGATTGGCGAAGAGTTCGGCAAAGCCGGCGTCGGGGCCGGAATACTCCGTTCCGGCGAGCGGGTGGCCCGGAATGAAATGCACATGCGCCGGAAGTTCCGGTTGCATCTGTGCAATGACCGAGCCCTTGGTCGAGCCGACATCGGTAACAATGGCTCCCGGTTTCAACGAACCGGCAATCTGCCGGGCAATCGCGCCTGATGAGCCAACGGGGACCGAGATGATGACGAGATCGGCGTTCTTCACTGCCTCGGCACTATCGAGGGCGTAGCTGTCGCCGAGGCCCAGTTCCTCGGCCCGTGCCAGGGTGCTTTCACTGCGGGTGGAGATGACGATATGACCGGCGAGGCCTTCGCGCTTGATGACGCGTGCCAGCGACGAACCGATAAGGCCGATGCCGATCAGTGCGATGGTGTCGAAATGAACTTTGGACATTGTTTTACTTCAGGAATTCGGAGAGTGCGGCGACTACGCCGCGATTGGCTTCTTCGGATCCGATGGTAAGGCGCAACGCGTTCGGAAATCCGTATCCCGTAACGCGGCGCAAAATATAGCCCTTGCTCGTGAGGTAGGCGTCGGCCTTCTCAGCCGACTTCGCCGCATTATCGGGGAAATGCACGAGTACGAAATTTCCGACCGACGGCGTGACGCGCAGGCCAAGAGCCGTCAGCTGCTCTGTCAGCCAGGGCAGCCATTTTTCATTGAAAGCCACGGCTTGATCGACATGCGCACGATCGCGGATTGCTGCAGCACCGGCAACGATTGCTGCCGAGTTCAGATTGAACGGACCGCGAATGCGGTTCACCGCATCGATGACGTGAGCCGGCGCGAACATCCAGCCGATACGAAGAGCGGCGAGGCCATGAATCTTGGAAAAGGTGCGGGTCATCACGACGTTTTCACATGACGAGACCAGTTCGACACCGGCCTCATAATCATTGCGGCGCACATATTCCGCATAGGCGGCGTCGAGCACCAGCAATACGTTCTTCGGCAGGCCAGCATGCAGGCGGCGCACTTCTTCGAAAGGCAGGTATGTACCGGTCGGATTGTTCGGGTTGGCCAGAAACACGATCTTCGTATGTGGGGTCACCGCGCTCAGGATGGCGTCGACCTCGGCACGCTCATTGTTTTCCTTGGCTACGACCGGTGTCGCTCCCGCAGCCATGATGTAGATCTTGTACACCATGAAGCCGTGCTCGGTGTAAATGGCTTTATCACCCGGCGAAAGATAGGTCTGGCACAGGAGACCGAGCAACTCGTCAGAGCCATTACCACAAAGAATATTGTCGGCGTTCAAACCATGGACATCGGCAATGGCTTTTTTCAACGCCGTTGCCTGGCCGTCCGGGTAAATCTCCAGCCGCTCCGCCGCCGCACGATAGGCATCGATTGCTTGCTTGCTGGCGCCAAGCGGCGTTTCATTGGACGACAGCTTGTAGACTTTTGCAACACCGGGAGCATGTTCCTTGCCGGGGACATATGCTGCAATGTCCAGCAAACCGGCTTTCGGGGTGGGGCGCATGTCTTTAACTGTCGTGGTCATGATTGATCCGTAACATCGTTCGATCGATGGTCTTTGCTGGCAAAAGCAACCGTGCGGACATAGCTGCCAAAGAGCCTCATGTCGAGAACAAGTTGCTCCGCGAGGGTTTGAGAACCTTTGAAATGCAAAGAAACCATTGACTTTGCACGTACTGCAACCATACCTACCCGGCACCTCGCTCTAAACTGCGTAATCATGACCAAAACCAGCCGATCAGCGCCCAAGAACGATCAGAAAAGCCTGGAAGCTACAAATCCCCACAGTCCGGTGGTGGAGTTTGGGGCTGACAAGCCGCTGCACCTCGATAGCGGCGTTTCACTGTCGCCCTTTCGCATCGCCTACCAGTCCTATGGCGAGCTCAACGCAGACAAATCCAATGCGATCCTGATCTGTCATGCGCTGACCGGTGACCAGCATGTTGCCAATCTGCATCCCGTCACCGGCAAGCCGGGCTGGTGGGAAACGCTTGTCGGCCCCGGCAAACCTGTCGACACGGATCGCTATTTTGTTCTCTGTTCCAATGTCCTTGGCGGGTGCCTTGGTTCAACCGGCCCCGCCTCGATCAACCCGGAAACAGGCAAGGCCTATGCGCTTGATCTGCCGGTCATCACCATCGCCGACATGGTGCGGGCTCAAGCCATGCTCGTGGACCATTTTGGCATCGAGCAGCTCTTTGCCGTTATCGGCGGCTCGATGGGCGGCATGCAGGTCCTCGAATGGGCGTCGAGCCATTCCGATAAGGTGTTTGCGGCTGTTGCCATTGCAACCGGTGCGCGTCACTCCTCGCAGAATATCGCTTTCCACGAAGTAGGGCGTCAGGCCGTCATGGCTGACCCCGAGTGGAAGGAAGGCCGCTATCTCGAAGCAGGAACCGTTCCGCGCAAGGGCCTCTCCGTCGCCCGCATGGCGGCGCATATCACCTATCTTTCCGAGACCGCCTTGCACCGCAAGTTCGGGCGCAATTTGCAGGACCGGCAGAATGTGACCTTCGGCTTCGATGCGGATTTCCAGATCGAGAGCTATTTGCGCTACCAGGGCATGAGCTTCGTCGAGCGTTTCGATCCCAACTCCTATCTCTACATGACCCGCGCCATGGATTACTTCGATCTTGCGGCGGAGCATGAAGGCCGCCTGGCCGATGCCTTCGCCGGATCAAAGACTCGCTTCTGCATTGTTTCCTTCACCAGTGACTGGCTGTTCCCCACCAGCGAAAGCCGCACCGTCGCCCATGCGCTGAATGCGGCGGGAGCCTCCGTTTCCTTTGTCGAGATCGAATCCGATCGCGGCCATGATGCTTTCCTGCTGGATGAGCCGGAGATGTTCTCCGCCATCAACGGGTTCATCCGTTCAGCGGCCCGGGCGAAGGGGCTTATTGCCTCATGAGCGTCAACGTCCATCCCCGCGTCGACTTTGATGTCATCGCCTCACTGGTCGAGCCCGGCTCACGTGTGCTTGACGTCGGCTGTGGCGACGGTGAATTGCTGGAGCTGCTGCAAACCACCAAGGGCGTCGATGGCCGCGGTGTCGAGCTGTCGCAAAAGGGCGTCAACGAATCCGTCGCGCGTGGCCTGTCTGTCATTCAGGGCGACGCTGACAGTGACCTGAAATATTACCCCGATGCCGGCTTCGACTACGTGATCCTGTCGCAGACTTTGCAGGCCACCCGCAACCCTAAGAATGTTCTGACCGAACTCCTGCGCATCGGCGAAAAGGCCATCGTCTCCTTCCCGAATTTCGGCCATTGGCGCGTGCGGGCTTCGCTCGCCATCAATGGACGTATGCCGGTGACAAAGGACCTGCCCTATAGTTGGTATGACACGCCCAACATCCACTTCTGCACCATCAACGATTTTGTCGACATGACCAAGGAGGTCGGTGCGCATGTGGAATCGGCTGTCGCGCTCAACGCTTTTGGCGGACGGCTTGGCTTCAACATGCCCTGGGGATTCTGGAACCTCTTCGGCCAGCAAGCGGTGTTCCTTCTCAAACGCTGATTCGGCATTCCTGACAGAAATCGCCTAAAACCATTCGATTCTCGTACAAGAATTCACGATTCTGGTGCAAGAATCTAAACCCAAGCGGGTAATTTGGTTGTGTCAACGCGAACTGGCGCTGGCCGTGCCTTGCGGCGAGAGGACAGGCACGAACACGCGCCGCGAGGTACGCTTGGCCACCGGCAGCCCCTGATAGATGCGTTTTTGCGCCTCGACAATTAGCACGCCCGAGAACATTGGCCAGAAGCGCCGGCCCATCCGCTCGAACAGGGCCGCGGGGCGCATCATCCAGCGCCGCGACGATGGCGGGAAGAACAGCGCCTCGGCCCAGGGACCGGGGGTGAAATTCGCCTCGCGTAAAATGCGGGTCAGCTGACCCCGGCTATAGGGCCGCCCGCTGCCGAACGGAGTGTGCTCGAAGCGCGCCCAAAGCCCACGCCGATTGGGAACGACGACAACCAGCCGCCCGTTGGGCGCCAGCACCCGCCACATTTCTTTCAGCGTTTCGCGTGGATCCTCGGCATGTTCCAGCGCGTGCACCATCAACACTCTGTCGACAGCCGAATCCGGCAAGGGCAAATCTTCTTCGAAAATCAACGCGGTAGAGGACGGCTCAGCAGGCGGCCAGCTGACGGCACCCTGCCCGGCGGGCATGAAAGCGAAGGTGCGCTCGGTATCGCCACGAAAGCGGTCAAGATAGGGAACGGCATAGCCGAGACCCACGAGACGCTCTCCCGGCAGCTTTGGCCAGATGGGTGCCAGCGCCATGGTAATCGAGCGCTCGGCCAGATGGCCGAGCGTGGAAGCATAGAAAGCGCGAAGATCGATGATGTCGAGATGCATGGCCGCAACCTAACATGACAAACAGGAACATCAAGAAATGGCTGGAACATGGGTTGCGCCTGTCCGAATGCGGACTATCCTGCATGGAGCAAGCATGAAGAGAATGACCATGTCCCATCTGCAAATCGAACAATTTACTGCCAGAACCGACAATTTTGGCGTCCTGATCCACGATCCGGAGGCTAATCTGACCGCCTCCATCGATGCACCTGAAGAAAAGCCTATTCTCGATGCGCTGCGCCGCCGCGGCTGGACGCTGACGCATATCTTCACGACTCACCATCATGCCGATCATGTCGAGGCCAATCTCGCCCTGAAGAAACGGTTCGGCGTGGAGATTATCGGACCTCATGACGAAAGAGCCCAGATACCGGGCATCGATCGCGCCGTCAGCCACGGCGAGCGGTTCCAGTTCGGCAATTTCAGCGTGGATGTGATCTCGACACCGGGCCATACGGCTGGTGAGATATCGTTCCATATTCCGGCTGCCAAGGTTGCTTTCACCGGAGATACGTTGTTCTCGCTCGGATGCGGCCGCCTTTTCGAAGGGACTCCGGCGACCATGTTCAAGTCGCTGCAGCGGTTGATCGCATTGCCGGTCGAGACGGAGATCTATTGCGGTCATGAGTATAGCGAGAGCAATGCCCGCTTCGCTTTGACGATCGACCCGGAAAACTCAGCGCTCAAGGAACGCGCCCGGGAAATCATGGCGCTGCGCGAAGCCGGCCAGCCGACATTGCCAACGACGGTCCTTCGGGAAATGGCGACCAATCCGTTTCTCCGGTGGCATGATCCCGCGATCCGCAGAAATCTTAAGATGGAAGAGGCGAGCGACGAAGCGGTCTTTACCGAGATCCGTAAGCGCAAGGACAATTTCTGATGGTACTGACAGCAGACGAAATTCGCCGGCATCTTGGCCTCGAGCCGCATCCCGAAGGCAGTTCTTACGTGCAAACATTTCGTGACAATGAGAATGGCTGGCCCGCCGGTGGACGCGGCCATTCGACAGCCATCTATTTCCTTCTGGAAAAGGGCGAAGTCTCGGCCTGGCACCGGGTCAAGGATGCGGCTGAGGTCTGGCACTGGTATGGCGGCGCGTCCCTGCTTCTGACCATTGCGTTCGAGGGCTCTCCGCATGAGACGCACAGGCTAGGACTCGACCTGGCGGCTGGCGAGCGCCCGCAAGCCATTGTTCCAGCTGGTCAATGGCAGACCGCTACGAGCCTTGGCGACTGGACACTTGTTGGTTGCACTGTCGCACCCGGCTTCGATTTTGCCCAATTCGAGCTGGCCGAGCCGGGCTGGGAGCCGTAGGGTCAAGGCCTAAGCCGACCGGCGTTTGAGCAGCATTTCCTTGGCCGCCAGAACTGCGCCAAGCGTGATCAGCAGGCAGGCAAGCAGGACGCGTGTTGTCGGTTCGGTCACGCCAGCGATAATCAGCACAAGCGTCGACAGTAGTGGTGCTGCATAGCTCGATGCGCCGAGCACCTGAATATTGCCGCGCTTGACGCCATAGTCCCAGACGTAGAACGCAGCGCCGACCGGAAAGAGCCCCAGCCCCAGTACGGCGAGCCACTGGATGATCCCTTCTGGCCAGACGGTCTGCTCCAGCAGCAAATGCGAAATCAGCGAAAGTACCGATGTCGCCACACAGAAACCGGTTACCGCGTCAGTTGGTACGTTTGCAAAGCGTCGCGACAACAGCGAATATGCAGCCCAGGTCAGCGCACATAGCCCCGCCATCGCATAGCCGAAGCTGTACTGGGCATCAAAGCCAACGCCACCGCCCTTGGTAATGATCAGCACCGTTCCCGACAGTCCCAGCAGCGTGCCGACAATATGGAACCAGCGAAGCCGTTCACCCGGCATCAGCGCCGACCCAACCACGATGAACAGCGGCCAAAGATAAGCGATCAGACTGGCATCCACTGCCGGAGCGTTACGCAGCGCCGTGAAATAGAGGAAGTGATAGCCGAATAGCCCGACAACGCCGAGCAGCCACACCTTTGCCGGTTGGCGCAGATGCTGCGCGGCCCCGGGGCGCCAGATCCAGGAGATCAGTCCCAGACTTGCACCGATAGCGAAAGTCATGGCTGTCAGCTGAAACGGCGGCACCTTGCCCGAAACATCGGTGAAAAGCGCGAGCATTGCCCACATGATGATCGCAAGGAATCCAACAAACGTAGCCAAGCAGCGCTCCCAAATTCGAAAGCGGCGCCCAGCCGCGTTTATTGTGTCTTTTCGAAACGGGTTGCGTAAACAGCTACCGTACCGATCTGCGTGCCAATCTTGGCCTGCACCGGCGAATAAATAGCGGACTTGCCGAACGATGCAAAGGTGAGACTGATCCTGCTCGAATTTTTCAGATATTCGATGGCCTTTCGCCCTGACTGATAGCCGGCGATCGGGACAAATTTCGCGGTGCAAGTGATAGCGTCCCCTTTGAAACCTTGGGTGGCAAAGGGCTTTGCACCGCCGGAAGGAGAGAGTTTGAGATCGACGCGCGTCTGACCGTCATAGAGATGCAGCGTCTGCTTGCAGACCTTATCGAGACTGCTCGCCGAGACCATCACCCCGGAAATCGGATCGGCCACAGATTGAAGATCGGCAGGCGACAGCTCGACCCAGTTCTTCTTCTTGTTGATGGGTGGAACATTGGTCGTATTCGTCACATTCCCATTGGTAAAGGCGATGGAGGTGCTCTTGTCGCGCTTACCGTGCCTGTATTTGACCACATAGGAATTCGGCACCGGGCCGTTCTTGGCTAACTGCCCGGTCACATCGAGCTCGCCATTGGTGTCGTCAAACAGACTGGCCAGTCCCGAACTGGAAAGCTTGCCGGTTACCTTATAGGCGCCGCCGTCCGATACAACAGTCGAAAAATTCGCCTTGGCGATCGACAGGCCAAACAGCGAAACGCGATAATCTGTCTGATAGGATTGGGCCGCCCGGGCCGGTGCAGCCGCCATCAGTACAATCGCGGCCAAGGGAACTGTTACAATTACCCGGCTGGAAAAATGCCGCTTGGCTTTCATTCTCTGTCATTCCCGTCCAAAGCAGTCCCTGCAGCATTCGTTCGACCGTATAAAGCAGGCAAAGTTGTGATAAACATATAAAAGCAAGCACAGTTACGCAAAAGCTGTGCCAAACAGGGCAGAAGCGCACTTGACGCGCGCGGCTCATATCACTATAGAAACGCGACTTCCCAATAGGCCGCCTGTCCGATAAGCGCGCCGCTGCACGGCGACGTGCGATGGTAACAAGAAACATTCGGGCTATAGGTAATGAAATTTGAAGGTGAGACCCAATGTCCCGCACATGTGAATTGACCGCTAAATCGGTACAGTACGGTAACAATGTGAGCCACGCGAACAACAGAACGCGCCGCCGCTTTTTGCCAAATCTTTGCCATGTAACACTGATCTCCGAAGCTCTCGGTCAGAGCTTCCGTCTGCGCGTTTCGGCCCATGCCCTGCGCAGCGTCGAGCATCGCGGTGGCCTGGATGCGTTCCTGGTCAAGGCCGACGAGAAGGAGCTGTCGCAGCGCGCTCGTCTCCTGAAGCGTCAGATTGCCAAGAAGCTTCTTGAAGCTCCGGTCGCTGCTTAATTAGCTAGCACCCGCTTCATTTGTGATTGAGGCCAGCTTCGGCTGGCCTTATTGCTGTCGCCATCACCGCTGCTGGTTCCATTACCCAGGATAAAAAAATGCCGCTCAAAAGCGCTTATTCCCCGTCGGACTTCATTCTTCCAGTCCTCGCCATGTGCGGGGTCGTTGCTGCGTCCAATATCCTGGTTCAGTATCCTTTCGATCATTTCGGATTGGACGATATACTCACCTACGGTGCCTTCACCTATCCGATTGCCTTTCTCGTCAATGATCTGGCCAATCGGCGCTTTGGCCCAGCCTTTGCGCGCAAGGTCGTCTATGTGGGGTTCGCTATCGCGGTTATCCTGTCGATCTGGCTGGCGACGCCGCGCATCGCGATTGCATCCGGCACCGCCTTCCTGACTGCCCAGCTTCTCGACATCACTGTTTTCAATAAATTGCGGCAGCTGACGTGGTGGAAGGCGCCCTTCGCCTCCGCCATCTTTGGCTCGCTTCTCGATACGCTGCTTTTTTTCTCGATTGCCTTTGCCGCGAACTTCGCCTGGATCGATGCGGCGACTGGTCAGACAGACTCATCCCTCGCCATGCTCGTACCATTCTTCGGCACGGAGATTCCGTTGTGGATGTCGCTCGGCTTTGGCGACCTCATGGTCAAGATGGTGATGGCGATCGTGATGCTGGTGCCTTATGGCGCTATCCTCGCCATCTTCGCCCCCGCCATCTACTCCGCCAACCGGAATTCCAGATAAAGATTACGCTGGACGATCGAATGGTTGTCATCTGACACCAGCGAGAGGCGGGTACTCCCGTCCTCGGCCTGCCACACATCGAGCCCTTCCATATTGTCGATCTGATCGCGCATATCCGCTTGCAGGATGAAGGGCCCGTCCACCGTAGCGCCGGGCCCGATATCCTCCGCGGCAATACGGCGAATGCGCAATGTTACCCCGCTGGAGATACTGAAGCGCCGCTCCAGCAACAGCAGGTCGCCGTTGGGAAGAAAGTCACCGTCGCTAATATCGAAATCGTCGAGCCGCTTGACATAGAAAATCCCCTCTCGCGGTCCCTCGAGCACGGCGGCAAACATGTCGCCCGCCCCGTTGATGCTCTTCTCGGTCACTGCCACCCGCGCGCCCTGCAAAGGGCTGGAAACTGGCGCGTAGGCTATGGTTTCAATGCCGCGATTGTTGCGCAGTTCGTTCTTCGGTATCGGCAGAGGAATGTCCTTCGGCTTCGACGCGAAGTTCTCGAGGTCCAGGGCAAACTCTGCGATGCGATGGATGCGTTCGAACGACACCGTAGCGGTCTGGCCGGAAACGCTCATGCCCTCCGCGTCGGAGTTCCACTTACCCTCGACCGGCAATCCCTCTTCGCTCTGGATCGGCGCTAGGCGAAAATCATTGATTGAAGCAGGCCTGCCCCGCTCATCGCGCAACATCTTGCCTGCATACCAAAGACCGGTATCGGTGATACCTAGAAATTCTTTTCCCGAATCCAGATAGCGAAATGCGGATAGACCACTGAATTCGCGATTGGCAGAGGTCATTTCCAGACCACCGACAAACTCCAGCGCGCCGAAGCGGGTATCGGACGATCCGATACGAAAATTTGAAATGACCTGGGATGTTATGACGGCGGGAGAAACCGCACTGTCCTCGGCCAGGGCGGTCGCAACAAAGAGAAATGGAACTGTACAAAATAGCGGTGCGCGCCGAAAAAACAGCGCGATCCGATTCATATTATCGCCGCGCTGACTTTTTTGCAGTCTGCCGCTCCTGCTCTTCAAACAAGGAGGCCAGTTGCTCGGTCATGGCACCTGCGAGTTCCTCGGCATCGACGATAGTAACGGCGCGGCGGTAGTAACGCGTCACATCGTGTCCGATACCAATGGCGATCAGTTCAACCGGCGAACGCGTCTCGATCTCTTCGATCACCGCACGCAAATGCCGTTCGAGATAGTTGCCGGGATTGACCGACAAGGTGGAGTCATCGACCGGCGCACCATCGGAAATCATCATCAGGATACGACGCTGCTCGGGACGGCTCAGGAGGCGTTGATGCGCCCAGATCAGCGCTTCACCGTCGATGTTCTCCTTCAGGAGACCTTCACGCATCATCAGGCCGAGATTGCGCCGTGAGCGCCGCCACGGGGCGTCCGCGCGCTTGTAGACAATATGGCGCAAATCATTGAGACGCCCGGGATTGGCGGGCTTGCCACGCTCCAGCCATGCCTCGCGCGCTTGGCCGCCCTTCCAGGCTTTAGTGGTGAAGCCGAGGATTTCCACCTTCACGCCGCAACGCTCCAGCGTGCGCGCCAGAATGTCGGCGCATGTAGCGGCAACGGTAATCGGCCGGCCACGCATCGATCCGGAATTGTCGATCAGCAACGTCACGACTGTATCGCGGAAATCCGTATCGCGTTCCTGCTTGTAGGAAAGCGGCTGTGTCGGGTCGATCACGATGCGCACGAGGCGGGCTGAATCGAGATAGCCTTCTTCCAGATCGAAATCCCACGAGCGGTTCTGTTGTGCCATCAGGCGGCGCTGCAGCCTGTTTGCCAGCCGGCCGACAACACCGGAAAGATTGGCAAGCTGCTTGTCGAGAAATGCCCGCAGGCGTTCCAGCTCCGCCTCATCGCAGAGCTCTTCCGCATCCGTCGTCTCGTCGAACTCCTGGGTGAAAATCTTGTATCCGCTTTCACTGCCAAGATTGGAGAACGGCGGGTTGGGACGGCGCGCCTCGCCGGGTATTTCCGCATCAGCATCCGAATCCTCATCCATATCGTCGGACGATGCATCTGCGGCCTCCGTCTCGCCGGCCTGGCTATCATCGCTGGATGTGTCGGAATCATCGCTCTCGGACGAATCGCTGCCCTGATCCTCCTCAGAGCCACCTTCGTTGTTCTCTTCAGGCTCGGGCGCGTCTTCGTTGTCCTGGCTATCGTCCTGCTCGCTTTCCTGAGCAAGCTCTTCAGCCATTTCCATGGAAGCCAGCATTTCGCGTACGACACGGGCGAAGGCATTCTGATCGTTGATCTTGGAAGTCAAATGATCAAGATCGGTCGCAGCCTTTTCCTCGATCCAGTCGCGCCAGAGATCGAGCACATTGCCGGCCGATTCGGGCGCCTTGCGTCCTGTCAGCTTTTCACGAACCAGCAGCGCGACTGCTTCTTCGAGCGGGGCCTCCGCCTTGTCGGTGATCGCCGGGAAATTGGCGCGGGCATATTTGTCCGCCAGCATCGACGTCAGGTTCTCGGCAACGCCATCCATGCGCAATGCGCCGATCGCTTCGACGCGTGCCTGTTCGACGGCATCGAAGATCGCCCTGGCCTGTTTGCCTTCCGGCGCAAGCGTGGCATGAATACGGTCGTTGTGGCACGCCTTGCGCAACGCCATCGAATCGCCAATGCCGCGGGTAATCGCAATATCATTGGCAGACGGACGCTTGGGCAAATCAAGAAGCCGGGCACGATGCCCGGTCAGCGCAGGCTTGTCGTTACCGAAGCTGACTTCCATCTCATGGTCGCCAGCGATCGCACGCATGCACGCCGTAACGGCACGCTTGAAAGGCTCGGAATCAACCGGACCCTTCGGATTTGCGCGTGAATTGTCTCCCGGACCTGCCATTTTTCCGTGATGCTCAGCTTATGACGACGTTGGCCGTGGATTCCGGCAGTTCCTTGCCAAAGGCGCGCTGATAGAATTCGGCAACGATCGGGCGTTCCAGTTCATCGCATTTATTGAGGAAAGTCAGGCGGAAAGCGAAACCGACATCCTTGAAGATATCGGCATTTTCAGCCCAGGTGATGACCGTACGCGGACTCATGACCGTCGACAGATCGCCATTGATGAAGGCGGAGCGGGTCATGTCGGCGACACGGACCATCTTGGAGATGATCTCCCTGCCTTCCTTGTTCTGGTAGTGCTTGGCCTTTGCCGCAACGATAGCTGCCTCATTGTCATGCGGCAGATAATTGAGTGTCGTCACGATGGACCAGCGGTCCATCTGCGCCTGATTGATCTGCTGCGTGCCATGATAAAGGCCTGTCGTATCGCCGAGACCAACCGTGTTAGCCGTGGCGAACAGGCGGAAGGCTGGATGCGGACGAATAACCCGGCTCTGGTCGAGCAAGGTCAGCCGGCCGGATGATTCGAGCACACGCTGGATCACGAACATCACGTCGGGACGGCCTGCGTCATATTCGTCGAAAACCAGAGCGACATTGTGCTGATAGGCCCAGGGCAGGATACCATCGCGGAATTCCGTGATCTGCATGCCTTCCTTGACGACGATCGCGTCCTTGCCGACGAGATCGATACGGCTGACATGGCTGTCGAGGTTGACGCGCACGCAGGGCCAGTTGAGGCGGGCGGCGACTTGTTCGATGTGGGTCGACTTACCGGTACCGTGATAGCCGGAAACCATGACGCGGCGGTTGTAGGCGAAGCCGGCCAGAATGGCGAGCGTCGTCTGTTTGTCGAACAGATAGTCCGTATCGATTTCCGGCACATAGGCGTCGCCTGCCTTATAGGCAGGAACCATCATATCGGTTTCAAAACCGAACAGCTTTGCGGCAGAAACCGTTGTATCCGGCAAATTCGCAATATCGCGATCAACCTTATTCATCATGCCTCCAGCGCGACTGCACGGGCAGACGCATAAAGATAGTTTGAAACCTCGCTATGAGGTCCCGAATTCGGCTCAATCGCGGGTTAGCAGAAACCAGCCGCCTTGAGCAATTGATAGGCTTGGATTACGTCACGGAAACGATCCTCGGAAGCCCTATCACCGCCATTAGCATCAGGGTGATGGATCTTCACAAGTTCTTTATAGCGCGACTTTATGTCTTCGCCAGTGGCTTTTGCGCCAAGCCCGAGCGTATCCAGTGCTTTCGACTCCAATGGCTTGAGCTTGCGGACATGCACCCGCGCCTCATTGAATACGCTGTTGGGGTCGCGGAATCTGTTCTGATAGGCGGCGCGACCAGAACGCAACTTCGAAAAGTCAGGGGATGTCTTGGCGCTGGCGCTGGCTTGGGCGCGCGTACTGGCGCTTGCGCCGGCTCCACTGCCAGGCAGCCCGGCAACGGTCCAGGTCGGACGATCACCCGTCAGCGCTTCCTTCTGGTAGCGCGCCACTTCTGCGTCGGACAATCCGGAGAAATAATTATAGCCCTTATTGTATTCACGCACATGGTCGATGCAGAAATGGAAGAACTCGCCTTCCTTCTCACGGCCCACCGGCGCACGATGCGGGCCAGGCTTGTCACACCCATCCCACTGGCACACGGGAGTGCGCGATTTTTCCTCATCCGCCTTCTTTGGCCGGATACGGATGCTATCAAAATATTTCGAATTTGAGGTCATCGAGTCAGATTATCTTAGCTAAGCATGAATTGACATTTACCCATGGATCGACCTAACGCCTGAAATGGCGGTAAATTTGTGATCATGTACGGATTTGCCAAGTGAAACTACCATATGGGCGCAGGAGAACGAAATGTCCACTCAGTCAGCGATCGAAAACAAACTGACGCAGGCTTTTCATCCCGTTTCTTTGGCAGTCATCAATGAAAGCCACCTCCACGCTGGTCACCATCATTCCGACAGCGATCATCATGGCACATTTGATGGGTCAGGCGAAACGCATTTTCGCGTGCGGATTGTCGCGGAGGCTTTCGCCGGCATGTCGCGGGTCGCGCGTCATCGTGCGATCAACGACGTGCTGCAGGACGAACTGAAGGGTAGTGTACACGCGCTGGCGCTCGAACCAGCTGCCCCCGGCGAAGCAACGCGCCGTTAAGCGCCTCAAGGGGTCCTGATCTAGGTCAGCTTTGCTTTGTCATCGCCTTCAAGCGGGCGGATACGGAGCCGCGTGATACGGTTTTTTTCACGCCGTAGGATCGTGAAGCGCTTGCCGTGGAAGGTGAACGCCTGCTTCTCTTTCGGAATGCTCTGTGTTTCGTGAATGACGAGACCGGCAATGGTCGTTGCTTCCGCATCAGGCAGGTTCCAGTCGAGGGCGCGATTGAGATCGCGGATCGGTACGGAACCATCGACCAGAACGGAGCCATCCGGCTGTGGACGGCATCCTTGTACATCAATGTCATGTTCGTCGGCGATGTCGCCGACGATTTCTTCCAGAATGTCCTCCAGTGTAATCAGGCCCTGCACATCGCCGTACTCATCGACCACAATGGCGATATGCGCCTTGCGCCGCAGGAAAGCATTGAGCTGATCCTGAAGCGTTGTTGTGTCCGGCACGAACCACGGCTTCGTCGCAACTTTCATGATGTTGATCTTGGAGAAATCCCGGTTCGCATCACGAATCGCCCTCACAAGATCCTTGGCATGGACGACGCCGATAATATTGTCATTCGCATCCTTCCAGACGGGAATCCGGGTGTGGCGGCTCGCCAGAATCTGGTTGATGATGGTTTCGATCGGATCGTCCGCATTGACCGAATCCATATCGGTCCGATGAATCATGACGTCATAGACCTCGAGTTCACGCAGATCGAGCAGTCCGCCGATTTGATCGCGGTCGCGTTTAACAACCGACCCTTCCTTGTGCAGCAGATCAACTGCCCCGCGCAGCTCTTCCTGCGCCGAGAGCATCGAGGCCCCTGCCGCAAGATTAATACCAAACAATCCCAGTATCTTGCGGACGATCCAGTTGACGAGATCGGAAAGCGGGCCGAACAGGATGACGACAATCTGGGCAAACCGGACAAGCGCGAGCGAATTGCGATCGGGACTGGAAATGGCCCAGGATTTGGGTAGGACTTCTGCAAAAATAACGAGAAGGACGGTCATGATCGCGGTCGCGTAGGCAACACCGGCCTGACCGAACAGGGTGAGCAGCATGCTTGTCGTGAGCGATGATGCCAGAATGTTAATGAGATTGTTGCCTATCAACATGACACCGATCAGCCGATCGCGCTTTTCGATTAGCGCTTCCACCACGGCCGCCCGGTCGTCGCCGCGCTTCGCCAGGCGGTGCATTCGAGCGCGCGATACAGCAGTCAGAGCGGTTTCAGACCCCGAGAACAGGGCAGACATCAGGATCAAGAGGAATATAATTCCGCAAAAGATCCAGATTTCCAGGTTCATTTTGGATGTTTCTCCTGCAAGAAGCTCAATACGGCGGATGGCGGTACATCTTTTGCAATGAAGGACTGACCGATACCGCGCGTGAGAATGAAGGTTAGCGCCCCGCGCGCTACCTTCTTGTCCTGAGCAATATAGTCCATCAATTTTTCTGCGGGTGGTAAATCGCCGGGTATGCCAGCGATTGACACCGGAAGCCCCACGCCACGCAGATGTGCCTCGACGCGGCGTGCATCATCAGGGCTCGCCAGATTCATCTTGGCGGAAAACTGGTGAGCGAGCACCATACCAATAGAAACGCCTTCGCCGTGCACCAGCCGTGCGGAATCATAGTTCGTGGCGGTTTCCAAGGCGTGACCAAATGTGTGTCCAAGATTAAGCAGGGCGCGATCTCCGGTCTCGCGCTCGTCCCGCGCCACTACATCCGCCTTGGACCGGCATGATATCGCGATTGCCTCGGTTCGCTCCGGACCGCCATCGAAAATCCCTCGCCAGTTTTTTTCAAGCCAGGTGAAGAAATCCGGTCTGTCTATCAGGCCATATTTGGCGACCTCCGCGTAACCGGCACGAAATTCGCGCGGCGAAAGCGTATCGAGTACATCCGTATCGGCCAAAACCAGCTGCGGCTGATAAAATACACCGACGAGATTCTTGCCATGCGCCGTGTTGATGCCGGTCTTCCCGCCGACCGAGGAATCGACCTGCGCCAGCAGTGATGTCGGCATCTGGATGAACCCCATGCCACGGCGAGCGATCCCGGCCGCAAAACCCGCGAGATCACCGATGACACCACCACCGAACGCCACCACGATATCGCCGCGCTCCAGACGTGCGGCAAGGATTGCATTGGTGACGGTTTCGAGTGTTGCAAAGCCCTTGGATTTCTCGCCTGGCGCTACAAGAATGGCGGTAGAGTCGATGCCGGCAGCGCTCAGGCTCCGCATCAAGCGATCGAGGTGCAGACCAGCCACCGTTTCGTCGGTGACGATAGCCACCCGGACAGATTTGGCGCGCTTGGCGATCTCGCGTCCTGCCTGGTCTATGAGACCTGCTCCAATGAGAATGTCATAGGACCGATCGCCGAGCTTGACGGGAACCGTGGTGATTGCGTTCAGGGCAGTCAAGTCGGTCATTTACCGGATTCCTTATTGGTCACGGCAATTCCGTCCAGGTGCTGGGCAATCGCCTGCATCGCTTCGAATGCGATGACTTCTTTCTTTTCTTCGCGGGAATTTACCGTCAAGTCGGCAAGGGCATAGACAGGATAACGCTCGGACATCAGCCGTTCCATCACGCCCCGCGGATCGTCGTTCTTCAGGAGTGGCCTGTTTTGTTTACGAACGACACGTCCCATCAATACATCGAGTTCCGCCTTCAGCCAGAGCGAAATACCGTCTGAAGCAATGGCTCTGCGCGTTTGATCATTCATGTAGGCGCCGCCGCCAGTCGCCAACACGATCGGTCCGTCTTCCAGCATGCGGGCAATGACACGCCGCTCAAGATCGCGGAATTCGGCCTCGCCATAGGATTCAAAGAGTTCCGGAATAGTCATGGTCGAGACTTTTTCAATCTCATGGTCAGCATCGAAGAACGGCAATTCAACCAGAGTCGCCAGCTTCTTGCCGACCGTGGATTTGCCTGCACCCATCAATCCGACAAGCACGATTGACCTATGTCCAAGACGTTCTCGAATGGATTTCGCCAACTCTGATATATGGGTTGCCCCGAGGATGTCGTCAGTAGTGCTCATAATTGCGTTTCGACAGGAAAACCGCGCTGTCGTCAAGCAAACTATAGCTTTAGACGCGGTCTCGCCAGCTTCATCAAATCATAAGGGTTTTGATTGCAGGATTATGGAACCGAACTGAAGCCGACAAAGACGATTCGAACAGAAAATGCCAACGCTTACACGATTGATCATCACCCTCGCAGTTCTCGCAGGGCTTGTTTATGCGGGCATGGTGGCCCTGGTGACATTCGTGCATCCCACGCAGACGGAAATGACCATTCGCATCCCCGCCGAAAAGCTCAATCCCAAACCTGATACGCCGAAGTAAGCCGATGCGCGCCGCAGCAGCCATAGAAACCTTTCTTGAAATGATGAGTGCCGAGCGGGGCGCAGCGCAGAACACGCTCGATTCCTATCGCCGGGATCTCGAAGACGCCGCAGCCTTCAGCGCCGCCACCGGGCTGCAACTCACACTGGCACAACCCGCTACCATTCGTGCCTACCTCGACGATATCGCCGAACGAGGCTTTGCTGCGACATCGCAGGCGCGGCGGCTCTCGGCATTACGCCAATTCTTCCGCTTTCTTTATACGGAGAATATTCGCGCCGACGACCCCACCAGCACGTTGGATACACCCAAAAAAGACCGCTCCCTGCCTAAAATTCTGAGTGAAGCGGACGTGGAAAAGTTGCTTTCCCGCGCCGAAGAGGAAACGCAGGACGCAAAAGCCTCCAACATGGTTCATTTCCATTCCCTGCGTCTGCATGCGCTTCTCGAAATTCTTTATGCTACGGGTCTGCGCGTCTCCGAACTCGTCGGCCTTCCCGTCACTGTCGCCAGATCGGACAATCGATTCCTGATGGTGCGTGGCAAAGGCTCCAAAGATCGCATGGTCCCGCTCTCCGGAAAGGCGCGCGATGCCATGGCGAAATATCTGGCGTTGCGCGATACGCTGCCCAATCTGTCCGGCAGTCCGTGGCTGTTCCCGGCCATATCCGAAAGCGGCTTTCTGGCACGGCAGGTATTTGCGCGGGAATTGAAAGGGCTCGCTGCCCGGACCGGTTTGAAGACATCGGCGATTTCCCCGCATGTGCTGCGCCATGCCTTCGCCAGCCATCTGCTGCAAAACGGCGCGGACCTGCGCGCCGTACAACAATTGCTCGGTCATTCGGACATTTCAACAACGCAAATCTATACCCATGTCATGGAGGAGCGGCTGCATCGCCTTGTCACGGAGCACCATCCTCTGGCAGACTAAGGTTCGGACCCTAAAGCTTCTGGTTCAAGCGTAAGCCATTGAACCGTTGGAACGTCCATGTGGCAGCTGTTGAAGAGATTGTTTTCCGGACCTGAGCCACCGCCTGTCCAACTCGACAGCGAAGTGATGCGCTTTGACGAAGCCGGATTCACGCGTTCCAGCCATTTGATACGATCGATGGGCTGGCGGCAAAGCTGGCGCTGGGATGAAATCACTGCCTTCGGCTTCGTCTTCTCGCCCGCCATGTTTCCCGACCCGTGGTTCGGAGACACCATGGAGAGCCAATGGTTTTTTACGGTGAAAGGCGAAACCGGGCCGGAGCATATCTATTTCGACTCAGTCTGGCTCGATATCGATCATCTGCCAACCGCGCTGCTCCAACAGATGCCGGGGCTCGATCTCGATGAACTGAAACGCGGCCTCAATGTGGCTGCGGTCGGTTTCCATAACTACGAAGGAGAAGGACGGTGGATCGGCTGGCAGCGTCCCAAGCCGAAAAGGCGACGGAAAGTGGCCAAGGTACGCGCGCCTGCAAAAACAATAAAACGCGAGAGCAGAGCCAAGTAGCCACCACACCTTCGCCGGAATTCCCCCTATAAGTTGCGCCGCCAACACGCGTTCTCGGGCTTGCTTCCTTGACATGCGCTTCGGCAACAGCCAGTTAGGTCGTGAAAAATCCACCGTTTTGCAGGCAGACACCTCGTCCATGTACAACTACCTAGATTTTGAAAAACCGGTTGCCGATCTCGATGGCAAGATCCTCGAACTGAAAAAGCTCGCGGAAGAGGGCGACGCGCTCGATACCAATGACGAGATCGTACGGCTGGAGAAGAGGTCTGCCGAGGCACTGCGGGATCTCTACCGCAAGTTGACGCCGTGGCAGAAGGCGCAAATCGCCCGCCATCCGGACCGCCCGCATTGCGTCGATTACATCTCCAAGCTCTTTACTGATTTCACGCCACTGGCCGGTGATCGTAATTATGCCGATGACGATGCGGTCCAGGCGGGTCTCGCCCGGTTCAATGGCCAGGCCGTTGCCGTTATCGGACAGGAAAAGGGCAACGATACCAAGAGCCGCCTGAAACACAATTTTGGCATGGCCATGCCCGAGGGTTACCGCAAGGCCGTGCGCGTCATGGAGCTTGCCGACCGGTTCAATCTGCCGGTGCTCACGCTCGTCGATACAGCGGGAGCCTTCCCGGGAATCGCCGCAGAAGAACGCGGACAGGCGGAAGCCATCGCGCGTTCGACGGCTGCCTGTCTCAATCTGAAAGTGCCGATCGTCTCCGTCATTATCGGTGAAGGTGGCTCGGGCGGTGCTATCGCCATTGCCACAGCGAACTGCGTCTACATGCTTGAACATTCGATCTATTCGGTGATTTCACCGGAAGGCGCAGCCTCGATCCTCTGGCACGATTCCACCCGGGCCAAGGACGCTGCCACATCGATGCGAATTACGGCGCAGGACCTATACGAGCTGAAGATTATCGACGGCATCATTCCCGAACCGGTCGGCGGCGCTCACCGCGGCAAGGAAGCGGCGATCGAGGCAACCGGCAACATCATCAATGTTGCGCTCAAATCCATGGGCAACATGGATCGAGACATGTTGAGACAAGACCGGCGTGAAAAATATCTGGCCATCGGCCGCAATCTCTAAGACCCAGTTCAGTGAAGAGGCCCGGTATAATCCGGGCCTCTTCATTTCAAGTGGAAGGACCTTCGCTGCAGCGCCCTATTCCAACAGCTAAGCCGCCAAAGAATTCACAGGGTGATCATCCCGTGCAAAATAGTTGCGGTTTTTTGCCAAAGCTGCTTGCAATTCAGTTCTCAACCGATTACGAACCGCGCTGCGCAGACTAACGCGCATTTGTGGCACGCGCCCGTAGCTCAGCTGGATAGAGCACCAGACTACGAATCTGGGGGTCAGAGGTTCGAATCCTTTCGGGCGCGCCATTTACGTTCAAGCACTTAGCTCCCCCTCTCCTCGCCACCAACGCCTTGCATTTTGCCCTTCGGGTAACACAGGGGGTAACGGCGGCTGAAACTCACTATCGCTTCCATATCCTTGAGATACGTTCTTCCCCAATCTCATCCTCGATTCGAATCATCATTTTTTCGGAGAGAAGCGCGACCATGAGGCCTTGGGGAAGAATGATAAACCTCAGCGAATCGATCTGACTTAGGCCTATTGCATCTGCAGCTTCTTTTTGGCCAGCCGCGACGTTTGATAATCTCATAGACTTTGTTACGGATTTAGCTCGTTGTTGGGTTCCGAAAGATTTGGGCACGGACGGCCTAAGATATGATATCTTAGATGTGGAGCCAATCGGAGGTGTATTTTGACACTGACCGTTGCACGAGGGCCATCGCTGACTGAGCAAGCTGCAGCGTACATTCGCGGGCGTATCGTTCGCGGGACGCTGCAGTGCGGCGAGTCGTTATCCGAATTGGCACTCGCTCAGGAATTAGGCATCAGTAAAACACCCGTGCGTGAGGCCATTCTTGAATTAAAGCGTCAAGGTCTTGTCGATGTTCAGCCCCAGCGTGGCACTTTCGTCTTCGAAATGAACGCTGACCAGGTTGTTCAACTTGCCGAGGTACGGTCAATTCTTGAGCTCGCCGCCCTGGGTCTGGCCATAGACCGCAATCGAGATGCTTTGCGTCGCGTCTGGTTTGAGATCGTCTCAGCAATGGACGTGGCACTGGCGACAGGAAATACCGAAGACTATCGGGTTCTCGACGGTGCATTCCACCAGGCGATTTTTGATGTCGCTGATAATCAATATCTATCCGAGACTTTCACCGTTGTCGCATTTCGTATTCAAGCTCTTCGCAATCGCCTGTCGCTCGACCCTGACCTGAACATCACTTCGTTTGATGAACACCAGCGTCTTTTACAACACATTGGGGAAGGTGAAGTGGAAAAGGCAGTCAAGCTGCTCGCTTGGCATATCGAATGGACACGAGACCGCTACATCAAGTTCCTGAAAGTTCTTACCACGGCAGAAACCACGGTGCGCAATTATGAACGACGGCAAAGGTTGGGAGACCATAAAGGTTCACTCGCGCGTGGCTGACGGCCACGATCGGCTCGGAGGAGCGGGATCATGGAAGCGGGTCGGGAATTGCTTGTTCATGATGGTAAACATTCGCGTCGTCTTTCAGGCTGGCGCCAAGACCGCAAAGATCGTGCCTTCTACGAAGCCAACGTGCGCAGAACCTTAAAACTACAAAAGCATGACAATTAGACAAGGAGGAGGAACTGAAATGAATATGCTGTTTGAAAGCATGCTGGTTGCTGCTGCCAGTCTGGCCATCTCAGCCGCCGCATACGCGGCGGGACCAGAAATTGTAAAGGGTCCAAGTAAGGACGCGGAATGTTTCAAGCCTCTAGCCGCGGAGACAAAGTTTTTCCAATGGCCGAAGAAAGAAGGGCCCTACCGGATAGCCCTTGCCAATGGCTTCATCGGCAACACATGGCGCATACAGATGATTCAAACCGCCAAGGCCTATGCTGCCCTGCCGGAAGTGAAGGCTAAGCTCAAGGAATTCAAGGTAGTTTCGACGGGTGACGATGTCGCCGCACAGATTGCTGCGGTCGATAACTTTATCAACTCCGGTTACGATGCGATCGTCGTCAATGCCCAAAACCCGACCGCGTTCAAACCGGTAATCAAGCGTGCAAATGCAGCTGGCGTTGTTCTGGTGGCTTTCGATAACACGCTCGACACGGATGAAGCTATTAATGTGAATGTAGATCAGAAGGGGCTTGGCGAACTCTGGGGCAACTGGCTGGTCAAGAATGTTCCAGACAACAAGGGCAAGTTGCTTGAGGTGCGCGGTGTTACCGGAACCTCGGTCGACCGCGATCGCCATGAAGGCATTCAGGAGGTCCTGAAGAAATCGGGAGGCAATTGGGAAACCGTGGAAGTGGTCGGCCGCTGGGACGATGGCACCGCACAGAAGGTCGTGGCTGATGCGATCGCTGTACACAAGAAATTCGATGGCGTGTCTGTGCAAGGTGGATCAACCGGAACGATCCGAGCCATGATCGACGCCAAGCATCCCTTTGTGCCCGTCGGTGGTGAAACTGAAAATGGCTTCCGCAAACTCTGCGCAGAATATTCCAAGGATGGCCTGAAATGCACCTCTGCCGGCACCGGGCCGGCACAGGTTGCCGTAGCCATCAAGACGGCAATTGCTGCGCTCGAAGGAGAGGTAGTCCCGCAATCGATCACACTGCCTTTGTCCATTGTCGAAGATCCGAACTTCAAGGACGGCGAAAGCTATTATTCGAAGGAGACCGACAACTTCTTCGTGGGCAATTCCTTCCCCACTTGCGGCATCAATTTCAGCGCGCAGGAAATCATGGGCCAAACCAAAGCGGATCAATAGATCGATCTTGAACCGGGGCGCAGATGCGTCCCGGTTCTCTTTGGGAGGGTTATTCGTGTCGGATGCTGCGCCAATTCTGGAAATGAAACATGTCTCGAAACGTTACGGCGGGATCGCTGCGCTGAACGACGTCGATTTCGTTGCCTATCCAGGCGAGATCCATGCGATCCTCGGCGAAAATGGTGCGGGCAAATCGACGCTTATCAAGATTGCGGCCGGTGTGACCGACCCGAGTGACGGCGAGGTCTTCGTCGAAGGTCAGAGAGTAAATTTTCGCAACCCGACTGAGGCGATGGCCGCAGGCGTGGTCTGTGTCTTCCAGGAATTGTCGCTCCTGCCTGACATGACCGTCGCGGATAATCTTTCGATCATCTCGCCACCGTTGCGTGGAGGGTTGATCAACGGGCGTGCGCAGCGTGTGAGGGCACGTGAGCTGCTGGCGTCGATCGGCTGTGAGGACGTGCACCCGCTCGAACTCGTGCGCGACCTGCCGCTGTCTCGGCGTCAAATGGTGGAGATCGCCAAAGCGCTGGCGAAAAAGCCCAAGCTGCTCATTCTCGACGAGGCGACGTCGGCACTGACCAGTGCCGATGTAGAACGTGTCTACGCCATCATTCGCAAGCTGCGATCCGAAGGCGTGGGTATCCTCTACGTTTCGCATCGAATGCATGAAATCGAGGCTCTCGCCGACTGCGCCACGGTCTTTCGCAATGGAACGCGGATCGAGACTTTCAAAAAGGGGGAACGTTCAGTAAGCGCCATCGTCCAGATGATGATTGGCCGCGAACTGACCCATCACTATCCTGACAAGCCAGAACCGAAGCTGACCGAGGCGGTGGCCCTTTCGGCAAAAAATCTTTCCTGGGGTACGCAATTGCGCGACATTTCTCTTGACGTGCGCAAGGGCGAAATAGTCGGACTAGGAGGGCTGGACGGTCAGGGGCAGCGCTCCTTGCTGCTGGCACTTTTCGGGGTGCTCAAGGGCGTTTCCGGCACAGTCGAAGTGATGGGCAAGTCACATCGTCTTTCAGGACCCCGTGCGGCGATGCGCGCTTGCCTGCCACTGGCGCTCATTCCTGAGGATCGTAAAACCGAGGGCCTGCTGCTGCCGATGAACATTCGCGATAACATCAGCCTTGCTTCCCTGTCCCACTTCCAGAAACGGCTGCGGTTCGACGGCGCTAAAGAACACTCTGCAGTCGAAAAGATCATCGACAGTCTGAAGATCAAGATCTCTGATCTCGCCGCAGCAGTCTCGACCCTGTCGGGGGGCAACCAGCAAAAGGTCGTTCTAGCCAAATGGCTGATGACCAATCCCGGGATCATTCTTCTTAATGACCCCACACGCGGCATTGATGTAGGTACCAAACAGGAAGTGTATCAGCTCCTTCGGGACCTCGCCGACAGAGGGGTGGCGGTACTGTTCTATTCCACTGACTATGCGGAACTGATCGGCTGCTGTGATCGCGTCCTCGTCATGTACAATGGTAGTATCGCGCGAGAACTCAAGGGGCAGCACCTGAACGAGCGCAACATCATCGAAACGGCGCTGAACGTGGACGACAAGGGACAGGCGGCATGAACGATCTTCGCCATCGTATCCATCACAATGGCGGACTACTCGCCGCTATCAGTCTCTTCATCGTGATGTTCATCATCTATGTCAGTAATCACCCGGTCGGGCTGACTGCGGCGGTGGCCACAACTGCGTCCAACAAGGCGGTTCTGCTCGCGCTGGTCGCCATGGCGCAGACCCTGCCGGTGCTGACACGCGGTCTCGATCTTTCAGTGGGAATGGTCTTCATCCTCGCCAATTGTCTGGCGTCGGTCATCGTGATTGGCACGATCGGTGAAGGTTTCCTCGGTATCGCTATTGTACTGGGTGCGGGCGCACTGGCCGGGTTCATCAACGGAGCAATTATCGTCTGGGGGCGGCTTCAGCCGATTATCACAACGCTGGCGACCGGCGCTGTATATTACGGTATTGCGCTCTATGTCCGCCCCGGTCCAGGCGGCGATGTGCAATCTGTTATTGCCGACTTTGCCACCGGTCAGCTGTTCGGCGTCGTACCCACGGCCTTGGTCGTTCTCCTTGCGATCATGCTGATCGTCTGGCTGCCTTACCGGAATTCGGTGCTTGGCCGCGCGGCCTATGCCGTGGGGTCGAATGAGCAGGCTGCCTATATGTCCGGCGTCCCCGTACGGCGGGCGAAACTGCTGGCCTATACGCTTGCAGGTTTCCTCGCTGCCGTTGGCGGTCTGATGCTCACCTTCAACACCTACTCGGGTGAGGCATCCGCGCCGATCGCCGGAAACTATACGCTCAATTCCATCGCAGCGGTGGTGATTGGCGGGACGTCATTGTTCGGTGGATGGGGATCGGCGATCGGATCGATCTTCGGCGCCTTTGTGCTGCGTACCATCGAGGACCTGCTTTTCGTCTTCGACCTCGACCCACTCTGGCAGCCCCTGTTCCAGGGTGTCGTTCTACTTGCCGCCGTCAGCCTCGGTGCCCTGCGCGTTCTGCGAATCCGCAACCGTCTGGAGCTTTTCGCATGAGTGAGTCGAAACTCCCGGTCACCGCCATTCCCACACTTCGGTTTTCACTCGACCGTTCGCTGATCATCGCGTTCTCCTGCATCATCCTCATGCTCCTTGGCGGGACGCTCTATTCCCGCGAATTCCTCTCTCCCGAATATCTGCTGCAACAACTGCAGATTAGCGCCTTTCTAGGTATTATCGCCTCGGGCGCAATGATGGTCATCCTGATCGGCCATATCGATCTGTCAATCCCCTGGACGGTGACACTCGGTGCCATGATGGCGACGGCCGTTGCAGGCTGGTACGGCGAAACCGGCAATCTTCTCGCGATCCCGGTTGGGGTATTTTGCGGTGCGGTGGTTGGATTGCTGAACGGGCTTGGTGTTGCCTACCTGAGGCTGCCTTCGATGATCTTCACACTCGGCATGAACGCCGTCGTTCAGGGACTGATGGTTCTGCACACCGGGGGCTTCGCGCCGCAGGACCACGCCACGGACGCGATGCACTTCCTGGCTGTCGGAAGGCCGATCTTCGGCATTCCGACAGCCCTGCTCATATGGGTCATTGTAGGCGCGTTCACGATCTTTCTTTTGACGCGTACGGCATTCGGCCGTCGCGTCTACACAGTGGGCAATCGCGAGGCGGCGGCCTACCTCTCCGGCGTTAATACCAACGCAGTCATTATATGGTGCTTTGTCTTGTCAGGCGCCGCGGCTGCCTTTGCGGGTGTGCTGCTTGCGGGCTACTCCACCAAGGCTTATCAGGCGATGGGCGATCCCTACCTGCTGCCAGCCATCGCCGCGGTTGTCCTCGGCGGTACCAATATTCTTGGCGGGCGCGGCAACTATCTGGGAACGATTGCCGGCGTCGTCCTCATCACCCTGCTGCAATCGATCCTCGCCGTCATGCAGATGCCGGAAGCCGGACGGCAGATTATATACGGTATCGTTATCCTCGTGATGTTGCTTGCGTATGGAAGAGGTGAAATCGATCGGAAATAAAGCGCGCGTATGTTGGCAATCGGCGCAATCGGCCGCTGCATGCAGCGCCACCGGCATCAGGAGTTCATCCGCTTCCTGAACGCCGTCGAGCGCGAGACGCGCGCGCGATTAAGCAGGAACGTACGTCAACCTAATCACGTCCTCGCCAACGTGATCGGTGGAAACAAGGCGGAGTGGTGGCCGCGGGCCGGCGAAGAATGGCTTGCCGCGACCCAGCACGACGGGGCAGATGTAGAGTCGATACTCATCAATAAGACCAAGGTCGGTTAGGCTTCGCGCCAAGTCTGGTCCGGAAACTGCAATCTCCCCAACGAGTCGAGCCCTCAGGCCACGTATCACCGCCTCGAGGTCATCCTCGACAAGTGTGGCGTTGGGGCCGACTGACTTCAACGAGCGCGACACGACCCACTTCGGTTGGCGCCGCCACGCCGCCGCGAACTCGCGTTGCTCCGCACTCCACTCAGGACGGTCTTCGTCCCAATAACGCATGATCTCGTACATGCGGCGACCGTACACGCTGCCGGTCAGGTCGCACATTTGCTGTATCCAGTGACGAAAGAGTGCGGGGCCTGGCGCAAACTCCATATGGTCGACGTAGCCGTCCAGGGACTGGTTCATTCCAAAGACGAGCTTGGCCATGCTGCAAAATCTCCACCGCAGGGTCTTCAGAATAGCTTAAGGCGACATTGCGCAAAAGTGCGTTTGGGCGCAAACTGCGCGCCGCTTTGTCGGAATGACGAATAACCAAAGGACCGCTAACCACCCTCCTGCGACGTTGGAATTTCTGCGTCCGGGCAGGGTTCGGAACGCCCTCCACGAACGGGACGGAGGCTTCTGCGCGGCACCAAGCGTCAGATTCTATCCACTTGGATGTTTACAGGGTTTTGATCTGAAGCAATTCATCGTTTCTACAAAGCAAGTTCCCGTCGCAATGTCTCGAGCCGTTCCATGGCAATCACCCCATCATGAATTGTCGGGGCAGCGGTCGAAGCACCGCCGAGCGCCGGCACCACGTCGGCCAAGAGCGAATGATAGCCTTTCGGATCCTCATTTGCCGCTGCCGTGAAATTCGGCTTCCATGTCAGCGTATCGACGTCATCAGCGAGCGTCGCATTCGGATCATCAACCTTGAAAGGCGGATTGCGGTTCCAGCGCACCTCGATCACGTCATCCACTTCCAGCCGCTGATGATCGCTCATGAGTGCGATGCGCGCGACCGGCGTGCCGCGCGACTGGATCGTACCCATGGCGATATTACCGATGGCGCCGCACTCGAACTCGAAGCCTACGTGGAAGAGCACCCTGCCCGGCGTCTTCTCGACCTTCCGGGCCGAGATGGTCCGCACTGGCGAAACAAAGAACGACACCAGATCCATGTAATGCACACAGTGATGCAGGAAGAAACCGCTATAGTCGACATTGCCGGTAAAATAGCCCGGTGCCGTCATGTAATACCCCGTAAGCCCCAATACCGGTCCGAAGCGCCCCGACTTTATGATGTTGTGGGCGATCTTGTTGCCGACGGAATAACGCTTCATAAATCCGACAAGCAATGGCTTGCCCGATCGTTCGGATGCGGCGCGAAGCTCGCGTGCGCCTTCAGCGGTCCCTGAGGGCGGCTTTTCCATAAAAACAGACAGACCGCGATCGAGGGCTCGCTTGCCGAAATGAAGATGCTGGTCAGGACCGACCGCCATGCCGATCGCGTCGATGCCAGGGGTGCGGATCAGCTCCTCGGCGTCACTTGTCAGGCGGGACACGCCGAACTGGCGGCCCGCATCGGAGAGACGTTTGCCGTCGATGTCGCAGAGCGCGATGATCTCGGCGTCTTGGCGCACGAGTTGGGGAAGTAACATCTGGGTCGCGTGAATGCCGCAACCGATCCAGCCGATTTTCAATGTCATCGCCGATATTCCGTCAGTGTGAGATGGGATTTGATAAAGGCCGCGCTCGCTGCCAGGCGCTCGCTTTCATCCTCATGCGGCGGGCGCCACTGCGCAAGGGGAACGCCGAAACGATCGTCATTGCGCCGGAAAGGCTCGAGCGATACCGGTCCCTTGTAGCCGACCTCGTGCAAGGCACGGCCGACCGCAACCCAGTCGGTCGAGCCTGTGCCCGGAAAACCGCGATGGTTTTCATTCGCCTGGAAATGCACGAGATGTGCGCCGCCTAGCCGGATAGCCTCGGCGATCGACGCTTCTTCCATATGCATGTGGAAGGTATCCAGCATCAGTTTGATCGCTGGATGATCGACTGCGTCAAGGAGTTCGATGGCCTGCTGCGTCGTGCACAACACATCGCTTTCGAAACGATTGAGCGGCTCGACCGCCAGCAGGATACCTGCTTGTGCGGCGTGATCGCCGGCTTCTATCAGACCTTTGACACAGCGCTCCTTGCGCGCCAGCCGTTCGTCCTCTGACACGGGCAACGGAGCGCGCCCGGCGAACACCAGCGGATTACCGGTCAACGGCCCGCCGACGACCGTAGCACCGAGCGCCGCCGCGCAATCTGCCGTATAGCGCAAATAATCGATACCGGCGCGATGGGCGTTCCGGTCATCCGAACCGTTGTCCAATCTCGATGCTGCACTTCGCGTCGAGATGCGGCTTGAAATCGCCAAGCTGCATCGCCGCATGCAGGCAACGACCGTCTACGTCACGCACGATCAAGTGGAAGCTATGACCTTGGCCGATCGGATCGTCGTGATGAATGCCGGTCACGTCGAACAGATCGGGCACCCACTCGACCTTTACCGCAAACCGGCAAGCCTGTTCGTTGCACGTTTCATCGGCAGCCCGACGATGAATACCTTCCCGGTGAGTGTCGTTGAATCCACTGGCAACAATGTCGTTGTGCAATTGCCGGCAGGCAGAGCGGCACTCGATATCGGAGGTGGGTCAACCGAGGCCGCAAGGACGATTACCTTCGGCATCCGCCCGGAAGATTTGACTGTCTGCGATGCCGGCGAGGCATGGTTCAGCGGCGAATTGGTGGTGGTCGAACGGCTTGGCAGCCAGACCTTCGGCTACCTCGACGCTGGCACAGAAAAACTGATCACCATCGAATTCCCAAGAGCAGCAGAAGTTCAGGTCGGCGAGCGGATTTCGGTCAAAGGCGACCCTTCCAACGTCCATCTTTTCGATAGTGAAAAAGGACAGCGGGTCAACTGAACAATGAATCCTGGGCACCAAACGGTGCCAGGGACAAAATCAGTAATAGTCTGCCAGTCCCAATGCCTCGCGGGGAGATGGGACGGATTGGCACGGTGAGCCAACCTAGCCCTGAAACAGCAGCTTTGAACACACCGAGCCCTCTGTTGTCCTTCTCTTCGGCAGCTCCCACAAAGAAGGACGCCCGTCCGCGGTACTTTCTGCGAAATTTCATGATTTTCGCAATACTGGAAGGATCATGCCCGCTGTCATTATGACGATGGCAATAAATTGGATAGGTGTTGGAATTTCGCCGAGTACGATCATGCCGGTCAAGGCTGTGGCTATCGGCACGCAGGGCATGAACAGTGATGCTTTTTGTGGTCCCAACTGCCTGACGGCGTAGGTATAGAGGAACATCGCCGCCGCGCCGGCAAGAAAGCCCTGAATCACGATCTGCGCGCCGATTTCCGCTCCTGATGCTGTATTGAGACCACTCGGCGCGAGGATATGTAAAAGCGGAAGCGGCACGCAGGACAACAGCACTATGGCCGCCGTGGCGATGACGGGATCAACACTCCATCGCCGCACGAGAACAGCGTAGCCGGAAAACATGATGCCCGATCCGGTGAACAGCAGATCGCCAAATAGCGTGTTGCCCACCTCGCTTCCTGAGTGAAAGACGAAGAGGAGTAGCCCCACGATGATCACGGCAATCCCGATGATCCGCATGCGTGAGATCGCATCTTCAAAGACGATGCGAGACAGCACGAAAGAGAAGAAGACGATCGAGGCCGGGCAGAGGGCGGCTGCATGGGCGGCGGGTGCGTAAGTCAGACCCCAATTAATGATCATTGGATAGGGCAATCCCACAAGGACGGCCAAGGCTGAAGCACGCTGCCAACCAAGGGTTTCCAGCTTTCCGAAGCCAATTCTCCAAATGATCGGAAGGAAGATCACGCCGGCACCCGCGAAACGCAGACTGGCGATATCGGCTGCTGTCAGATGTTCCTGCAGGCTAAACCGGGCAGCGACGAATTGTATGGCTGTGATGATGATCATCATCACTCCGGCGATGAGGGCGCGCTTTGTATTCTGATTCTCTTGTCCGTTCCCCACGTGCATTTGCCCTCCATCGCAGCGATCCGGGCTGATGAAGGCGGATTATGCCTTTCAACTCCGTGCCGTGTGAGAATCACAAGCTATTGCGGTATAGGCTGTGACGAAATATGCTATTTCTGCCGATAAAGAGCGAAATACGCGCATACATGCCTTCGATAGCGTGGATAATGAAATGGACCCTCTTGATGGAATTGACCGCAGCCTCCTTCGGTTGCTTCAGGAGGATGGTCGTCGGACCACTCTTGATCTCGCGAACCGAGTCGGCCTGTCACCGACCGGTACCAGTCAGCGGGTGAAACGTCTTTTCCGCGAAGGCTTCATCACGGCGATCAGAGCCATTCTCGATCCGCAAAAGATCGACCGGGGAACTCTCGTCTTCATTCAGGTGCGACTCGATCAGACGGCCCCTCATGTCTTCGACCGGTTTGCTGAAGCGGTGGCGAAAGCGCCGGAGGTTCTCGAATGCCATATGGTCGTCGGCGGCTTCGACTATCTGGTGAAGGCGAGGATAGCGGACATGTCCGTGTTTCAGGAATTCCTGCAACGGGTGATCCTTCCGCTACCCGGTGTGAGGGAGACCCACACCTATGCTTCTGTCGCTGATGTGAAACCGGACACGCTGCTGCCGGTGTGACACATAGCAACGGATTTACGCACCATTGACGTTGGGCTGCGTTCGAATCAGGGGCAAATCAACTTTGTATTCGCTGCTTTCCGTAATCGACAAGCTGGAATTCGAGTTAGACGTCTCGCTCTTCGAACGCCGCAAGGGCCTCATCACCCCAACGCCCACGGTGCAGCTGCTGCGTGACGAGATCGAACGTGCCTATGTCCCACTAGAAGCGCTGAAGAGTTTTTCGGCACGGCTCGCACGCGGCGATGCCGGAAAGACAGCCACCTCGCGATGCCGTCGTGCTGAAAGTGGCGGAAAGGCGATTGTGTAGAACAACGTCTCCACTTGCCTGCCGGACGCTCGGCATATATATTGGCCGAATGCTTGACCATTCGTCCCGACCGTCTTCGCCGCCACATATCCCAATGGATGCGCTAAGCGAGGTCCTACAAGACTTTCGCTTGAGTGGTGTCAACTATGGCCGCTGCGAACTCCGACATCCATGGAGCATCGCCTTTCCGCAACAACCGCTGCTTCGTTTTCACTTTGTCAGCCAGGGTCCATGCTGGATCCATACCGAAGCGCAAGGCTGGCAGGAGTTGCGCGATGGGGATCTGGTGCTGCTGCCGCAAGGCATCGCCCATCGGCTGGCCAGCGCGCCGGATGTTGTGGGCGACTCGCTCAAGGGTTGCCAGGTGACCAAGTTGGGGAGCAACGTCTGCGAAGTGGTGCGGGAAGGAACGGGTGCGACCAGCACCCTTTTCTGCGGCTCCATGGCCTTGGGCGCCTGTGCGCTTAACCCCTTGATCACCTTGATGCCGCCAATCATCAAGGGCTGCGACGTGGCTGGCAATGACCCGATCGTTAGTCCCTTGCTCGCGGCTATGACGGCGGAGGCCGCACAACCGCAGATGGGCAGCGCCACCATCTTATCGCGTATGGCGGACCTGCTCGCAGCGCGGCTCATCCGCTGCTGGGTCAATTGCACCGGAGCACCGACCACCGGTTGGCTCGCCGCCATCCGCGACCCCCATATCGGCCGCGCACTGGCAGCCATGCACCGAGACCCTGGCCATAACTGGACCCTCGAAAGCCTCGCCGGCCTGGCAGGCCAATCGCGCTCGATTTTCGCCGAGCGCTTCAGCGCTGTTTTAGGGGAAGGCGCGGCACGCTATCTCGCCCGGCTGCGTATGCAGCTTGCTCGCGAGTTGTTGGGGCAAAGCGGCATGTCGGTCGCCGAGGTCGCTACCCGTTTGGGCTACGAATCCGAGGCATCCTTCGCTCGCGCGTTCAAGCGCATCACCAGTGTCTCGCCGGGCGTTGTGCGTCGCACAATTTCCGGACGAACGGACATGGATTTCGGATTTTAAGATACATATCATCCGAAAAGACTCGTCTATGAAGATCTCTAAACCTTGGAGATACTTCAATGACGGACACAACATTACAGCTTGATGGCGCGGCGATAGACCTTGATGCCGCTGCGCCAGCCGCGTGGAGCCCGGCCACCTGGTTCGCGGTTCTTTCGATGGCGGCCGCCAGCTTTGCGCTGGTGTCAGCCGAGTTCCTGCCGGCAGGCCTGTTGACGCCAATGGCGCGCGATCTCGGCATCAGCGAGGGAACGGCCGGACAGGTCGTCACTGCCACCGCTTCCGTCGGCGCCGTGACGGCCTTGTTGAGCAATGTTCTCATCGGCAGATTGAACCGCAAGACGGTGCTGGTTGGTCTCAGTGCCTTGGCGATCGGCTCCAATATTCTTGCGGCGTTAGCGACCGATTTCTGGCTATTATTGTTAGGCCGGGCCGGGTTGGGCATCGCCCTCAGCGCTTTCTGGGCGCTTTCAGTTGCCGTCATCGCGAGGCTGGTTGGCGCCAATGCGACAGGTCGGGGCATGGCTATCGTCACCCTCGGCGTCTCGCTCGCCACCATTGCTGCACCGTCGATGGGCGCCTTGATCAGCGACTGGCTGGGCTGGCGCAGCGCCATGGCCATGACAGCGGGGCTGGCCGCGCTTGCCATGCTGCTGCAGTTGCTCAGCCTGCCGACCCTGCCTGCAAGCACAAGCAACAGTCTTGCCGATGTCTTTCGGCTGACACGGCGGCGTGGCATTCAACTCGGCATGCTTGCTATCCTTTTGCTGATGACGGGGCATTTTGCCGGCTCGGTCTATGTGCGCCCCTTCCTCGAACAGGTGACGCTCCTTGCAACTGGGCTGATTGCCCTGGCGCTGCTCGGGTTTGGCATCGCCGCTGTGATCGGTAATATTGCCGGTGGCCGCATGGCCGACGCCAATATCCGCATGGCCCTCGCGGCCACCGCCGTGTTAATGGCGTTTGCGGCGGTCGCTTTGGTACTTTGGGGCGCGCATATCGGCGTTGCCTTCGGCTTCGCTACGCTGTGGGGCTTCGCCTTCGGCATGGCGCCGGTGGTGCTGCCGACCAATCTGTCCCGTGCGGCGCCTGACGCGCTGGAAGCAGCGGGCAGCCTGATGGTCACCTCTTTCCAGGTCGCCATCACTATTGGAGCGGTTGTCGGCGGCTATGTCGTCGACAACTATGGCGCTACGGGGCCCTTGACCCTTACCGCCGTCCTTGCCGCATCGACAGTCGCCCTGGCGCTGCTGCAGCCCCGCAGCTAGTCTTTGCTGCTGCTGCGCGGTAGGTGGAGCAACCGGACGTCACCGCCAAGTTGCGGGGGTGAAGATGCGGCGGGATCCCGGCGCATCTTCAAGGCGGCAGATGCGGTCATGTCGAGGGCGTGGTCGGCGCTTCCTCCATCTGACGGATAACGTCGCCGAAGCGACGCAAGGCCCGGCTGACCGCAACATGTTCACTCTCGCTATGCGACTTTCGAAGATTATCGGCCGGGGCATCTCCTGTTCAGTACCAGCCGTCAGCCATGGAGGCCTTGCGTCTTGCCACGAAGTCGCAAAGCGCTTCGTCAACGGCGACGTCGAGCGGTGGCGCTTCAAATTCTTCCAGCGTCTTCTTCCATTGGCGATTTGCGCGAGTCGCAATGTCCGTTGACCCGCCTTCCTCGCTCCACTTCTCGAAGGGTTCGTTGTCCGACAGTGTCGAATCCCAAAAGGCGGTCTGATAGTTTCGCATCGTGTGGGCCGAGCCGAGGAAGTGACTGCCGGGGCCGACCTCCTCGAATGCGTCGAACGCCAGCGTGTTATCATCGACTGCGACGCCAGCGAAATAGGAATGAAGGGCGCCGCAAAGGTCGGTGTCCATCACGAACTTCTCGTAGGACATGGAGAGCAGCCCATCGAGGAAACCTGCCGAATGGAGGATAAAGTTCGCTCCGCAGTGGATGGCCGACAGCATGGACATCAATCCTTCTTGCATGGCCTGACCATCGGGCAGCTTGGAATTTGAGAAGTTGCCGGCACAGCGCAGTGGAAGTTTCAGCCGCCGTGCGAGCTGGCCGACGACCATGGAGCCGATGGCAGGTTCGGGGGTTCCGAATGTCGGCGATCCGGATCGTAGCGACATGGAAGACAGGAAGTTTCCGAAGATGACTGGGGCGCCCTTCCTTTCGAGTTGCGTCAAGGCGCAACCGGCGAGCGTCTCGGCATAGGACTGTGCGATGGCTCCCGCATTGGTGACGGGACCCATTGCACCACCCAGAATGAAGGGCACGATGACTGCAGCTTGGTTGGCGCGGGCGTAGGCGCGTAGAGACGTCGTCATGGTGCCGTCCCAGACGAGCGGAGAGTTCACGTTGACGTTGCCCAGGATGACGCAGTTCTGGTCGACGAACTCGGCACCGAAAAGGATGCGTGCCATTTCGACCGAGTCCTCCGCGCGCTCCTCCGCCGTCACCGACCCCATGAATGCGCGATCTGAATACTTGATATGGCTGTAAACCATGTCGAGGTGACGTTTGTTGACTGGAACGTCAACAGGTTCGCAGATCGTACCACCAGAATGGTGCAGCCAAGGGCTAGTCTGGGCGAGCTTGATGAAGTTGCGGAAGTCCTCGATCGTACCGTAGCGACGGCCTTTATCGAGGTCCATGACGAAGGGCGAGCCGTAGGCGGGCGAAAAGACGACATTGTCGCCCCCGATCTGGACGCTGTTTGCAGGATTGCGGGCGTACTGGGTAAATACGCTCGGCGCCGAGGAGACGATTTCGCGAAGCATTCCTGGCTCGAAGCGAACAAGGACGCCGTCCACCTTGGCTCCAGCCCGCTTCCAGTGATCGACCGCAAAGGGATCGTCGCGAAACTCTATCCCGACCTCGGCTAGGATGCGGTCTGCCGTGCGCTCGATCTTCTGGAGGTTTTCTTCAGACAGAATGTCGTATGTCGGGATGTTTCGAACGATATAGGGAACACCGTGAGGTTTTGCCGCGCCATCGCGTCGCGCGCTTCGCCCGCGTCTGCCGGCCTTGTCTTCGGTCATCGCAGCCTCCATAATTCTGTGCATAGGCTAGAACGACTTGAAGGCTTTGTAACGCTGGAAAATTGTCATTCAAGCCGTTCTGGGCGGAGGGCGCGCGGCGCTGGGCTCGCGGCACTCTGTCGAAGATCGGCCCGTCGGGAACGCTGGATCGCCATGGGCGGACATGTACTGCCCACCAGCATTCCATATTATCACCGCGATCAAGGAAACTGAACGGCCCGCCACGGCGGATGTGCGATTGGCAGCCGAGGAGGCTAGGCGCGGCCACGTGCAGAAAGCTCCTTAGAATTTTGTCCGATCGGCTGAAGGCATCTGGTTGCCGACGAGCCACGTGGGGCCGAAATGGGCGCGATCTCAGCGACTACCGTCACGGCGTCAGCAAGATGCTTCCTGCCGCGCGCCCTGACTCCATTTCGATATGTGCCTGAGCCGCTTCGACTAGAGGATATTCGGCGGCTATGCTCGTAACGATCCCGAGCTCCATGGCGGCAATGGCCCTCGCCGCCGCCTCGCGGTACCTCTCGATGTCGGCGCAGAACGCCATAATGCTAGGATGGGAAAGCGCCTTGCCCGGCCGCAGTTCCTCGACAGATAGGGGCGGAACCGGACCGGCCGCCTGCCCGATCGTAACCGCTGTTCCGAAGGCACGAACTGATCTGATGCTCTTGACAAGCATGTCGCCGCCGATCCCGTCGTAGGCGACGTCAACTCCTCTGCCATCCGTCAGCCGCTTCACCTCTTCAACAAGATCGGAATCGCGCCCGACAATGAGATGGTCTGCACCGTATGAGGAAGCAAGCACCGCCTTCTCATCAGAACTCACTACTCCGATGACGGTCGCGCCAATGTCCTTCGCCAAGCGGACGAGCACACTTCCGAGACCTCCGGCTGCAGCATGAACCAGAACGATAGTGCCGGGTTGGACGTCGTAGGTCTTCCGCAACAGCATATAGGCCGTCATGCCCTTGAGCATCGAAGTCGCCGCAGTTTTCATCGGAACTGAATCAGGAAGCGGAACCACCCTCCCTGCTGCAATCACTCTGGTCGAACAATAGGATCCAACAGGCGGGCCGGCGTACACGACACGGTCCCCTTCTCGAAATTGCTGGACGCCCGCCCCTACGGCGTCGACGACGCCTGCTCCTTCCACCCCGAGGATTCCTGGATAGGATGACAGAGGATAGATCCCCTTCCTGTGATAGATGTCCAGGAAGTTCGTCCCGATCGCCTCGTGCCGGATCCGAATTTCCCCTGCAGCAGGAAAAACAGGCTCCTGGACGCGCACCTCGAAGTGCCCAACACCTCCGGGACTGGTCAACATCACAACGTGGTCAGTCATCTTCTGTCTCCTTGTTTGTGTCAGTTGTGCCCAATGGCGCTCTGATTGAAAATTCCCTAGATTGGCACAATGGATGGGAGAAAATTCACACATCTCGATTGGGATGACCTGCGACACTTCATGGCGCTTGTCCAGGCGGGCACGCTTATCGGGGCAGCCCGGCTTCTGGGCGTCGAACATGCGACGATTGGCAGGCGCGTCTCGTCTCTCGAGAGCAGGCTCGGCAGGAAGCTGATTGACAGGCGAGGAAGACGCATCGTTCTCACCGCCGAGGGCGAGCATGTGGCAAAACTTGCCGAACCGATCGTCAATCAGGCCTTGGCGATCGAGCAGCTCGGGCGGAGCAGCGCGACCGAACTGCGGGGCAGCGTGAAAATCAGCGCGCCCCCGGCGCTTTCGAGTGTTTTGCTCGTGAAGCCTTTGTTGGATCTGCGTCAACAGCATCCCGGCATCGAAGTGACCCTTGTCGGCGAAAAACGCTTCGCCTCGCTTAATCGAAGGAGGCGGACCTCGCCGTGCGGCTATCACGCCCGGAGGAAGGCGACTATTCGATCGTCCGCATCGGCTCGATCGCGTTTGACCTCTACGCAGCGCCATCCTACGTCGCAGCCACTGCACCCGAGGACTGGACCTTCATCGGTTACGACGAATCCATGACCGGGGCGCCACAGCAGATACGTCTCGTCGAGTTGGCGGCGGGACGACGGATCACAATCAGGTCATCGGTGCTTGAATTTCAGGTGGCGGCTGCGAGACAAGGAGGGGGCATCGCAATGCTGCCGGATTTTGCACTCCGACCATCGGACGACATGGTGCGCCTCGGCGACGACCATGCGCTGGAACGGGAAGTCTGGCTCGTGGTCCACACGGAGGTCAAAGACGTTCCCGTCATACGGGCAGTGGTCAACGCGATCAAAAATGCGTTCGACGAAGAACGGTTATCTTCACGAACGTAGTGAATGAGGCGCCGCGACAACGTAGATGAAGGCCTCCACATTCTCGGCAACAGGTCGAGACGAACGAGGCCGAACTCGCGACCAGCAATTTCAAATGAAGCCCTGCAAATTACATCCTGATTTCGCCGTTTGTTCAAAGCCGGCACCTATTGATAAATGTTCCTTTGAAAATGCCGATGGTAGCTGAATTTGCCCGGTTCTTGATTGGCCACAAAATTTCTACAATCGCTGATCAGCAGCAAGTACGTCTGGCTTAGCGGCAAAAGCGACGACCGGAGAGAACCAACGATTGCGAGTCACCGTGGAGTAAGGCACGTTCATTCAAACCTAGCTCGACAAAAACCACACATGCGAAATCCCCAATGTAGGAGAAACCCTATGGATTTGAAATTGATTGGCAAAACAGCGCTAGTTACTGGATCCACCGCAGGCATTGGACTTGCAATCGCCAAGCGGTTAGCAGCAGAAGGCGCGAAAGTTGTCATTGTCGGCCGATCACAGGCCAAGCTGGATGAAGCCGCAAAGGATATCATCGCCGCGGTGGCTGCCGATAATGGGTCGGGCGTCCGGTCCGTGCTTGCAGATGCAGCGACTGCCCGACGGTGCGACCGTACTCCTCCGTGAAGTCCCAACGGTTGACATTTTGGTCAACAATCTCGGCATTTACGAATCCAAGCCATTCATCGAGATTACTGACGCAGATTGGCTAAAATTCTTCGAGGTAAACGTGTTAAGCGGCGCGCGTCTGGCTCGTCAATATTTTCCAGGTATGCTGGAACGAAATTGGGGGCGGATCATCTTTATCGCCAGCGAATCCGGTCTCGTCGTTCCGCCGGACATGATCCATTACGGAATGACGAAAACGGCTCAGCTTGCCATATCGCGTGGCCTGGCGGTATTGACGAAGGGGACTGGTGTAACGGTGAACTCAGTCCTTCCCGGCCCTACTCGATCAGAAGGAATCGTCGACTTTTTGAAGAGTGTTGCCAGCGATCCTTCTCTGCCCCCCGAGGAGATGGAAGCCGAATTCTTTCGCAACGAACGCTCCACGTCATTGCTTCAACGTATGATCGAACCCGAAGAGATCGCGGATTTGGTGGCATATGTGGCAAGTCCGCTCTCAGCGGCGACCAATGGAGCAGCGCTGCGTGTTGAGGGGGGCATTACACCGACCATCGCGTAGGGCTTACAAATCGAAGCAGCTTTGATATCCCTCCCGCTATGCGGCGAGGATTGCGAACTGTTAGCCAGGGATGGATTCGAGGGCAGAGGGTGGTGCAGAGCAGCGGTCAATAAGTCACTCCGAGATCGTTCATCGTGGCTTGATCGAGCAAACCGTCAAACCAGACATCAAACATGGTTTCCAGCAAAAACTCGTTACTACTCGCTTCTGAAAAGAGCGTCAGCGATGCATGCAATTTTCTGGCATTGTCAGCGCCAAAGACGTCGCGGGCGCTCGCTTGCGAGAGATGCGCGAGCGTGCCGACGCATTCGCGATAACGACCTCCCAATATCGGGAGAGCCAAATAGGCGCTCGCCTCATCGAGCGAGGTGATGGCGTAGGGCTCGACCAACGGATCATTTCCATTGGTGACGAGCCGTGGAAAAATGAAGCCAGGTACGGCCCGCAAATCATTCCCCGGCGTAGAATAGACAACGCGTCGTCATAGACGGGGTTCTGCGCATCTATAAAGCGTCGAAGGTTGTATTCATCGCTCATGCATTCTCCTCCTGGTACAGACCTTCGGCTCTCATGGCTCTTTGAACGGCAGGTCTCGACTTCATGCTCGCGCGCAATGCGGCTAAGGGCGGCGGCACATCAAGGTCGAACCGTTCCGCCCAGAGCAGCATCACAAACAGATAGAAATCGGCCACGGTGGGAGCGCCGCCGAACAAATAGTTTCCTTTAAGGTGGCTCGAGATGAACTTGAAATGTCCGTTGATGGTCGCTTTTGCTCTAGCTTTGTCAGCGTCGCTGCCAGCGTGCCACATAGGTTTGAAGCTACGATGCAGTTCGGTCGAAAGGTACGTCAGAGCCTCAAGCACGCGCGTGCGCCCGAGGGGCCCCGGAATGCCAAGAGAAGGATACTGCGTCGATATCCAGTCGAGGATCGCTATATTTTCGGTAAGCGTTTCGCCATTGTCGAGAACGAGCGCGGGCACGTAACCTTTCGATGTAACTTCGTTGAAGTCACGGCCGGATGCAGTTCGCTTTGTCTTGAGGTTTACGCTCTCGCGTTCAAAAGAGAGCCCCACCTCCTCAAGCGCAACATGATCGGACAAGCTGCATGCCAATGGACTGTAGTAGAGTTTCATAACCGGATTCCTGTTGAGGGATAACTGTCGTCAGCAAGCGGCTGTACCGGCGGGGGAAAATGACAGACCAGGCCGCATCGCTTTGCTGCAACAATGCGCAGGTACGCGATCGAACGATATTATACGTGGGATTATGGCTTACAGTACCTTGAGATAGGAGGGGTCATTGCATTGTTTGTCTAGCGGATGGGATGATCGCAGGCTTGATCAATCGGCGTGATTTGCTTGAGTCGAATATTCAGACGATGCCGAACTGTCCACAGCGGTAGCAGCGCTTTCCGTCGGGATCGAGAAACGGAATACCGCACCGCCGTCTGGGTGATTGGCAGCCTGTATCGTCCCTCCGTGGGCTTTGACGATTGACTGGCAAATAGCCAGTCCTATGCCCAACCCACCTTCCTTTGTCGTGAAGAATCCGTCGAATATCTGCTCCATATGATCAATTGGGATGCCGGTGCCTGTGTCCCTGATCGATAAGGCTACATGATCCTTCTCGTCCAAACCGGTTTCGAGATAGATCTCGCGCCGCGTTTGAGGTGCCGCCTTCATGGCCTGGATGCTATTGACGATCAGGTTGACGATAATTTGCTGCAACTGAATTCTATCGCCTCGGAAGGATGGGAGGTTCGGTTCCAGCGTGGCCTTGATCACAACATTTTTGTCTTCGCTTTCGTGGCGAAGAAAAACCAGGCATTCACGGACAACGTCGTTCAAGCCGAGCAAAGCGTAGGTCGGAGCGCGCTTGCCGGCCATATCCTGGATCCGGCCGATTATGTCGCTAGCTCGCTGAGCGCTTTCGACGATACGAGACATCAGCTGATCTGCCTTTTCAAGATTTGGCTCAGCCTTCCTGAGATATCGCAGGCTGGTCTGTGCATTCATCAGGATTGCCGAAAGCGGCTGCTTTATCTCATGTGCTATCGAGGTGGTCATCTCGCCCAACGTCGAAAGTCGTGCGGCGTGGGAGAAATCCGCTTCGATTTTCCGCAACTTGGCTTCTGCCTCCAGCCGGGCCGTGATGTCGATCATCATAATGATCGTCGTGTCGAGGCGCTCGCCCGGGACCGGGAAGGTTACGAGGAGTAGCACGTCCAACAGGCGGCCGTCGAAGGTTCTCACCTTCAACTCTTCGACGTGGTTCCGGGCACCTGAAAAATGGGCCAGCATGACGCGTCTCCCTGAACCGGGGGTGCTTGAAAACAGATACTTTACTGGCCCGATGAACTCCGAGCGATCCTTTCCCCCGAAAAGGAGCATGGCTTCGTTGTTGACGTCATAAATTTGGACAATCTCGCATGTAAGGTCGACAAGTTCCGGATGTTCATCGGAATAGGTGGCCATGTCAGTAACGCCACCGGCCCTGAGGCGGTCGAAGATACGGCCCGCTGCCCGTGCATCGATCTGCCAGACGGGGACGGGCAAGTAGGAAATCAGGTTGCGGTAACGTATCTGGCTCGCTTCGAGTTCGATAACGGCGCTCGGAGTATTCAATACTGCCTTGACATGCACGAAGACAGTATCCGGGCATCTCGGATCAGCGGCCCTCCAGCCCGTCAGAACCACATGCTGCAATCGGCCGACCACTGGGATTTGCCGTGTTTCCGGGTCTGTATCAGTTTTTGCGGCAATGGTCGTGAGCAGATCGCCAAGAGCCGCCCGGCTTTGCTCGGGCCAAAGGCTGGCAACGGGTCGGTCAATCACCCTGTCGCGATCTGCTAGGCCGAACAAGCGTATAGCCTCATCGTTGACGTCCGTAATCTGGACTGCAGTGAGCAGTATGTCCAGCCGATCAGGGTGCCATTCCCGATCCTTTACGCCGCCGCCCACCGCCGCATCGACCCCGTCGAGCAAAGAGCGGGCACGTTTGAGATTGAATTGCCAGCAGGCAACCCGCCCACTGCCAGGCAGTAAGGGAGGTGAAGCAGTGTTCACGTTCGTGGTCGTTGACGGTGCGGAATATTCCACAACGTCCAAGGGATTACCGTGTGGGTCGTGCCGAACCGCCAAACGAACGTTGGCGCTGATCTCATGGCCCGAAAGCGAACGCCGCCGCAAGGGTCCAGCCCAGTGTCCAATCCTGACGAGATTTTCCCAAAGTATGGAGCTTTCGAAATGCTCCAGCATGAGGTCACTGAATCGACTGCCGAGCAATGCCGTTGCCGTCCATCCGTAGAGGGACTCTGTCGCCGCGTTGCAGTATTGAACCCTTCCTTCGAGATTGTAGAGGATAACACTGTCGGTCGCGTAATCGGCTAGTTCCACCTGCAACCTCCGTTCAAAAAAGGATGATCGACTGCGTTTCAAACTCATAAGCGGGCGGCGTCACGCCTCCCTGTTCAATCGTCCGTCAGTCCTTTTGAAGCTCGATTGAGCGCCGAAATGATGTGACGGTACAGGACATCATCGTCGATCGGCTTACTTAAAAAAGCGACCGCCCCCGAACAAAGTGCCTTCGATCTTGCTTCGGAGTCTGACTGTGCCGAAATAAAGATCATGGGTAGCCCAGGGTCGAAAACAGTCAGCATTTGCTGTAGTTGCAGTCCGCTTATGCCTTTCATATTGAGGTCGGTGATCAGGCAAGCGAATCGACCTCGGGCATGCGCTGCAAGGAATGTCTCCGGACTTTCGAATACCTGGCACTTGAAATCCAAAACCTCGAGCAATTCCGCCAGGGCGTTGCGGAGGCTGGCGTCGTCATCGACGACTGCAATTAAGGGGACTAGGGCCAAGATAAAAACTCTCGCACAGCGTACTGTCGACATACTGTTTCAATATCTGCCGAGTCTCGGTTTCATCAAAGCCCTACGAAAGTCTAGGCCGGGTAGTCATCACGTATGTTCGCAGGTATTGACTGCCAGGCTCGAACCAGGTGTGTGACGAAAGGGGTTTTCATCTTTTTCATCACGCTGCTTCGATGGAGTTTGACGGTGATTTCCGATATGTTCAGATCAAACGCTATTTGTTTGCTGAGTGCTCCCCGCACGACCGCCTCCATGACTTGACGCTCACGAGGCGTAAGGGTGGCATAGAGCGCGATATTAGCGTTGGATTCGAGTTGTGCTGCTCGCTTTTCCTTGTCGGTTTCTATGGCTTTGCTCACAGCGTCTAGCAATGTCTGGTCGCGAACTGGCTTGGTGAGGAACTCGACCGCGCCGGCTTTCATCGCTTGCACCGTCATCGGAATGTCCCCGTAGCCAGTGAGGAAAATGATCGACGCGGAAATGCCGCTCGCCGCCAAGCGGGATTGAAAATCAAGACCGCTTACGCCCGGCATGCGGACATCGAGTATGATACAGCCCGGTCGGTCCAGTATGTCGGCATCCATGAGTGCTTGTGTCGAGGCGAACCCGGCGGCTTCGATGCCGACAGATTCTAGCAGCTCGCAAATCGAAAGCCGCAGCGATTCATCATCGTCAACCACCAAGACGATAGGATATTGCTCGAAACCAGTTTCCTTGGCGGTCACGCTGTTATCCGTCGAAATGTTCATGTGTCCATCCAGTGCGTTGCTCAACCTCAATCTGCCGCCCGTCAACAATCAGCCATCCGATCCACGACGTCGGTTCCTCGAGCTGTCTTTGACTGCCGAAATGCGGGCGAGTTCCCGATTGGTTGCGCGGTTATCCAGCCACTGGCCGATATCCTCGCCAAAATCCGCGGGAGCCAGAACGCTGAAACCCGTCGACAGGTCTTGAAGGGTTGTACGGTCCATCTCGTTGCGCATGCTTTTCTCGGCGCGCAGCATGACGGCGTGGACGCCGCATACGCCACGAGTCATCCAAGCGGGAGCTTCCCCACCGAACAAAACGCAATTCTTGCGGATATCTTTGCAGTCGAACACGCTTTTGCGACCGTCGATCGCATCGGCAATGTCGAGCACAGTTATGTCTTTTGGCTCTTTAGCGAGCCTATAGCCCCCGCTGATGCCGCTGGTCGACACGACGAGCCCGGCCTTTTCAAGCCTCGGCATGATCCTCGCCATCAATGTTGTCGGCACACCCTGCAGTTCGGCAAGGTCGCGACTGCTGACGGGCTTTGTCCGCGGCTCGATCAACCAAACCATGCAATGGATGCCATACTCGACCGCAGCACCATACAGACTGGTTCTTCCGGTGTTGTTGCTATGCGCAGCTTCCTCGCGCAGGATTTCAGATTTGATCGAAGGCTTTTTCATAACACATACCTTATACGTACGCGTTATGAATTACCAGAGACCCTGACGCTTGATTTGGCGGATGACAAGAGACCTGGATGTCGACTTCCTAGCCGGCCATCGAATGATACAGCCAGTCGACATATCGTCGTGAAGCCACGTGTGACCCCTTGAGTGGAAGCAGTGTGTCGTCGTTTAACTCGACGCCATAGTAACGCGCTCTGCTGTCACGAATGACCTGGCGCGTATCTTCGTTGGCTGCGAGCTGGACACGCGCAATCTCGTCGAGACCGAACTGCTCTGGCCCTCCGATCTCGATGGTATCGTTCTTTGCTGTTTCCATCGCCAATTCGGCCAGCATTTCAGCGACATTATCAGCAGCTATCGGTCTTACAGATGCTGAGGGAAGCCTGAGGTCATCGCCGTCTGCTCCCATGTCGATCACGCCACTGATAAACTCAAAAAATTGCGTGGAATGGAGGATGGTATAGGGCCTCCTTGCTGCCCTGATGAGATTTTCCTGAACCATCTTCGCGCGGAAATAATCACTTTCAACAAGGCGAGGAGTTCCCACCACGGAAAGGGCAAGATAGTGGCCGATGCCAGCATCTGCTGAAGCAGCCAACAAGTTACGGGTGGAGGCCTTGAAAAACTCCAGGGCCGAGTTGTCGCCAAATGACGTGGTGTTGGTGACGTCGATGACAACGTCAGCTCCCGCGACGGCTGCTCTGAGGCCTTCGCCTGTCACACTGTTGACTCCGAAAGTCGGGGATGCAGCGACTACCTCAATACCTGCGTGGCGAAGCTTCTCAACGACTTTCGTTCCGATCAGTCCGCTCGCTCCCATAACCGCGATTTTCATCAAATTGCTCCCTCTAAGGTGCCTTTCCTCAACAGCCTACATTCACGGATAACCAAATTTACAGGTTGGGCCGGAACACGGTCTCCATGGATTTCAACATTTCGGCTACCGAGCGGTGGCGCGATAGTCCTTGTGTTGAATGAGAAGTTTGAAGGCGGCTCTCAAAGCGGTGTGCTAAAAACGAAGCTAGATCGTCCGCCATATCGGGGCGAGCCTTCAGCAGCGGTGCTAAACTCTTCTGATCCAATTCGAATAGTACGGCAGCAGCGAGCGCGGTAACTGTTCCCGGCTCCCCAGTTCCCGCGAGCAACCCGTCCTCACCAAAGAAATCACCCGGTGCAAATCGTTCGATCTCATCTTCGCCGTTGGCGCCCTGCCGGGTCAGAACCAGAACTCCACTTCTAACAATCATCAATGAGCATAGCTTTTGACCTTGATGCACTATGACTTCATCTTTCCGGTACGTTCTGGTTGAAACTTTGTCAGCTAGGGCCCGTCGTTCCTCGTGGGTCAGAGCCGAAAACAGGGGTATGGCTTCGAGAAGTTCAAGCGCAGAAAGACTGTGGGGTACAGCGCTGCGAGTATCTCCTACATCCAAACTCACGGATGATGCGGGGCTGGACAAAAGCAACCCTGCCGATTTCGTGTGGCGGTAGATCAAATCAATCAGCTCGTTCTTGGCGGCGATACTTTGCGCGATGCTTGACACCTGAAACAGCAGTTCGACTTCAATTGCGGTGGCGTCCAGATTTTTTAATGAAACCAATGGGGCTGGATCTCTGACGATCGAATTGCAGCTCAGCAAGACCATCTGCATGCACTCAATGATGGTTGACGGGATCTTGGTCGGGGCAAGTCTTACAGACAGGGCCATGCCATGGGACTCATTTGGATGGCTAACGTTTGTCAGGCCCAGCTTGGCGAGAAAGCCGTTCGGCAGAACGGCGATATTGTTGCCTGCGGTCAACAGGTGCGTCGCTCGCCAGTTGCTCTCGACGACGCGGCCCTCGGTGCCATCGCTCAGCTTGATCCAGTCACCAAGGACAAACGGCCGACCCAGGTTGAGCGCGACTCCGGAAAATGCATCGCTCAGCGTGTTCTGAAGTGCCAGACCCAATATGATCGCGAAGATACCGGACGTGGCGAGCAATGTTCCGACCGGCACGCTGAATACGAAAGCGACGATCGATAAGGCCGTGCCCAGATAGATCAACCCCACGACGATATCTTGAATGAGCCTTGCCTCACGCGGTTTTCTCTCTAACACCAGGTAGAGACGGACAAAGGCAATGAGCGCCCAGGCGACATTCATCCACCAGACAATTTTCACCAGTCCCAGAACGACGGTTTCTACCGCCGAACCGCTGCCCGGATGGACGTCATAGGGCAAGATGTTGTTGGCAAGCAGAATTCCGGTCAGCGCAATGAAGAAAGCGATTTGTGCGATCAATTTCAGAAATGCGTGATGACGGACAAGGGCACGCGTGACAATCACGCCGGCCAGGGCGACCCAGCCAGCGTTGATAATTGGCGAGGTCATCATTTCTGCGATGGTTAGATCGATGCTCATGCCTGCCTCGCCCTTTGGAAATACCCTGGCTATTCGTGATAGGGCAGGACGAGGTCTTTCTCGTCGGTGTCTACGACAAACACCGCCAGCAGCCGGGCGCGCTCGGTTGTGCTGGCGTTTGCGCTGACACGATGACGGTCGCCCGGGGACTCTGACCAACTCTCTCCGACCTTGTAGACCTTGGCGGGTCCGTCGTTGACCTGGCTCTTGAATGCCCCTTCCAGAACGGTCGCGTAAATGAATGCGGAATTCGGATGCCTATGTGCCGGGTTCGACCCGCCCGGCCCGTATTCGACAAGCACACCTTTCATGCTTTTACCGGGAACGTTGGGCAGTTCGTGTTCGTATACCAGCGTTACCTTCGCTTCATTGCTGGCGCTGCCGGCAAAGCCGGTCACCGTGGCGCAAAGGACAACGGCTGTGGAGAGCAGAATGGTTCTGATCATTTGATTTTTCCTTAGATTTGTTGGCGGAAGGTGAGTGTCTGACCGCGTGTCATATTCCCTTTGCTCGCTGTAATTACTTCGTCGGCTGCAGTTGCTGCGATTGACGCAGCCAATCCTTAAAACCGATCTTGCCGATCCGCGCACCCTCGCCGGGAACAAGCGACTGATCGTTCAGTTCAGACCCGAAATAGCGCGCATGAATATCTGCCTCGACCGTCCGCGGATCGTTGATCTCCTTCAGATACTTGGCAACGATCTCGTTCATGCGAACGCGTTCAGGACCAGCGATCTCCATCATGCCATTGAGTGGTTTTGCGAGGGCAACATCTGCCATCGCATCGGCAACGTCGTCGGATGCGATGGGCTGGAAATAGGCAGGCGAAAGACGAGCGACGGTGCCGACGGTGCCTGAATCAGCTATTCCCTTCAGAAATTCGAAGAACTGGGTAGAATGGACGATCGTGTATGGGATAGGGGAAGCCTTGATGAGTTTTTCCTGAACAAGTTTAGCCCTGAAGTACCCGTTGTCCTGCAATCGCTCCGTTCCCACCACGGAAAGCGCAATATGGTGCTTTACACCCGCCTTGGCTTCGGCGGTGAGCAGATTATGGCCTGCCGTTTCGAAGAATTCGCGGACCGCCTTCTCTTCAAAAGAAGGCGAGTTTGCCAAATCAAGCACAACCTCAGCACCCGCCAACGCTTCCGTCAGGCCCTCACCTGTGATGGTGTTAACGCCGGAGTTTGGTGACGCGGCAACTACCTCGTGGCCTTTATTGCGCAAACGCGCCACGGTCTTGGACCCGATAAGCCCAGTGCCACCGATAACAACGATTCTCATAACGTATCTCCCTGTTCGCGGCCCAATCTGGCCAAATAACTAAGTTTCCGACCGTCCAAGCTGCAATCAGCCGCGAAAGACTTTGAAGCTTGGACGAGTCGAGGTCGCGTCGTGGCTTGTCGCTTTAGATCGGCTCTTCGATTGCACTCTCACGGGTTGCCGCCAGAAATTCCGTGAATTTCTGTAGTAGCTCCGGGGACTGTTCTGCATAGTTGACGCGCTGGGTCATTCTCGTCTCCTCGGTGAATGTTTCGGATCTACTCGATCGTTTCAGACAATGGCTGGAGCAATGAAATCATTCTATCGTGCACGGGGCATACCGCTCTAATCAGCAGGTTTAGTCGACCCATCCCGAAGTTTAGGAACGGCGTATGTCAGTGTTGCGGATGGGCACGAAAGTGGCCATCTCCTGCTCCAGGCCCACCCCGGTGCATAGATTTCGCGAGAAAAGACTATGGCGGATTTATGGATCGTTACGATCTCGGAGTAAGTCGGCCATTGATATGGTCGACGAAAAAAGCCTTCGCGATCAAACGAAGGCTTCTCGACCCCAAGGTAGGGCGTCTAAATCGTGGTGTGGCTCGATCAACCCGCGATCATGTCGCGGTATTCCGGATGGCTGGCCGAGAATTTGGCCATGAAGGTGCACTTTGGCACCACTTTACGACCACTCTGGCGGATTAGGTCGAACACTCCATCAGCCAATCTCGAGCCGATTCCTTGACCGGAGTATTCGAACGGCACTTCGGTATGGACCAGTATGACTGTGTCGTCCTCGATCCTGTCATACGCGGCGGCAATGAAACCGGCGGCGATCGGCATCTCGTAACGGTCGTATGTGACGTTGTCTTCAACGGAATTGTTCATGAGCACACTCGATGGTTGACAACAATGATTTTGCCAGGCCCGCCACGGACACCTCAGCCGGCGTTGGCGGGGTGCGCAGCGCGAGCGGCAACTTGTAATCGGTTCCAGAGATTGATCGCACCGATCGTGAGGGTCAGGTTGACGAGTTCGACCTCGTTGAATTGCTTCTTCACCAGGGCATAATCATCATCCGGTGCGCCGGTGTCGGCGAGCAGGGTCAACGACTCGGTCCATGCCAGGGCGGCGCGTTCGCGATCCGTATAAAGTGAGGACTCCCGCCATGCATCCAGCATGAACAATCTCATCTCGGTCTCGCCGTGCGAAAGCGCGTCGGTTACGTGCATATGGATGCAGTACGCACACCCGTTGATCTGCGAGGCCCGTAGTTTGACGAGTTCTGTCAGGCTGCGCTCGAGCCCGGCGGCGAGGCCATTTTCAAGATTCACTAAAGTCTTGATGAGATCGGGCGCGATTTTGAAGGGCATGAAGCGCGGTGTCATTTTTCTGTCCTTTTTGGGATAGCGTTGTATGCGCCACATCATGGTCTTTAGGCGCGCGCTCCGGCTATCCTACCAGATGTGCAGTCGTGCTATTCCTTCGTTTAGGGTGGCCTATTTCGCAGATTCGGTGCTGTTTGCGCTTCAGCTCGCACATCTAAATGCAATCATGGTTTTCCATGACGTGCGGCAGGGGCAGGGCTGGATTAAGCTGTGCTATGATTTCACCGGCCCAAACACCGATTGCTAGCGGCATAAAAAGTGTAGATGGTCCCAACGTTTGCACTGTGGGGCAGGAGCAGCCGATTATGCCGACAGAAATCGAAAATCAAAAGCACGTCGAGGAGGAGCTGCGCGACCGGGAACAGGAACTCGCGCAGCTCATTGACATGGTACCGAGCCACCTGTGGCGGCTGACACCGGACGGGGAGCCGACGTTCTTCAATAAGCGTATGGTCGATTTCCTCGGCCTGGACGTACCGGATACAGACAAGCCAGGTAAGCGGCGATTGGAGACGGTCATAGAGGCCGTCCACCCAGACGACGCAGCGGAGTTCAGGGACACGCTAATCCGCTGCCTCGTCACCGGCGAACGCTTCACGATGAGGTATCGCCTGCGCCGCGCTGACGGCGTCTATCGTTGGATGTCGAGCCGAGCCGAGCCGATGCGGGATCATGATGGACGCATTGTCCAGTGGTATGGTCTCTGTCACGACATAGACGATCAGATGCATGCTGAAGAGGCGCTGCGGCGGAGTGAGCGGCAGCTTCAGGAGATGATCGACGCCGTGCCGGTCCGCATCTGGAGCGTAACGTCGATGGATGCACCCGTTTACTTTAACAAGCGATACCAGGACCATTTCCGCTCCGTTATCCCCAATTTCGAAGCCCTCGGGGAGCCGCGTATCGAAACGTTGCTGCAAGAGCTGATTTATCCCGAAGATGCTCCCGAGGTGCAACGAACGTTAATGAATTGTTTCGAAGCGGGGCGCGGCGCCGTGATGCGGTTTCGTTGGCGCGAGAAAGATAGCTCCTATCGATGGGCGGAGTGCAGGGTGGAGCCCCGGCGTGATCAAGACGGAGCGATTGTGCAATGGTACGGCGTATCTCTCGACATCGACGATGAGATGCGCGCCCAGGAGGCGTTACGCGAGCGGGAGCGGGAGCTCTCGCTGCTTGTTGACATGGTTCCGAGTAACCTCTGGCGTCTTACCCCGGACGGAGAGACCACGCTCGTCAATAAACGCATGGCAAACTTTCTCGGCATGGACCTGGAGGACAAGCGTCAGTTGGCAGTGGTGTTCGACACCATCTTCCACCCGGACGATGCCGAGGAGGTGGGAGACGTCCTCGGGCAATGCCTCATCACAGGAGAGCGCTTCTCCATGAAGTATCGCCTGCGTCGCGCGGATGGCGTGTATCGCTGGATGTCGGGTCGCGCCGAGCCGCTGCGCGATCAGGACGGACGCATCGTCCAGTGGTTCGGCCTCTGTCACGACATAGACGATCAGGTGCACGCAGAAGAGGCGCTGCGGCACGCCTCAGACCAGCTCGCGCGGGCGACTCAGGCAGCCAGTTTGGCCGAGCTTTCTGCCTCGATCGCGCACGAAGTGAACCAGCCGCTGGCCGCGATCGTCGCGAATTCCCACGCGTGCCACCGTTGGCTGTCTGCCGAGCCTCCAAACGTCGAGCGCGCCAAGATAACAGCCGAGCGCATCACCCGCGACGCCAACTCGGCAGCGGACGTCGTCAGCCGCATTCGCGCCCTCTTCCGTCAGGCACCGCACGCCAGATCGTCTGAAGACATCAACCGCGTGATTAGTGAAGCCTGCCGACTGATGGCTGACGGGATCGCGGCGAAGGACATCCGTGTCGAGACGAAGCTCGAGCCGGAACTGCCGTCAGTCGCGCTCGATCCCGTCCAGATGCAGCAGGTGCTTGTGAACCTGATCCGCAACGGTATCGAGGCGATGGACGCCGTGATCGACGGCGCGCGTGTGCTCCAGATATGCTCACTCCGCGACGGCCTCGATGCGATCCGTATCGAGGTACGCGACGCCGGAAGTGGTTTTGAGGACGCCGCGCGCGTCTTCGAGCCGTTCTTTACCACCAAGCAGCATGGTATGGGCATGGGGCTCGCCATCTGCCGTTCAATCATCGAATCGCATGGGGGCCGCCTCTGGATGGCCAACAACGAGACGCGCGGGGCGACTGTCGCCTTTACGCTTCCGTTGGAGGCAAGCGAGGCGCCATGAGCACGCGCGAGGAAATCGTGTTCTTGGTGGATGACGACGCCAGGGTGCGTGAGGGGGTCGGCGAACTGTTGGAGTCCTTGGGATGGCAAGCCAAAACGTTCGCCGTCGCCGCGGACTATGTCGCTTTTGAGAAGCCGGATCTGCCGGCTTGCCTGATCCTCGATGTCGAGCTGCCCGACATCAACGGTCTGGAATTCCAAAAGCAGCTATCCGACGACGTCCATCCCCCAATCGTATTCCTCACAGGGCATGGAGACATTCCATCGTCAGTGCGGGCCATCCAGGGCGGTGCTGTCGACTTTTTGACCAAGCCGGTTGGGGAGAGCGATCTAATTGCGGCGGTTCGTGCGGCGATCGACCGGGACCGCACTCAGCGATCAGCGCGTGCGGAACTGGCCGAGCTTGTTCGCCGCTTGGAGGCTCTTACGCCACGAGAGCGCGAGGTGCTGCCGCTCGTGGTCAGCGGCCTCCTCAACAAGCAAGCGGCCGCGGAACTCGGCATCAGTGAGATTACCCTTGAAATCCACCGGAGCAAGATCATGCACAAGATGCAGGCGGCATCGCTCGCCGACCTGGTGCGGATCGCCGAAAAGCTGCATGTCCCGATCACTCATTCCAGACGTTCAGGAAGCTCGCAAGAATGTACAACCCGAAGTCCGTGATAGCGATCGTCGATGATGACCAGCGCCTGCTCGAATCGCTCGGGGATCTTCTCGAGTCAGCGGGACACGCCGTGCGGGCATTTTCATCGGCCCAGATACTGCTCAACAGCAATGCTCTGCCGGAGATCGATTGTCTGATCACGGATATCGGCATGCCTGGCATGGACGGCTTCGAGTTGCGGCGCTTGATTAACGAAAGACGCCCCGACCTGCCAGTGATCCTAGTCACCGGCCGCCACGAGCTCGCAGAGCTGTTGCAGCCAAAACATACCCTGTTCTTTCGCAAGCCTTTCGACGGGCAAGCGTTGCTTGCAGCGATTGGCGATGCTCTGACTGGAAAGGAGAATTCACTATGAGTGTGAGTTATCATATGAGTGAGAGCTATAAGAGCACAGTGCTCAACCGAGCTCAGGCAGCAGGCAATTGGACCGAAGCCGATCGCCCGCTGGTCATCATCGTGGATGACGACGACAGCCTTCGCGAGTCACTGCACGAACTTATGCAGTCAGCGGGCCTCGACTCGATCAGCTTCGCCTCCACGCGCGAATTCCTTGAGGCCGAACTTCCGGATCGGCCAGGCTGCCTCGTTGCTGATGTGCGGATGCCGGGCGTGAGCGGACTGGATCTCCAACACCGACTAGTCGAAAGCGGCGACGCCAAGCCGATCGTCTTTCTAACGGCCCATGGCGACATCCCGATGTCGGTGCAAGCGATGAAGGCAGGAGCAGTCGACTTCCTCACCAAGCCGGTGCGTGACCAGACGCTGCTCGATGCGATCGCGACAGGCATTGAGCGCGATATCAAGCAGCTGGCGCACTCGCGGATGGTGAAGGAGCACCTAAGCAAGCTCGCGCTGCTCACTCCGCGCGAACGTCAGGTGCTGCGAGAAGTTGCGGTTGGACGGTTGAACAAGCAGATCGCGTTCTACCTCAGCATCAGCGAGATCACCGTCAAGCTCCACCGCTCCAACGTTATGCGCAAGATGCAGTTGACTTCCGTCGGCGAACTTGTTCGCGTCTGGGAGGCGCTGCCTGCTGAGGTGCGCGAGAGGGTGGATGCCTAGGGGGCATATACCGCGCGTCGCGACGAATCGAGGAAGCGCGCCGTCAGGCCCCTCCATCTCGCACTTCATCAGTGAACTCATGTGGAACGGGTGGACGGACACGGCTCAGTGATGCCCCGGCCCTCGACGGGGGCCCTCATGCCAGCACATCAATGGGCTGCGCGACCCGAGCCGCCCTGCTGAGGCGCCGAATGACGCCCATGACGAGTCCCCAGGCAGCGGCCGTGATCGCGACGCACACCGCGGCGAGGCTCGCATAGCCCGCCGCTGCAATCGCGGCACCAGCGACCAGGGGGCCGGCGGCAAAGCCGAGCAGATAGGCAGATCCCGCCGCCGCGGCCCAACGCCCGCTGCGGTCAAGCTCGGCGGCGAGGCCGAACAGGTAAGGGATCGAGAAGTAGTAAATGACGACCGAGACGACGAGGGCGACAACGTAGGCCGTCGGGTTATGCCAGAGACAGAGCGCGAGCGTGATGAGCGAGAAGCCAACGCAGAACCCCGTAATGGGGATCGCCCGGCCCCAGCGAACGTTGAGCGCAGTGGCGGCTCCTGCGCCTGCCAGACCGACCAGCGACGCGACCGTCAGCGCATAGCCGACCGCGGTCGTGTCGAGGCCCGCCAGCTCGCGCAGGGGCGCGCTGAACGCGTAGATCGCGGCGGAGACTGTCAGGTAGAGCCCGATCGCCGCGAGCGTCATCACACCGAGTAGCGGGGAAGCCTGAATCACGTCCGCCGCAGTTCCGTCGCCGCTTTTGGCGCGGGCGTCGGGAATGAGAAAAAGGAGCGGCGCGAGCGCGAGGGTTACGCCCGCGATCAGAGAGAGGATGCCGCGATGCGTGAAGGCGGCGGTTAGCTGACCGCCGATGGCGAAGAGCGCAACGCTACCCAAGGCCCAGACGACCTGAAAATAGCCGTAAACCTTGTCCGGGTTGCTGGAACGGGAGCAGACGATGGAGAGCGACACGGCGTAAAGCGCGCCCTCGCCGACGCCCGCGAGGCCGCGCAGAAGGGTGAGCGACCCCGCCGAAGCACTGAAGATCGATGCGCCTTGGGCGAGCAACGTCAGGGCGACGGCGACGCCGGCGACACGCCGATAGGAAACCCGAGGCAGGACGGGTGCGATTGCGATCGCAGTGACGGCGAGCGCCAAGAACTCGACAAAAATAATGAAGCCGGCATCGCGTTCCGATAGCGAAAGACCGTCCATCAACCCGCCAATCACAAATGGCGACATCTGCGGGACCAACCCGCCGATCACCTGCGCGGCGATCGCGCCGATGACGAGGGATGCAGGATCGCGAGGCGTCGAAGAATCGCGAGCGGTTTCGGTCATGCTGCGGCTGCCCTCTCCTGCAAACCGATGATCATTTAATGTTGCGTCACGCATTCGGCGAGACCGGCATCAACGTTTAGGCACGAAGTACGGCACGGCCGGCGGGTGACAGCCAGGATCGTATCACTGGGTGGCCGGACACGTCGAGAGACATTGAGATTTACAAGAACACGGATGCAGCGATTCGTAAACTCGGCGCGCCGCCAGCGTGATGAATGCCGTCGGCGCCGATCACAACTACATGTTATTTAGCGCTGTTCTCTAGGACTGCCTCGGTTATCGAGTTCGGCAGCCGCCGCGGCGTCTCGATCAGACCAAGCAGTGGCATGACGACGACGAAGAACGCGAAATAGTAAAGCGTCGCCAACTGGGACAATAAGACGTAAACGCCTTCCGCCGGCCGCGAGCCCAGCCAGCCAAGGAAAATCCCGTTGATGACGAAGAGCAGGAAGAACAGCCTGTACCACGGCCGGTAGACCGCGGAGCGCACCTTTGCCGTGTCGAGCCACGGCACGAAGATGAGCACGGCGATAGCTCCGAACATGGCCAGCACGCCGCCGAGCTTGGAATCGATCGGCCCGATGCTGAAGGTGATGGCACGCAGGATCGCGTAGAACGGCAGGAAATACCATTCGGGAACAATATGGGCCGGCGTCTTGAGCGGGTCGGCGATCGTGTAGTTGTCGGGATGGCCGAGATAGTTCGGCATGTAGAAAACGAAATAGGCCAATACGAGCAGGAAGATCACAATCCCAAAGGCGTCTTTAACGGTCGCGTGAGGCGTAAAGTCCACGACATCAGTCACCGACTTTACCTCAACGCCGGTTGGATTATTCTGGCCGACTACGTGAAGCGCCCAGATGTGCAGGGTCACCACACCGACAAGCATGAATGGCAGCAGGTAGTGCAGCGCAAAGAAGCGATTGAGCGTCGGATTGTCGACCGCGAAGCCGCCCAGCAGCAATTGCTGAATCCAGTCGCCGACCAGCGGGATGGCGGTGAAGAAGTTGGTGATGACTGTAGCCCCCCAGAACGACATCTGTCCCCAGGGTAGCACGTAGCCCATAAAGGCCGTCGCCATCATCAGCAGTAAATTGGTGCAGCCGAGCACCCACAGAAGCTCGCGTGGCGCCTTGAACGAGCCATAATAGAGGCCCCGGCCGATGTGTATGTAGACGGCGATGAAGAAGAACGACGCGCCATTCGAATGCAGATAGCGCAACAGCCAGCCCGAATTCACGTCGCGCATGATCTTCTCGACTGACAAGAACGCCAACGCAGTATCGGGAGCATAATGCATCGCCAGCACGACGCCGGTGAGTATCTGCGAAGCCAGCATGACCGTGAGAATCCCGCCGAACGTATAGGCGTAGTTCAGGTTGCGCGGGACGGGATAGACGATGAAGGAATCGTACACCATCTGCGGCAGCGGCAGGCGGGATTCGAGCCAGCGCGCAATACCCGTCCTTGGCGTATAGGTCGAATGGTCACCGCTCATCGGGTTTCTCCCTGTAGCCTGAATCTCACCTCCGGTCGTGGCCGATTTGCCCTGCCGCGACAGCGGAGAAGGTTTATTCGGGAGCCTTTGGACTTCTAGAGACGGCGGCCTCGGCTCGCGCCGCGCGTGCGTAAGATCGCCGGGCCGCCGCGTTGGCAAAATCAATCAAAATGCCGTCGCGTTTCGCCAGCCGTTTCCCTGCGTCAACGCCCCAGAGTCTCAAGACGATCGTCAGCAATTTCGAAAGTGCGAAACGTAGCGTCATTTCGATTTCCCTCATGCAGGTTACGGACGACCCACTTTGCCAAACTTACGAGGTGTGAGCCATCATGCTGAGGGACGCGTGCGTTCGATACTTTGGTATATGGTTTCGTCAGTAAAGGACTGTAGCGGACTGTCGAGGACGCCGTGGTATCTGTTCCCTCATGGGTTGCGATCAGGCGCTGCGGATGCGGCGGCGTTCGCTGAGCCAGCCTTCAGATTATAGCAACCCAGTCACTTGTGGTCATCAAGCCACCTCCAATTCGTCTTGCGCGTTATCACCTTCGGTAGGAGCCATCCAAACCTATGGATGGGATGTCTGAGCTCGGCATCTCAGCTAATTTTGATGTGAGAGCGGTGTTAACCGGACGCGACAGAGATGATGAATGCAGGGGTTTTTCCGGTTTCTTCCTGCAGCCAACGAATTGGCAGGCGAGCATCCCACCTGTCCGGCTCCGCCCCGCAAGGAGATTGCCGCATGAATGACCATACACCGATTGAAACAATCGACGCGTCTCGTCGTGACCTGCTTCTGCTTGGGGCTAGCGCGACGGTTTTGGCGGCATTGCCTTCACTGGCGTTCAGTGCCGAACGTATTCCACCAACCAGTTCCAGCAATCAAGGCGAAAGGACGAATGACATGGGCATACTCAAACCCAAGGATGGTACCGACCTTTACTATAAGGACTGGGGAACGGGACAGCCGATCGTCTTTCATCACGGCTGGCCGCTCTCCAGCGACGATTGGGATACCCAGATGCTCTTCTTTTTGGGCAAGGGTTACCGCGTCATCGCTCATGACCGCCGTGGACATGGACGCTCATCCCAAACCGCCACCGGGAATGACATGGATACCTATGCTGCCGATTTCGCCGAACTGGCAGCGTCGCTCGACTTGCGGGACGCCATTCATGTTGGGCATTCGACCGGCGGCGGCGAAGCTGCCCACTACGTCGCACGCCACGGCAAGGATCGCGTCGCCAAGCTGGTGCTGATAAGTGCCGTTCCCCCGATCATGGTGAAAACCGCTGCGAACCCGGGCGGTTTGCCGATTGAAGTCTTGGATGGTCTGCGTACTGAACTCGCGGCCAACCGCTCGCAGTTCTACTGGAATTTCCCGATCCCGTTCTATGGTTTCAACCGCGAAGGCGCGACCATATCCGATCCACTCCGCATGAACTGGTGGAGGCAGGGCATGATGGGGGGAGCAAAAGCGCACTACGACTGCATCAAAGCCTTTTCGGCAACGGATTTCACCGAAGACCTGAAAGTGATCGACGTCCCTACGCTCGTAATGCATGGCGACGACGACCAGATCGTCCCTATCGCCGACTCCGCGCTCCTGTCGGCGAAGCTTTTGAAACATGGGACACTAAAGGTCTACGAGACGTATCCGCACGGAATGTGCACGACCCATGCCGACGTCATCAATGCGGATCTTCTAGCGTTCATAAGAAGTTGAGTGATGTCTGCGGCCGATGACGTTGTGGCATCGGCGAGTTCGGAACGGACTGCAGCGACGACTGGCAGGTCGTCGCTGTCGACGCCTCGAAGACGCTCCTGCCCAATTTGAGTGTTTGTGAGACACGATGGTTCGGGAAGACAAGCTTGTTATAGACGCGCTTCTCCTCGGCTATCGTTCCCGGCCGCTTGGATTGGCATTGAAGCGATGGGTTCCGAGTTCGGCATCAAACTGGGGGTCAGAGGATTGATCGTTTCGGGCGCGCCATTAAAATCTCCTCATAATCAACAGATTGTCGAAACGCGTGCGGTCTCGCGAGCAGCCATAGCTCGAAGATTCGTCAAGATTGAGCTGAGCCCGACGCGATGATGGCGCGAACGAAGCGGTTCAGACTGTCTTCAACAAAACGTTCCACCTTTTCTTGCGGATCGAAACTCCACCAGAGAAGTGAACCTTGCCATTGCGAGGCCATCAGCAGCCCTATTTCCGGCGGTGTATTCGGCACCCCAGAAAAGCAATCTTCAAGAGCATTCGACAATATAACCTTCCAGGCTGCCCCGCGCGCCCGAAGAGTGGGGTCACGGAGATCTTCGCGTAGGACGAGCAAGCCTTCCGCGTAGGATTCGATCCCTCCATAGTCCTTAGAAAGCGCTATCAGAAGTTCGACCGCGCCCTCGGCGGTCTTTGGGACGATGGCTGCGAGCTTTGCCGTCTTCTCATCCAATCGATCCCAGGCATAAAGCAAGGTATTTTGCTTGAGCCCAGCCATGTTCTCGAAGCGCTGAACGAGCGTTGCAGGAGAAAGACCACACGCCTTTGCCAGTCGCGCAAAGGTGAGTGCCTCCGGTCCGTGCTCATGTATCAACTGGTAAGCGATCTTCAATACACTCTCGTCAGATAGCGTTTTAGGTCGAGTCATCTTGACATCCATTTATAACCGAATAATCATTTATATATAATTCTAAAGCCGATACCAATCCGTTAACGGGTAAATTACAGTTTTGGGAGGGTTCGATGACGTTAGAAGGCAAAGTCGCATTGGTCGCCGGCGGAACGCGTGGCGCGGGTCGGGGTATTGCAGTTGAATTGGGGGCGGCCGGAGCAACGGTCTATGTGACCGGACGGACAACGCGCAACCAGCAATCCAAATATGCGCGTCCCGAAACTATTGAGGAAACGGCGGAGCTGGTATCCGCGTTTGGTGGCAAAGGCATCGCAGTTCAGGTCGATCACCTCGTTCCTGACGACGTTCGAAATCTGGTTGATCGCATTCGCTCCGAACAGGGCCGTCTTGACGTGCTTGTCAACGATATCTGGGGCGGGGAGAAGCTTTTCGAATGGAACAAGCCTGTTTGGGAGCACAACCTTCAGAACGGATTGCGCATGCTAAGGCTTGGCATCGATACGCATCTGATAACGGCGCATCATGCGCTCCCGCTGCTGATCGAGCGTCCCGGAGGACTTCTGGTCGAGGTGACCGACGGCACTGCCGAATACAATGCGGACCACTACCGGCTCTCGCCCTTCTACGATCTGGCGAAAACGGCTGTGAACCGCATGGCATGGGCGCATGCCAAAGATCTCGCACCGCATGGCGCTACATCGGTCTGCCTGACGCCGGGGTGGCTGCGTTCGGAGATGATGCTGGAGGCGTTTGGCGTGACCGAGGAAAACTGGCGCGATGCGACGGCGAGGATACCGCACTTTGTGATTTCCGAGACCCCGAGGTTCGTCGGGCGTGCCGTTGCGGCTCTTGCGGCTGATCCGGATCGTTCGCGTTGGAACGGGCAATCGCTTTCCAGCGGTGGATTGGCCCAGATCTATGGCTTTACTGACCTTGACGGCTCCCGTCCCGACGCTTGGCGGTATGTTCCGGAAGTGCAGGATGCCGGAAAGCCGGCCGATGCCACCGGTTATCGATAGGCCACAACTTCTGATGCCGTGAGTGCTTATGGAACGATTTCAGGTATCGCGCTGTTATCGATAGCCGGCGTCATCGCCGGTTCACGAGCGGAGCCAGATGATGTTTGGCAAATTATTCACACGGATCGCCAACAAGGTTGCGCTGGCAGCGGGCAAACCCCTTACCTTCGTTCTATGCTGTCTGATCGTGGTTGTATGGGGCATCAGTGGCCCGATCTTCGGTTTCTCGGACACCTGGCAACTGATCATCAACACCGGTACAACCATCATCACTTTCCTGATGGTTTTCCTTATCCAGAACACACAAAACCGTGACGGGGTTGCGATACAGGCCAAACTCGATGAACTCGTCCGTGTTACCGAGGCCAAGAACGCCTTCATTGGCATCGAACACCTGACCGAGGAAGAAGTCGAAAAATTCCGCAGGCAATGTGAAGCCGCCGCCAAAAAAGCCGACAAGGAGCGGGCCGAGCGGGCGGTAAAACAGACGCAGCGGCGCTCTTCATCCAGAACATCGAAGGCGAAAGCGCGGGTCTGATTGTGGCATTAGTTTGAGCGCCCAGATTCCGCCTGATTGATCCCCCAGTTCGTTGCAAAGCAGCTATGCAAAAACGTCACTGCAAGTTTCGCCAGCCGTTCACTATATCCAGCTCACCGATCGAGAAATGATCCAACAAACAAGAACTTATAGGTGAGTGAAATGAATCTGATCCGCTCTTACAATAACTGGCGCCGCTATCGTGACACCGTCACGGAACTCAGCCGCCTGTCCGCACGTGAACTGAATGACCTCGGCATCTCCCGCGGCGATATCTCCTTCGTCGCCAAGAAGGCCGCTTCGGCTCAGTAATCGAATATAATTCACGTCCGGGGTACTCCTCCTCCCAAGCCACGGACGTCTAAAGACCGGCACTCCTCCCTCCCAGCCGGTCTTTACAAATAGCACCCACCGCACCTCCTCCCGCGGTGGGTGTTGTTTTTTGGACCATAGCCTCGCCGCATGGCAGCATTGCACCCCTCACCCTTTCCTCGTAACAGTCGAAGACTGACAGACGGGAGACATTTATGGCGGGCGGTATCCACCACATCACACTGATCACGCGCAAGGTGCAGGAAAACGTCGATTTCTATGTCGGCTTCCTCGGTCTGCGTCTCGTCAAGCAAACGGGTGGTTACGAGGATGCGACCCAGCTCCACCTTTTGTATGGAGATGGGACCGGCACACCTGGATCGCTCATTACCTTTCTTGTTTGGGAAGATGGCTCACCCGGCCGTGTCGGCTATGGACAGCCCAGTGAGATTGCGCTGGCTATCGCACCCGAAAGCATCGGCTTCTGGCTGACCCGCGCCCTGCAATTCAACGTCGCAACATCAGGGCCGGCACAGGAATTCGGCGAGCCGGTTGTTCGCCTCTTCGATCCAGACGGCGTCATCGTGAAACTTGTGGGGTCGGAAAGCGTCAAGGCCGGAGATATCTGGCCTAGCGACGGAATTCCTGCAGCTGATGCGATACGGCATATTCGCGGTGCAACGATCCTCACTGAAAAACCCCAGGAAACATGTACTTTCCTCGAAAGTTATTTCTCATACACCGCCAGCGATCAAAGCGAGACGATCACAAGAATGGTTTCAGCATCCGGTGATTGTGTCGACGTTCGCGATGCAACGGGCTTCTGGAGTTCCGCACCCGGCACCGGGACGATTGACCACATCGCCTTTCGCGCTGCGGATATTCCAGAAGTCAACGCAACCTATGATCGTCTGATAGCGGAAGGTGCAGATGCAACAGCAATGCATGACCGCAAATATTTCCATTCCATCTATGTGCGCGAGCCCGGCGGCACACTGTTCGAAATGGCGACCGATGGCCCCGGCATGCTGATCGACGAGGAACCGGAAACTCTCGGTTCCCGGCTGTTCATCCCGCCGCATTTCGCCGCGGAAGCAGAAAACCTGAAAGTGATGCTGCCGCAATTCGGTCTTCCGAGGGAAGAGCGCTTCATCTATCGCGAACTTCCCTTCATTCATCGGGTCTACACGCCAGACCAACCAAACGGACAAACGCTGGTCCTCCTGCATGGAACCGGCGGTAATGAAGCCAGTCTTATACCTCTCGCTGCAAAGGTGGCGCCCGATGCAACGTTGATCGGGCTGCGCGGGCGCAGCAATGAAGAAGGTTCGGCCCGCTGGTTCCGGCGTTTTGGGCCACTCAGCTTCGACCAGAAGGACATTCGCTCCGAAGCCGAGGCACTTGCCGCGTTCATTGAGGGCGCGGTCGAGGCCTATGGACTCGATCTCCAGCAGACGGCCTTTCTCGGTTATTCCAATGGCGCGAACCTGCTTGCCGCAATGATGCAGTTGCATCCAGGCTTGGTTCGCAAAGCAGTTCTTTTGCGGGCAACGAAGGTTCTCAAAGAAACGCCGGAAGCTGATCTCGGGGACACGAGAATTCTTGCCGTCACCGGCGACCACGACCTCTTTGGGGCACACGCGCCCGCGCTCGAAGCGGAATTAAAGAAAGCCGGCGCCGACATTGCGACCAAAAGCGTATCGGCCGGTCATGAAACCGGACCGCACGACATCGAGGCTGTCCGGCAATGGCTGATTTCATAGAAGAACAGGCCGGTGTTAAGTCGGCCTGTTCTTCAGCTATTACGTTTATACCAGCGGCTTGAGTCCGGCCTCAATGGAGGCACGCTTGCCTTCGAGGAAGGGCGGCAACGACAGCCCTTCACCCAGCGTCTCCAGTGGCTCGTCAACTGTGAAGCCCGGACCATCCGTCGCGATTTCGAACAGAATGCCATTTGGCTCGCGAAAATACAGCGAACGGAAGTAGTAACGCTCGACCTCGCCGCTTGACGGCATGCGGAATCCCTTCAACCGCTCGGTCCATTCATGCAATTGCTGCACGTCCGGTGCACGAAACGCCACATGATGGACGGCGCCCGCGCCCTGCCTTGCAACGGCAAGGTCTGGTTGAACCGCAACATGCAGCTCAGCTGCCGGACCGCCTTCACCCATGGCGAATACATGGACATGGCCCGCACCATCCGGAGACGGATATGTATTGACCTGACACATGTTCATTACATGCAGAAGGATGGCTTCCGTATTGGTGATGTCAGGCACGCTGATAGTGATCGGGCCAAGACCGCGAATCTGGTGCTCCGCAGGAACCGGGCTCCTGTCCCAGGGATGCGATGGCCCGGCACCGCCATCATTGATCAAACGGAACCGCTGTCCTTCAGCATCCTCGAAATCAAGTGATTCATAGCCGCCGACCTCGGCAACATCGCCGGATTTCACGCCAAGTTCAGTAAAGCGGGCTTTCCACCAATCGAGACTGGACTTGCTACCAACGCGCAAACCGGTGCGCGAGATGCTGTGCGTGCCACGACGCTCGGGGCCAACTGGCCAGTCGAAGAATGTCAGATCGGTTCCTGGCGTTGCTTCACCGTCCGCATAGAATAGATGGTAGGCGCTCGTATCATCCTGGTTGACGGTTTTCTTGACGAGCCGCAAGCCAAGGGTTTGGGTATAGAAGCGCAGATTTTCCGGCGCATTCGCCGTGATGGCAGTCAGGTGATGAACGCCCGTCAGTTGTAAGGTCATTGAAGCCTCCTGAATTGGTTTGTTGCGGCTCGATCGCCGTTGGAGTGAATATCTGCGCTGCTCCTCCCCCAATAAAGAGCGGTTCTTTGCAACTCATGTTCGTTCAGAACGAACGAACAGGGCAAACTAGCCTTCCAAGTCACCACTGTGTGCACTATGGTAGAACCATGAAGTGGCGGTTTGACGATCTTCTCACTTTTTTGGATGTGATGGAAACCGGCAGTATTACTGCCACGGCGGCGCGTCTCAACCTGTCGAAATCTGTTGTCAGCAAACGCATCACGGATTTGGAAGGCGCTCTGGGCATAGAACTGTTTCAGCGATCGCCTCGAAAACTGACTGCATCCGACAATGCGCTGGATTTTGTCGAGCGTATCAGGCCCCTGGTTCGCGAGATCACCGAGACTGCCGATACGGTTGGCGAACGGCACAGCGCTATTCGCGGAAATCTGCGTATCGCCGCCCCCATGACATTCGGAACGCTTTATCTTGGCCGCATGATCGCCGATTTCGCCCGGCAGTATCCCGACCTCGAAATCGCCGTGGAATTTGAAGACCGCATGGTCGATCTGGTGCGTGGCGGTTACGATGTCGGTATCCGCATCGGCATCCTGCGCGATTCAAGCTTGATTGCCCGCAAACTCTGTACAGACGCCCGCGTCATTTGCTGCAGCCCGGACTTTGCTGCGACCAATGGCCTGCCGAGGAACCTTGAAGAATTAAGCGGTTTCGCCTGCATCGACTATTCGAACGTCAATACCAGCCAGTTGTGGCAATTCGAGAACTTGGCCTCTCCCGCCGAGCCGATCTCTGTGGCGATGCACGGACGTATCGTCGCCAATAATGGTGAGGCAATGCGCGATATGGCAATCGCGGGTTTGGGATTGGTCCTGCTTCCCATGTTCATCGCCGCCGACGCATTGCGCGCCGGGACCCTCATTGCCGTGCTCACCGAAGCCCGGCCGCTTCCCTACAAGATATATGCGGTCTATCCACCAACCCGGCATGTTTCGGCAAAGGTTCGCGCCTTCATCGATCATCTGGTCCGTCACATCGGCGACCCGCCCATATGGCAGATGTCGGATGTTCTTGGGACCCGCAATGCCTGATTCCGCCCCGCGCTACCCGAATCACTTAAGCCGGTTTGCAAGCTCCGACAGTGCTCAATCCCGAATTTCATAGCCGGTTTTTCAAAAAACCCTGTAAACACTGGGTATAAACCCGCTTTTTGCGTGCTCTTCCTGATGACAGGGCGGGAATCGCGTGCCATACAGACGCCTCCGATCAACGAATATACTGAGGAAACCGCCAAATGAATACGTCCGATCTTATCGAGAAGCTCGTTGCTGATCAGGGTCTTACAAAGGTTCAGTCCAAGGCGATTGTTGATAGCGTTCTTAAGGGTATCACCGATTCCGTAGTAGCCGGCGATGAAGTTTCGCTGCCAGGTTTCGGCAAGTTCAAGGTTCAGTCGCGCGCCGCCCGCGAAGGCCGTAACCCAGCGACCGGCGCAACGATCAAAATCGCAGCTTCAAAGAAGGTTGCCTTCCAGCCTGCAAAGGCTCTGAAGGACGCTCTGAACGGCTAATTCCGTTCGTTGTGAGTTCAAAAAGGGCGGTGCATTGCACCGCCTTTTTTATTGGCCGCTCTTTTCGGCCGGATAGAAGACGGTGTTTTACGGTGGAATCCTGTCTGCTTCGCCATAAATCCGCCCAGTCTTTGTTGCAGGTGACATTTGCGTGATTGAGCAATTTGCGCAGTTGCGGTAAGGCTTTATCAACTATAACGGATGCATTTATGGGGTTGCGGATGGCAAATCCGCACGATTTGGTCCTTGGCAAATGAGACTGGCAAACCGGTAATAATTGCAGTGATGAAGATACCGACACATATCCTGGCGCCATTGATGCTCGTCCTGTTCCTGGCTGGATGCCAGGGTTCGTCGATCGACGACCTTTCGCCGAATGGTGCGGCTACCCAATTACCGGAAAAGCTGGTGAAGAGCATGAAGGCGAAGGGCATAAGCACCACGTCGCCAGTCATGTTCCGCATTTTCAAGGAAGAAAGCGTCCTTGAAGTCTGGAAGCGCAAGGACAATGGCCGCTATGACATGGTCACCAGCTACCAGATCTGCAAATGGTCCGGCAAACTGGGGCCCAAATTCATCGAAGGCGACCGTCAGGCGCCAGAAGGGTTCTATGCGGTACGCCCGGCACAAATGAACCCGAAATCAAGCTATTACCTGTCGTTCAACACCGGCTTTCCCAACGGATTGGACCGCGCCCTTGGCCGCACCGGCGCGAATTTGATGGTACATGGCGCTTGCTCGTCCTCGGGTTGCTACTCGATGACCGATGCTCAGGTCGCGCAAATCTATGCTTTTGCGCGCGATGCCTTCAAGGGTGGTCAGGACTCGATCCAGCTTGAAGCCTTTCCGTTCCGCATGACTGCCGCCAACATGGCGCGCTATCGCGAAGATCCGAATTACACTTTCTGGAAGAACCTGAAGGAAGGCTATGATCATTTCGAGATCACCAAGGTGCCGCCGAAGGTGGATGTGTGCGAGAAGAAATATGTCTTCAACCACACCTCCGATCCCAATGCGCCGATTGCCGCAACTAGCACCTGTCCGCCTTCCGATCAGCCCGAATCGTTGAAGATGGCCTATCAATCCTATCAGACCAGCTACGAGACGGCTTTCTCGTCCATGGTCGGCAAGGGCAGGATCCAGCCGCCGAGCCGTTCCATCCAGGGTCTCACCGAAGCCAAGATCATCGCCGACTGGAGCGCCCGCCGCGCGCGCGGTGAACGTGTGACTCAGGAACCGCCTTCCCTGTCCCCGCAGGATAAGGACGCTGCATCGAAGCCGCAAGTCATGGTTCGGCTTGCTTCCGCTGTTGCCGCGGATAAGGCCAAGGAAGAGCGCGAAGCCTCCAAAAGAAGCCGCATGACGAAAATGACCGCCTCGGCTGCACCGATGTCCGTCCCCGCCGCACCTACAGTTCAGCAGCCGGCACCAGCCCCGCAGACCACTGCAGCGCTGACCCCAGGAGCGCCTGCGCCCGCGGCCGAACAGCCAGCCCCTGTTAAAAAGGCCTGGTGGAAGATTATCGGCAACTAGACTGCAGAAAGAGCATTGTATGGATGCCGAGCTTTACGATCTTCGCGGTCTGAATTGCCCTTTGCCAGTGCTCAAGACACGCAGGAAACTACAGGACATGGCTGCTGGGAGCCGGATATGGGTCGAGACGAGCGATCCCCTGGCCGTGATCGACATGCCGAATTTTTGCCTGAACGACGGCCACCGGCTGATTGAAACGCTCAGCATCGACGGCGGTCATCGCTTCCACATCGAGCGCGGATAATCAGCGCAGTTTCACGCCCGATATTGCCAGAGGATTGTCGAACAGCGCCGTGCCGTCCGGCATGTCGATCTGTGGCTGGCCCAGAAATGCATTGAAAAGCTGGGTGACATAGCTCTCCGGCAAATCCTTGACGATCATCACCAGACGCGTCTCGCGAATACCCTCTGGCCAGCCGGCGAGCCTTGCCGGCGGATGGAAAATCTGCTGCACGCCATGGATGACCAGCGGACGCTCCGGATCATCCGCCAGTTGCACGATGCCCTTGACCCGCAACAGTTTCTCGCCATGCGTCGAGCGCAGCAGGTCGAGGAACATATCAAAGCTGGATAGTGCCACAGGTGAGTCATGCTTCAGCGAGAATGAACGTATCGACGCGTCGTGCCGGTTGACATCATGGTGATGGTGATCGTGGGCATCATGGTCGTGGCCATGCCCGTGGTGGTGGTGATCGATTTCACCGCGTTCATGCCCGCGATCGCGGTAGGCTTCGGATTTCAGCCAGCGCTGCACGTCCACCGTCTTTGTTTCGGGGTTATAAACACCGCACTCGAATAGCGCCGCATAGCCAGTACGCTGGTCACCGACATCGATCAGATCAGCACCGGGGTTGAGCGCTGACAGACGCGCACGCAGCGCTGGAAGGTCTTGCGCAGCTTCCGGCAAATCCGTCTTGGTTATGACGATGCGATCCGCCACGGCAGCCTGTTTCACCGCTTCTTCGTGTGCATCGAGCGTCGCCATGCCGTTGACCGCGTCGACGGTCGTGATGACGCCGTCGACACGGAAGGCCTGAAGCAATACAGGATGCCCCATAATGGCATGCAAAACCGGTGCTGGATCGGCAAGACCGGTGGTCTCGATGATCACCCGTTTTAAGCGCTGCAATTTGCCAGTCTGCACGCGGTCGATCAGGTCCGCCAGCGTGTCGACCAATTCGCCGCGCACGGTGCAGCACAGGCAACCGTCGGAAAGCTCGATAATGCCCTCGCTGGCTTTCTCCACCAGCAGATGATCAATGCCCACATCGCCAAACTCGTTGATGATAACGGCCGTGTCGGCAAGAGCCGGATCTTTCAGCAGCCGATTGAGCAAGGTCGTCTTGCCAGAGCCCAAAAAGCCCGTGAGCACCGAAACCGGTATTGGAGCATCAGCCACTAGTTTACCGCCTTCATTGCATTGCTCGCGTCAGTCACCGACGACCGATCCGGCCGTGGCATGGGAACCGGAATCCGGTTCATCTCCATACCAACCAAATTTATCTTCGCGGGCAGCAATGCCACCTTTTCCAATGCCGGTTCATGATCCATCCGGTTCATATAGGGTGACCCCTGGACAATATGACCCTCCAGGTCCTTCCCGTCCCAGGTATCCGAGCCGGACACTTCTTTGGAACAGACCGTTGGGCGCATATTGACCGCCACGTCGCGGGTTGGTGAACCATAAGGCTGCAGCGTATCAATTGTCGCACCAGTTCCATGGGTCTCGAAACCCTTGGCAAGCAATTCCGCTGCCTTTGTCGCGCGCGTCGTCAGCTTCAACTCACCGAGGACGACGGTGATGATCGTCCTGCCGTTACGGGTCGCCGAGCCGATCAGATTGTAGCCGGAGGGGCAAACGAACCCGGTCTTCATGCCATCGGCGCCCTGGAAGCGGCCGATCAGTGCATTCAGATTCGGTTGAGGCTTTTTGCCGCCATAGTCGATGGCTTCAATATCGAAGTAGTGCGCATATTGCGGAAATTCCCGGCGCAATTGCAGGGTCAGGATCGCCATATCGCGTGCCGTCGTATAGTGGTCGTCCGAATGCAGCCCGTTCGAGTTGACGAAATGCGAGCCATACATCCCAAGACGTCTGGCTTCATCATTCATCATTGCAGCAAATTTGTCCGATGAGCCGCCCAAAGTCTCGCCAACCGCCATGGCGACATCATTGGCAGACTTGACCAGCATGATCTTGAGGGCATTGTCGAGGGTGAGTTCAGACCCGACCTTGTATCCCATCTTGCTCGGCGGCTGTTTGGCGGCAAGGGCCGTGATCCTGATCGGCGTGTCGAGCGTAATTTGACCAGATTGAATCATGCGGAACGCAACGTAGACCGTCATCAGTTTGGTCGTAGAGGCGGGATACCACCGCTGGAAAGCATCTTCCTGGGAAAGGATTTCGCCGGTACCCGCGTCAACGGTAATATTCGCGCCGGCGAATGCCGTCGATACCCCGGCAACCGCCGATACGACGCAACCCGAAAGAAAGAGTGCTACAGTTTTCCGCATTCCTGAAATCCGAACCGTTTGTATAAAGAACCTGAAAAGGCATTAAGCCGCGCTTCACGCCGGGCGGCAATGGCCTTATCTATCTTATGTGGCAGGCAAAAGGCAAAACACCTTTATTCTGTTCACCGAAATGTCAGATCCGGATTTGGAGTTATTTTCGAAATGCCCTTGCTCAATCGCGCAATCGAAATGCAGGACGAGGTTTCGCAGTGGCGACGCCATCTGCACGAGAACCCGGAACTGATGTTCGACGTGCACGAAACCGCCGCGTTCGTCGCGGATAAACTGCGTCTTTTCGGGTGCGATGCGGTGGAAACGGGCATCGGCCGCACTGGCGTCGTCGGCATTATACGCGGGCGCCATGGCGAAGGTCCAACGGTGGGCCTGCGCTCCGATATGGATGCACTCCCGCTGACCGAGATCACCGGCAAGCCCTGGGCGTCCCAGAGTGCCGGCAAGATGCATGCCTGCGGTCATGACGGTCACACGGCGATGCTGCTGGGCGCAGCGCAATATCTGGCCGAGACACGCAATTTCAAGGGTTCCGTTGCCGTGATCTTCCAACCCGCAGAAGAAGGCGGCGGCGGCGGCCGCGAAATGGTCAAGGACGGCATGATGGAGCGCTTTTCCATCTCTGAAGTCTATGGCATGCACAATATTCCCGGCCTTCCCATCGGCGAGTTTGCCATTCGCAAGGGACCCATCATGGCGGCGACCGACGAGTTCACGATTACCGTCGAAGGCCGCGGCGGTCACGCGGCACAGCCGCACCGGACAATCGATCCGGTTGTCATTGGCGCACAACTGGTCAATGCCTTGCAGACCATCGTCTCGCGCGGCACCGATCCGCTGGATTCCGTCGTTCTCTCCGTCACCCAGTTTCACGCAGGCGATGCCCACAACATCATCCCGCAAAGGGCCGAGCTTGCAGGCACGGTCCGCACATTGCGTCCAGAAATGCGTGATTTCGCCGAGAAACGCCTGGTCGAGGTCGCCGAAGGTGTCGCCGTCGCTTTGGGTGCAACGGCAAATGTTCATTATGCCCGCAACTATCCCGTGACGTTCAACCACAGTCACGAGACGGACTTTGCAGCGAAGACAGCTCGCAATATAGCCGGAAATGGCGCGGTCAATGAAGAAGTCGCCCCGATGATGGCGGGTGAGGATTTCTCCTACATGCTGGAGGCTCGGCCTGGCGCCTTCATCTTCATCGGCAATGGCGACACCGCATCGCTGCACAATCCCGCCTATGACTTCAATGACGACGCGATCCCGCATGGTATCAGCTACTGGGTTCAGTTAGCAGAAAGCGCGCTTCCGCCCTCGTCCTGATTGTCGTCAAAATGCAGAAATTTCTGCGCATCTTCAGACTTGGCGTCGGCGTCGAAAAACAGTATGTCAGGGCATATGGTCCCGTAGCTCAGTAGGATAGAGCGACAGATTCCTAATCTGTAGGCCACTGGTTCGAATCCAGTCGGGATCACCACCACTCTTGGTAGATCACCAGTTCCATGAAAAAAGCCACCCGAACCGTCGGATGGCTTTTTGGATGCATCGCAGCCAACCCTCTCAGGCTTCCTGCGCCTCCCCATTGCGGCGGCGATAGACAATCGACGACCATAGCGAGAAGAAGATCAGCGCAGCGCCGATGACACCAGTGATCACTTCCGGAATATGGAACAGGGTCTGGCAGTACATGATTACCGCCAGCACAAGGATAGCATAGAAGGCGCCGTGTTCGAGGTATCGGTACTGGCCGAGCGTTTCCTTGTCCACCATCATGATGGTGAGCGCGCGCACATAGAAAGCGCCGATGCCAAGGCCGATGGCGATCACGAACAGATTGGTCGAGAGCGCGAAGGCACCGATGACACCATCGAACGAGAAGCTGGCGTCAAGCATTTCCAGATAAAGGAACGCGCCAAGGCCACCCTTGTGGATCGTATCCATCTGTTCCTGGGTCGCATCGAGGATAGCGCCCAGGCCTTCGACGATAAGAAAGGTCAGAAGCCCATAGATGGCGGCGGTCAGGAAGGTCACGGATTCCGCGCCTTCCAGTTGCCGCGAGAAGAAGATGATCAGGATGAGCGCCACGGCGACTTCGATGCCTTGCACCGAGGCAAAACGCGAGGCGTGGCTTTCAATAACCTTGATCCAGTGAACGTCTTTCTCGTGGTCGAAGAAAAATTTGAGCCCCACCATCAACAGGAATGTCCCGCCAAAGGCAGCAATACCGACATGAGCCTCCTGCATGATGCGCGCATATTCTTCCGGATTGGAGATGGCGAGTTTCAATGCGGATATGGGATCAATCCAGGCGGCAATCGCGACAATCGCAAGCGGAAAGATGATGCGCATGCCGAACACGGCAATGATGATGCCCCATGTCAGAAACCGCTGCTGCCAGACAGGCGTCATATCGCGCAATATCTTGGCGTTGACGATCGCGTTATCGAAGGAAAGCGAGATTTCCAGAATACCCAGCACAGCGCAGATGAATAGAACGGAGAGTGCGCCCTGCACTGTTCCGGAATAGACGAAACCTATCCATGTGCCCAGCGCCAGTCCCACAAATGTAAAAAGAAACGGCCAGATGAAGTATTTATAGGTTGCCATACGTAATTCCTGCTTGAGACTCCCTGATTGCATTTAAAGATGGGAATTCAGGACGGCGATAACCACCGAAAGAACGTGGTTTATGCGCCGTTTGAATATGAATTCACACCAAATTGCAATCTCCCGTCGCCCTTAGACGCCACAAACCTGTCTCCAGCCTGTCGTGCACCCCGGTTTAATCGATTCAATCAACCTGACTTACGAACCGAGTATATCGTCACCGGCAAAACAGCACGCCATGTATCAAAGCTCCCAAGAGGCTGCGCATGCGAAACGTTGAGTTTGGTAAGCTCTCCGCCATATGTGTCGCGCCAGCGAACCAGCATCATTTCACTCTGGATCGTCACCGCATTGGCAACCAGCCGCCCACCGGGTTTCAGGGTTTTCCAGCATGTCTGCATCACGCCGTCATCACTGACACCTCCACCGATGAAAATTGCATCGGGCGCAGCGAGACCGGTGAGCGCCCCAGGCGCTTCGCCACGAACCAGCTTGAGATCCGGTACGCCAAGTGCCCGGCTGTTGTGCACGATCAGCCCCTGGCGCTTCTCGTTGGCTTCGACGGCAAGTGCCCTGCAGGCAGGATGCGTGCGCATCCACTCGATACCGATCGAGCCGCAGCCCGCGCCAACATCCCAGAGCAATTCACCCGGTAGCGGCCCGAGATGCGCCAGTGTGACCGCGCGAATATCCCGCTTTGTCAATTGCCCGTCGTGTTCGAAAGCCTCGTCAGGCAATCCTGCAAGCGTCGAATGAGAGCGAGAAGATGACGCTGGTATGCCGCAGTCCACCGCCAACACATTCAGATCGGCGCAGCGCGCATGATTCCATGCATCGGCAACGCCTTCGATGCGTCGCTCCGAATCCCCGCCCATATGCTCAAGCACGGTCAAATGCGCAGATTGAAATCCGCTTTCGCTCAACATTCGCGCCACCTGCGCAGGGGTATCGCCGTCATTGCTGAGAATGAGCAGCCTTGCGCCGGGTGCGAATGCTCTGAACAGTGTTTCCGTGGGCCGCCCATGAACGCTCAGCAACTGGGTATCCTGGATGGGCCAGCCCATGGCCGCCGCACCGAGCGAAAACGATGATGGTGCGGGAAGGATCAGCATTTCATCGCGTTCGATGTAACGCGTCAGCGTCGCGCCCATGCCAAAATGCATCGGATCGCCGCTTGCAAGTGCGACGACAGGTTGCCCACGCAGCGCAAGCAGCATGGGATAGGCATCGGAAAACGGCCCAGGCCAGGCGACACGCTTGGCCGCGACTTCAGCGGGAAGGAGATCAAGGTGCCGCTTGCCACCAAAGACTGTACCGGCGCGTGCCAGCGCATCGCGGGCGTTCGCACCAAGACCGCCATACCCGTCTTCGCCAATCCCGATAACCGTCAGCCACTGCGCCATCATGCATTCCATTGAAACATTGCCGCTATGCATGCCCGAAAGCATACGATGGGTCAACGAAGCACCCCATCATGAGAAAGGTTGGCACGCATCAAGCCATCCTGTAAAACCGTGAACGCCATGGACCAGTTATCCAAACCTGCCCTGCAATCGACTGTCGAAGACCGGCGTTCCGCCTGTCCGGGGCTGTTTCGCATGGCAAGGGCGCTCGACGGTTCCATCTGCCGGGTCAAGCTGACCTTTGGCGACCTCAGCGCCGATCAGGCGCGGAGCGTGGCAGATACGGCGAGGTGCTTCGGCAATGGCGTGATAGAGATTACCAATCGCGCCAATCTGCAGATTCGCGGCGTTCGTCCGGATACCGAAAATCCGTTGATAGCAATGCTGTTGGAGGCCGGGCTCGGACCTTTGACCGACAAGGGCGACGACGTGCGCAACGTCATGATTAGTCCGATTGCCGGTCTCCACACGAATAAGATCGATGCAAGGCCTTTGGCGGCCCGCGTGCTGTCGGCACTGCAAACCAATGCTACCTACCAAAACCTGTCTCCGAAATTCTCTATACTCATCGACGGCGGCGAGAGCCTTGCCATGGTCGACCATCCCCATGACCTTTGGCTGAGCCCGATAGATCCGGACTGCCGTGTTCCCCGTTACGCCTTTGGCGTTGCTGGCATCCCTCCAACGAGGACCGGTGATCAGCCTGCACTCGGGAGCATCAGTGCCGAGCAGGCATTTGATCTCGTCACGAACATTCTCGATCTGTTCATCGACTGGAACAGGTTGCATCCCGCGGCTTCCCGCCTGCGCCATATGGTAGCCGAAACCGGCACCGATATGCTCGTCGAGCAAATCGAGCATAGGCTAGGTTGTACTGCTCGATGCAAAGAGCTAGCCACCTGGCGCAGGGCGATACCACGGCAGAACGGCCATCTTGGCGTCGTGCGGCAGGGGGGTGACGGAACGGATAGTCTCGTCGGCGCCATGCCACCCCTTGGGCGGCTCGATCCGGACCTTTTGCAGTCGCTGGCCGTCATCGCGGATAGATACAGCAATGGACAATTGCGCATGACGCCATGGCAGAGTGTCCTGTTGCCGGAAGTATCGATCGATGACGCAAGAAGCGCCCTCATCGGTCTCGAATCACTTGGCTTCAGCGCCAGTTTGCAGGAGCCCCTTGCAACGATGATCAGTTGTTCCGGTGCGGCAGGCTGTGGCTCTGCCTTGGCTGCCACCCAGTCGGATGGGTTGAAACTTGCTGCACTGTTGCGTGACAAGACCGCCATTCCGCAGGTTCACATGAGCGGTTGCAGCAAATCCTGCGCCTCGCCATCGGCAAAACCAGTCACGCTGGTCGCGACCGCTCCGGGACATTATGACATCTTTCTGCTCGCGACCAATGGACCGTCGCGTTTTGGCAAGCTATTGGCTGCCAATGTCACTATCGAGGAAGCTGCCGAGTTGATCGGCGAAAATTCCGGCTCCGGGGGGCCACTCAATGCTTGATTATATCCGCGACGGTCAGGCGATCTACGATCGCTCCTTCGCCATCATCCGTTCTGAGGCCGATCTCAGCCGCATCCCGGCCGACCTTGAAAAACTTGCCGTGCGCATCGCCCATGCCTGCGGCATGGTCGATGTAATTCAGGATCTCGCTTTTTCCGAAGGCGCAGCCGCTTCAGGCCGCAACGCCCTGCTGAATGGCGCACCGATCCTGTGTGATGCCCGCATGGTTTCGGAAGGCGTGACCCGTGCGCGTCTGCCCGCCAATAACCAGGTGATCTGCACCCTGGGCGATCCTTCCGTTGCCGCGCTGGCTCGCGACATGGGCAATACCCGCTCGGCCGCGGCGCTAGAACTGTGGCGTCCGTATCTTCAGGGCGCAGTCGTCGCCTTTGGCAACGCGCCGACGGCCCTCTTTCGCCTGCTCGAGATGATTGACGAGGGCGCGCCGAAGCCGGCGCTCATTCTTGGCTTTCCCGTCGGCTTTGTCGGGGCCATGGAGTCCAAGGCCGCGCTTGCCGAAAACAGCCGCGGTATTCCCTATGTCGTTGTGCATGGACGGCGCGGCGGCAGTGCCATGGCGGCGGCCGCGATCAACGCCCTTGCTTCGGAGAAAGAATAATGCCGCAACCAGGCCGGCTTTTCGGGCTGGGCGTTGGCCCCGGCGACCCGGAGCTCATCACGTTGAAGGCGTTACGGCTGCTGCAAGCCGTGCCTGTCGTCGCCTATCATGCCGCCAAGGGTAAGAAGGGCAACGCACTGACCATCGTCGAGCGCTATCTCAACGATAACCAGTTGCTGGTTCCCCTCATTTATCCTGTCACGACCGAAATATTGCCCGCACACATGAATTACGAAGCCATTGTCAGCGATTTCTATGGCGAGATCACCGGTGTCCTCCGCGCTCACCTCGACGCCGGCAAGGACGTGGCGGTTATCGCCGAGGGCGATCCGTTCTTCTACGGGTCCTTCATGTATATCCATGACCGCCTCGCCGAAGATTATCAAACCGAAGTCGTGCCCGGCGTCTGCTCAATTCTGGGCGGTGCCGCCGTACTCGGCGCGCCTCTGGTCTATCGCAACCAGACACTGACGGTCCTATCCGGAGTCCTGCCTGCGGAGGATTTGAAGGTACGGCTCGGTGTCACTGAAGCCGCCGCAATCATGAAACTCGGCAAGAACCTTGCAAAAGTGCGGGGTGTGATCGAGGAACTCGGTCTGATGGACCGGGCGCTTTATGTCGAACGTGCAACAATGGATGCGCAGCGTATCATCCCACTCGCTGAGGTTGATCCCGACTCTTCGCCCTACTTCTCGCTCATTTTGGTACCGGGCGAGAAGTGGCAAGGCGGCGGCGAATGACCGCTCTTCTGGTCCTTTCGGCGCTTGGTATGGAAACGGCGCTTCGTATCAAGGCGACTTTGACCGACGCAACCATCTACGGCCTTGAGGGCCGTGTTGAAGGCGCCGACGTGAGCTTCAGCAATTTTGGTGAAACCATTCGCCAGCACTACCAGGGTGGTAATGCCATCATCGCCCTTTGTGCTGCCGGCATTACCATTCGCTCACTGGCGGCGGTTCTCGACAACAAGGGGGCGGAACCGCCTGTTCTTGCCGTCGCCGATGATGGGAGTGCCGTGGTTCCGCTTCTGGGCGGCACCACGGGAGTCAACGTTCTTGCACGGCAGATTGCGCAGATTCTCGACGTCACGCCGGCTATTACCACCTCGGGAGAGCTTCGCTTCGGCACGTGCCTGCTCATTCCGCCTCCGGAATTCATCCTGAAAAATCCAGAGGATGGCAAAACCTTCATCGCTGATCTTCTTGCAGGCAAAACAGTCAGAATCGAAGGAGACGCACCGTGGCTCAGGGAAGCGCGGCTGCCGTTGGACGACAATGGTGAACTCCTCATCCGGGTGACATCTTCCGATGTCACGCCGCGAAGGGGCGAATTGATCTTCCAGCCGAATACCACGATCGACATTGCTGCCCCGAAGGACATGACCCTTGCCGGGCACAAGAGGGGCAGGCTCGCCGTCGTAGGGCTTGGACCCGGCGATCCCGATTTTATGGTTCCCGCTGTCAAACAGGAATTGCAACGCGCCGAAGATATCCTTGGGTACGAAACCTATGTCCGTATGGGGGGGCCTTTCCGCCCGGACCAGACCGTACACATGACCGACAACCGCGAGGAAATGCAGCGGGCGCGCCATGCCTTCGAGCTTGCCGCAACTGGCAGGTCAGTCGTGATGATTTCTTCCGGTGATCCGGGAGTCTTTGCCATGGCAGCGGCTGTGGTCGAGGCTCTGCACGAATCCGATGATCCAGCCTGGCATGGTGTCGAACTGGAAATCCTGCCCGGTGTTTCCGCAGCCCTCGCCGCGGCCAGCCGGAGCGGCGCGCCACTTGGGCATGATTTCTGCATCCTGTCGCTTTCCGACAACCTCAAGCCTTGGGACATTATCGAAAAGCGTATTATGCTGGCGGCCGAAGCCGATTTCGCCATGGCCTTCTACAACCCGATCTCGAAGCAGCGTCCGTGGCAATTGCCGCGTGCTATAGAGATCCTGCGCCAATATCGCAGTCCCGAAACGCCGATCGTCCTCGGCCGCGACATAGGCAGGCCAGCGGAGGCGATCCGGGTGATCATCCTTGCGGAGCTGACGCCGGAACAGGTGGACATGCGGACCGTGATCATCGTTGGCTCCTCCCTCACCCGCAGCTTTGACCGGGCCGATGGCGGCAAATGGGTCTACACGCCGCGCTGGTACGGAACCAAGCCACAAGCTTGAGGCGAAAACTCATCGCCGGTTGAAGAAAGATCATTTGACCTGCCGGTATGATGCCGGAAAAAGGACTGAGCGCTTCGTTTTTGTGTCGACGCGTTTCAACACGGCTCATTATGATCCAACGAGATCAGATCGCCTGTATCCGGAGTTCCCATGCCAGACAAGAATTACGTCCTGACCCTCTCCTGTGAAGACAAGCCCGGCATTGTCGCCTCGGTGACGACGGAACTTGCCGGGATGGATGCCAATATTGCCGAGAGCAACCAGTTCTGGGACCGGCAGACCAACCGCTTCTTCATGCGCATTGCCTTTACTGCGGCTGAGGGCACAACGAAGGATGATGTTGAACGGGTGCTCAAGCCGGCGATCCAGCGCTTCGACATGAAGACCACCCTGGTCGACCAGTCGAAGAAGCCGAAGATCATCATCATGGTGTCGAAGTTCGACCATGCCCTGTTGCACCTGATCTACCAGATCAAGGTGGGCTGGCTCGATGCCGATGTCGCGGCCATCGTCTCCAACCACGAGGACAGCCGCCGCTTTGCCGAGCACGAGGGCATCCCCTACCATGTGCTCCCCGTTTCCAGGGACACCAAGAAGGAGCAGGAAGAGGCGCTGCTGCAGATCGTCAAGGACACCGGCGCCGACCTCGTCATCCTCGCCCGCTACATGCAGGTGCTGTCCGACAACCTGTCGAAACGGCTGTTCGGCAAGGTGATCAACATCCACCACTCCTTCCTGCCCAGCTTCAAGGGGGCCAAGCCCTATCACCAGGCCTTCGAGCGCGGGGTCAAGCTGATCGGCGCGACGGCGCACTACGTCACCCCGGATCTCGATGAAGGTCCGATCATCGAGCAGGAGACCGAACGGGTCAGCCATGCGATGAGCGCCGAGGATTTCGTTGCCACCGGCCGCGACATCGAAAGCCGGGTGCTGGCACGGGCGGTGAAGAAGCACCTCGAATCCCGTGTCATGCTCAACGGTCACAAGACCGTGGTGTTCGGATAAACATCACGGCATTGCGGTTCTATTTGCCTGCGAAATAGTTTTCCAGATTGGAAACAACCCGGTCGGCCATGGCTTTCCGGGTCTCAACCGTAGCACTGCCCATATGTGGTTGCAGAACGACATTATCGAGGGTGTATAAGGCTTCGGGCACATTAGGCTCGTCTACGAAGACGTCGAGCCCGGCGCGGCCAAGCTCACCCGATTGCAGCAATTCCACCAGCGCCACCTCATCAACCACGGTTCCGCGTGCAATGTTGATAAATGTGCCCTGCGGTCCAAGGGCCTTTAGCACGTCGCGGGAAATAATGCCCTGCGTTGCATCACCGCCGGGCAGGATGGCGATCAAGGCGGCGCAATCGCGGGCCATCGCAACAAGATCAGCGTAGTAAGTGTAGGAAACATCGCCTCTTTTGTTGCGCGTGTGATAGCTCACGTCGCAGCCGAAAGCGAGAAGCTTTCCCGCGATGACGCTGCCGATGCGCCCTAGCCCTACCAGCCCGACTTTTTTGCCTTCAATTCCTTGCGCCAGCGGCGGTGTCTCGCCTCTGGCCCAGCGACCTTCCCGTACAAACCGGTCATTGGCAACGATGTCCCTGGTTACTGCGAGCAGCAACGATATTGCCATGTTTGCCGTGTCCTCGTTGAGCACGTCCGGAGTATTGGCGACCTTGATCCCCTTCTTGTTCGCATAGGCCACATCGAGCGAATCGGTACCGACACCAAACGACGAAACAATCTCGAGCGCAGGCAACAGATCGATCATGTCAGCCTTGAGCCCGGTAAAGGTGCTTGTGGCCGCTGCACGGAAGCGCCCTGCATGCGCTTGCAGAAAGCCAAGCGCATCCTTTTCCTCGTAGAGTTTCTCGACTGCATAGCGTTTTTCCAGCTCTTCGAGCAGATAAGGCATGAGCGGACCAAGCACGAGAAGTGGTTGTTTTGTCATCGAATTAGATCCTGTTGATGCGGCATTCAGAGTTGTCGCCGACCATAGCGAAACTCGTGGGGTTAAGACAAATCCTTGTCATTGAATTTATCTACGAATTATATACCCGCATATGGATTGTGCTTGCCAAGCAGGAATTTCATTCTGGCACTTGCGTTGATGCATCCAATAGTATGAAGAACAAAGATCAAGGGCTTCGGGACGGAAAAATGCCAAAGACAGTTGAAATTGCTGATCTGAAAAAAATCGCGCAGCGCCGCGTACCAAAAATGTTCTTCGATTATGCCGATTCCGGTGCTTGGACGGAGAGCACCTACCGCGCCAACGAAGAGGATTTCCGCAAGATCCAATTGCGCCAGCGTGTAGCCGTCGACATGACTGACCGGACACTCGAAAGTACGATGATCGGCCAGAAAGTATCCATGCCCGTCGCACTTGCACCCACCGGCCTTACTGGCATGCAGCATGCGGATGGCGAGATGCTGGCAGCGCAAGCCGCCGAAGAGTTCGGCGTGCCCTTCACCCTTTCGACCATGAGCATTTGTTCGATTGAGGACGTGGCATCAGCAACAACAAAGCCGTTCTGGTTTCAGCTCTATGTGATGCGTGATCGCGATTTTATCTACAATTTGATCGATCGCGCCAAGGCGGCCAAATGTTCGGCCCTGGTTCTGACGCTCGATCTGCAAATTCTCGGGCAGCGCCACAAGGATATTCGCAACGGTCTTTCGGCCCCGCCGAGATTCACGCCGAAACATATCTGGCAGATGGCCACGCGCCCGCAATGGTGCCTGGGCATGCTCAAGACGCAGCGTCGCACGTTCCGCAATATTGTCGGCCATGCCAAGGGCGTCGGCGATCTGTCGTCATTGTCGACCTGGACAGCGGAGCAATTTGACCCGCGCCTCTCCTGGAACGATGTTGCCTGGATCAAGGAACGCTGGGGCGGCAAGCTGATCATCAAAGGCATCCTCGACGTCGAGGATGCGAAAATGGCGGTCTCTACGGGCGCCGATGCAATCATCGTGTCCAATCACGGCGGGCGCCAGCTTGATGGCGCACCTTCGTCGATCTCTGTTCTTGCCGACATTGTCGATGCGGTCGGCGACAAGATCGAAGTCCTTTTCGATGGCGGCATACGCTCCGGACAGGATGTACTGAAGGCTCTCGCCATTGGCGCCAAAGGCACCTTTATCGGCCGCGCATTTCTCTACGGGCTCGGCGCGGGGGGCAAGAAGGGCGTCACGGAAGCGCTGGAGATTATCCGCAACGAACTTGATATTACGATGGCTCTATGCGGCGAGCGGGACGTCAGGAATCTTGACCGCAACAATCTTTACAAGAGCGGTCTCGAGACCAAACCGCGCATGGCTGAGGTCAAGAAGAAACGTACCCGAACGGCCGACGTGTGAAAACTTAAAACACGCTCTTGAAGAAACCAAGATCCGACAACTGCTTCGAGTCTTCGAATCTTACGGAGACATCCGAAGTAAGGTTGTCGAGTTTTCCAGCAGTGATAGCCTCCAGCATCGTCTTATAGGCGCGTGAACCTTTGAAGTATTGGCCACCTTCGATGGCCTTTTTTACGAAATCTTCCGTTTCGCTGAAAAACTTGAAATGTAAAAGCGAACCATAAATTGGCGAGAAGTTTCGATCGAACGGCCACGGCTTATGGATGCTGATGGTAAACGCAATATCATATTCGACATAAAGTAGCGGATACTTCATCAGCTCGTCATAATTCTCGGGATCATCCAGCAATCTGTCCCGGGGTCCACCCATCATCGACATGGTTGAATTTGTCCGGATGAGTCGATACCCACGCCTGTCGAATGTATTGGCGACCTGCCAAGGCATAATATCTGTTGAACCGTCGAAGACCGCGGATTTGAGGGAGTCCGACGGGTAACAATCAATCATGGGCGCCGGGCAATGCAGCACACCTTTGGCCTCCAATCCCGCAATTAACTCGGGTAGTTTCCGCGTCTCACACTGGTCATAAATAAAATATTCGTCGCAATCGACATTCATGTACCAGCGTTTTGTTCCGTAAATCCGGACCAGTGCCTCACGCCAAAGATTGCCGCCATTCGCCTGACGGTACCGGACTTCTGAACCGAAGACATCGACATCATTCTCCTTAAGGAGTCTTTCGCGCGTGCCGTCGGTGGACTGGTCATCGACGCATAGGAATCGTGTTATTCCCAGTTTGCGGTAGTGCGCTAGGAATGATGGCAGAAACTGAATGCTGTTATGCGTGAGAAAAATGAGGGGTATATCCGCTGGAGCAAGGGGGTGAATGTCACCCTTCCGAAGCGGATATAGTTGAACCGGAGCATGCCGCTTCTTCACGTTGAAGTTGCGCCAATGCGTAAGTAGCGAATGGCTCTTGCTTGTAGGAAAGGCGGACGGACTATCCGAACGGTAGGGAAACGGGATTTCCATTCTTGGGAACAAGAAAGATTTGTGTCGTTTCAATAGGTCGTCCCGCCTTGAAAGAGAGCCGGTTCTTTAGTCAATGTGACCCCCGGAGACCGACCGATTAAACTTGCAGGCATAGAACGTCAAGTGTCGCCCAATGACCACTCCACGCTCCTATACTCGTGTGCAAGCAAGTATCTGTGCCGCAATTTGGCGGTAATGAGGGGTTTTGCTTTTCCTCATTTCGTTTAAAACCATACCCTGACTCTCAGAATATAAAGCGAGGCATTATGCAGAATGATCTTGATATTTACGTCGGATGGGACTCACGCGAACCGGTCGCTTATGAAGTCGCCAAGAGCACAGCGTTGAAACACGCGACCATTCCTGTGCGGGTAATCCCGATCAAGTTGGATGAACTCGTTGAGAAAGGAGCTTATACGCGTGATATCGATCCGCTGGCCTCGACCGAATTCACCTATTCACGTTTTTTCACGCCCTGGCTCGCCGGATATAAGGGGTGGGCGCTTTTTTGCGATTGCGATTTCTTGTTCTTCGGCGACGTGGCAAAGCTACTCGAATATCGGGATGAATCGAAAGCGGTGATCTGCGTCAAACACGATTACACGCCAAAGGAAGCCACAAAGATGGACGGTAAGGTGCAAACCAGTTACCCGCGCAAAAACTGGTCGTCATTCATGCTGTTCAATTGCGATCACCCATCGACCCGTAAGCTCACGCCGGAACTGATCAACCGGGAGAGCGGCGCTTATCTGCACCGGATGCAATGGGCACAAGACAACGAAATCGGCGAGATCCCGGTCGAATGGAATTGGCTGGAAGGCTGGAATGAAAAACCCGCGAACGGTTATCCGAACGCTGTCCACTTCACCAATGGTGGGCCATGGTTCAAGGACTGGCAGAATGTGGATTACGCCGATGAATGGCGCGCCGCTGCAAGCGCGGTTGATCCCGATTGGAAAACCATTTGATCGTCAGGTAGTCTGGATTTGAAACGAGAGCCGCCCTGTGTCCCTCCAGGTTGCAGGGCGCTCTTATGTTATCCGCTCTGTTAGCTGGATACTGCGTCGGAGCTTCTTTCGGTAAATTCTTTGAACGTATCTTCGGTCCATAGGGGGAGGCCGGACGCGCTGGCGACTTCAACGTCTGCAGTGAATAGCGGATAGCCTCGATCGATAAGGGCCTGCAGGATCTGCTTGTCGGTGCCAGCATGCAAACGCTTCAGATTGGCATCATTATAAACATGTCCGGAAGAATCAGGATTGATGCCAGTAATGATGATAGCCTTTGCGCCACTGAGGATGGCATAGAAGACCCCCGTAATGCCGTTAGAGAATTTCATATTGTCGTCGATTTCGACATTGAGGCCCCCCATTACGGCCTCGTACATTGCCATCCGTTTAAAGCGGCTGATCACTTTCACGTCGTCATAGGTATAGTTGAAAGCGGCGAGACCCTTCTGGAGCAGAGCCAGACTTTTGGGCCAGCGTACGACATAGAGCAGCCCGGTGCGCTTTCCGTTCAGTACCTTGCGCACATGCAAAGCATTGGTGGTTTGCCCCTCGACCTGATTGAATTGCATGAAGGTCGCATCCGGTGAGTCAACATCCCAGCTGTCGAGGACGCTTTGCGATCCATTGACGGTCACAATGTGGAAATGTTGGCTAAAACCTGCGGGTATCGTTGAAACCGGCGCTGAGCCGACAACGACTGCTGGTCCCGTGAATTTAACCGGGTGCCGAGGCGCGCGCGGCCGCAAAATTCGATAAACAACGGAACGGCGAATTTTGGTTATGATTTCAAATCGAGGCAACCTCATCAAGCGCAGCCTTCCAAAAGATCGTTTAAGTATATGGCGCTGGATCATGTGCGGGTAAATTGGTACGCCCAAGGGGAATCGAACCCCTGTTCCCGCCGTGAGAGGGCGGTGTCCTGACCGCTAGACGATGGGCGCGTCGCGGGTAGCAATCAGGCGGGTATAATCAAGCAAGCGGCAAAGTGCAATGGTGATTTGTCGCCAGCGCTCTGAACGGCTCAACTCTTCAGCTACACCTAATTGCCTGCGGCTTCCGCTATACGCGCAACCACGCGTTTGGTCGCGACATCATAGACCAGGATCTGCCGCGTACCGTTGGCAAGTCTTGTTTCGAGCGAAAGTGTATTATCCGATAGATTATGCGAGAGGATGCGGGTCCCCGGATCAAGCGTTATCGCCTCACCTTCCAGAGCCGCGCCAAGAGGTTGCCCCGGACTCTCGGACTGTACAGGGGCAGTCGCTTCCTGCACCGGCTGGTTAATCTTGTAGACAATGGCGGCAAGCACCGCCATAAGACCAATCACCATAATGCCGATGGAAACAGCCAGAAGCCGGATCATTTTGCGGCGGACCCGCTCCATTGCCGGATCGAGAGGCTGCTCATCCCCATCCAAGTCTGGGTTTATATTGGCCATATATGGCATCTCCGAGGTTTCGAAACCAAGCCTCTGTAACGAAGGGACGAGGTCTTTGAAAGAGCTAATTACCAATAACGAAGCTTCTGGCAAAAGACTGGATGCCTGGCTTTCTGCTCAGCTGGCGCCAGATCTGTCGCGGAACCGCATTCAGTCGCTTATTAGCGAAGGTCAGGTCAGCGTTGACGGCAAGACCGTCCGCGAGACCAAGCACAAGTTGCGCGAGGGCATCAGCATCACCATCGCTATCCCGGAGCCGGAAGATGCCACACCCAAGGGCGAGGAAATTGCTCTCGACATTCTCTTCGAGGACGCCGATCTTATCGTTATCAACAAGCCTGCCGGCCTTGTCGTGCATCCGGGCAACGGAAACTGGACTGGCACGCTCGTCAATGCATTGATCCATCATTGCGGTGACACCCTGTCAGGTATCGGCGGGGTCAAACGACCCGGCATCGTGCATCGCCTAGACAAGGAGACGAGCGGCGTTATGGTCGTGGCCAAGAACGATCTTGCCCATCGCCACCTCAGCGCCCAGTTTGCCGATCACGGGCGCACCGGTGATCTGGAGCGAGCCTACCTCGCGATCGTCTGGGGAACGCCCGATCGCAAAACCGGAACGATCGATGCGCCCCTGGGCCGGTCGCATCGCGATCGTACCAAGCAGGCCGTCGTGCACGAAGAACGTGACGATGCCCGCCACGCCGTTACCCATTTCGAAGTCCAGGAACGGTTCGGAGCGAAGGAAGACGCGACGGCACTCGCTTCCCTGGTCGAATGCCAACTGGAAACAGGCAGAACGCATCAGATTCGTGTTCACTTGGCTCATATCGGCCATCCGCTTGTAGGCGATGTGGAATATGGCAGTGCCTATAAGACCAAGGCGAACAAGCTCGATGAGCCACTGCAGAGCATTGTCAAGGGATTCAACCGGCAGGCCCTCCATGCCAAGCTTCTTGCCTTTGAGCACCCATCCTCCGGCGAAGTGCTGCATTTCGAAGTACCGGTGCCCGAAGACATGGCGGAATTGCTTGCGGCGTTCCGTAGCAGCAGCTTCTAGCGAAATAAGTGCTTGAGGTGTGGAACTAAATCCACTTTGAGTCATTTTAAGAACGCATGCCTAAATCATGACTCGATTGTTCACGTTTATGTGACACAATGTTTCGTCGCTTAATGCACCGTGTTTTTGACAAAATGCTACCTATATATTGATAGCACCAATCTGTTCGCGCCAAGTTCTTGGGCGGGCAATTGTTGCCGGCCTGCCGATAATGGGGGTCCATTCCAAAATGAGGAGGGGTGCTCTGTGGCCCAAAATCTTCCAAGTATTCTAGGCGGTGACGGTGGACTGACCCGCTATCTCGAAGAAATCCGACGCTTTCCCATGCTCGAACCGCAGGAGGAGTATATGCTCGCCAAGCGGTATCTTGAGCACGCGGATCCAAAAGCGGCTCATAAACTTGTAACAAGCCACCTGCGGCTCGTCGCCAAGATTGCGATGGGTTACCGTGGCTATGGCCTGCCTATTGGCGAAGTCATTTCCGAAGGCAATGTCGGCCTCATGCAAGCTGTCAAACGTTTTGAGCCTGAACGTGGCTTCCGCCTTGCTACTTATGCAATGTGGTGGATCAAGGCATCGATCCAGGAATATGTCCTGCGCTCCTGGAGCCTGGTCAAGATGGGTACGACCGCCAATCAGAAACGCCTGTTCTTCAACCTGCGCAAGGTAAAGAGCAAGATTCAGGCGCTGGATGATGGCGACCTCAATCCTGAACAGGTCAAGGAAATAGCAACGCGTCTCAGTGTTTCTGAAGACGAAGTGATTTCGATGAACCGCCGCCTTTCAGGCGATGCATCGCTAAACGCACCGATTCGCTCTTCCGATGGCGAAGCGGGCGGAGACTGGCAGGATTGGCTCGTCGACGACCATGACAGCGCCGAAGAAATGCTGATCGAACAGGACGAACTGGAAAACCGCCGCGAAATGCTCTCCGGCGCAATGTCGTCTCTGAACGAACGCGAACGCCGTATTTTCCAGGCACGACGCCTGGCTGACGACCCGATCACACTTGAAGATCTTTCGACCGAGTTCGGCATCAGCCGTGAGCGTGTTCGCCAGATCGAGGTGCGGGCTTTCGAGAAGGTACAGGACGCTGTGAAAGCAGCAGCTGCAAAGCAGCAGAAAGCTCTGATTTCGACTGGCTCTGATGCTCGCTAATTGGTGATGACAGAGAAAAGGCCGCTGATGCGGCCTTTTTTGACTTTCTAGCCGCCGGCCTTGGCAGCCCAGGCCTTAAGCACGTCATCAAAGGCCTTCTCGCCGGGCAGCCCTTTTTCAAGCGTGATCAAAGCTCGGCGACCGGTCTTATAGGCAATCGGAATGTCTATCCATGACTGACGACGCATCAGCGACATGTTTGTATCAATTGCCGTCTTCGCATCATTCATCGCGATGATGAAGAAGTTGTCAGCGATCTTGGCAGGAATGCCGACGAGCGGGCTGCCGGGCGATTGTTCCGTATCCTTGAACGTCATGCGTGACACGTTATCAATCGAACCCCCGGCAAATCCATCGGGAACGGTGAAAATCATCTCGACCAGGTGACTTGCAGGAAGGGATTTATCGCCATTGCGGCGAATAATCATCCGTAGATTGATACCGCGGTCGGGGACCGTGACCTCAGCCCGAATGGCAGGTTCGGGGGGGAGATCATTGCCAGGCGACTCTTGCACGACTGACCAGACAACGCCGCCTGCATCCGCCGTACCGGCGTCCTGTCCCGAGCGCTCCTCGTAGAAGAAAGCTTTTTGGCCAATCGGCAGTGCTGCAGGTGGTTGGGTTTGCCCGGCAGCCTGCTGCTGGCCCTGTGCGACTGGCGGCTTTGCTGCCTGATCAGGTGTCGAAGACGCGACAGACGTGCCCTCCCCGAGCGATGGCGTATCGTTGGCCGGACCGGGATTGATCTCCTGCCCGTCAGGCAAAAGTCTTTGCGTCAGTTTTGGTTCCGGCTTCGGCTCTGCCGTTTCACTTGCTGAGGGGGCAGGCGTGGGCTGAGCCGGCTGCACGGGTTCAGCCGGTTTGTTAGCTGCTGTTTCAGCCTGTTTTGTCTGCTCCGGAGAATTCTTGCCCGAGAGGCCAGCCAGGTAGTTTTTCATCGCGCTTGCCTCTTCGGCAAGCTTGTCGCGATAGGTCCACCCCGCATAGCCGGCTCCTGCAATGACCAGGAGCAGGGCAAGAATGCTGAGCAAAGGCACCAAAGAGCGCTTTTGCTCCGGCTGCTTCAGCGACCCACGCCGCGTATAGACGCCGTAGTCGCTAGAGGGGCGATCATCGTTGGTGATGTCGGCATCATCATCACCATTCTCTTCTCGATGACGGTTACCTGTTTCATCCTGGCGAAGGTTTTCGCCTTTGAATTCGGCCTGCGCTTCGCTTGGCGTGTGGCTGACTAGAAAATCCTCAAGCGCATCGGGCTGCGAACCTACTTTGGTGAAGGATGGGGCCTGGTTTGACGGCGCCATCGATGGCGTCGAGGTCGCTGGCGCCGGCGGCGCTGCAGGAATAGCGACCGGTTCCGGCACAGGTGGCGGCGACGCTACGGGAACGGGTGCGGCCACTGGAATTGGTGCAGGCACGGGTATGATATCTTCGATAGCAGGTGCGAAATCGGACTCGACTTCGGCGATCGCATCCTCAAGCGTCTTTACCTGACGCTTTGCCACCGCTTCAGTCGCGTTCAGCGCAGCAAGCTTCTGCTCAATCGTTGCGCGAGCCTTTGCATATACACGTTGACGAAGCTCAGGCGTCGGGTCCGCAAGCCCGTCAATTGTCTTCCTCAATACTGCAACGAAATCTGCCATTCACCCAAACCTATGGTTTTGTTGTGAGATTAACCTCGAGACGTGTTCGCGACTCTAATCATGAAACGGGTCGGTAACAAGTATCGTATCATCGCGTTCCGGGCTGGTGGACAAAAGCGCAATCGGGGCACCGATCAATTCTTCCACATAGCGCACATATTTGACCGCCTGCGCCGGAAGTTCACTCCAGCTGCGGGCGCCGGCTGTCGTACCTTTCCAACCTTCCAAAGTTTCATAGACGGGTTTGACACGAGCCTGCTGCCCCTGCCCCGCGGGAAGGTAATCGATCACTTCCCCGTCCAACTCGTAACCTGTACAGACCTTGATCTCATCCAGCCCGTCCAACACGTCAAGCTTGGTCAGTGCGATACCGCTGATGCCGTTGTTGGCGACAGCCTGGCGCACGAGAACCGCGTCAAACCAGCCGCAACGACGCTTGCGTCCAGTTACTGTTCCGAATTCGTGGCCGCGCTCGCCGAGAAACTGTCCGACTTCATTCTGCTGTTCGGTCGGGAACGGACCTTCGCCGACGCGCGTCGTATAAGCTTTTGTGATGCCAAGAACATAGTGGAGGGAGCCAGGGCCAACGCCCGAGCCTGCTGAAGCCTGTCCAGCGACGGTATTTGACGATGTCACGAACGGGTAGGTGCCGTGATCGATATCGAGCAGCGTGCCTTGCGCACCTTCGAAAAGAATGCGTTCGCCGGCACGTTTCTTCTGATCAAGCACGTACCAGACACGGTCCATGAAGGGGAGGATGTGTGGTGCTGCTTCGTTAAGCTCTGCAAGGAGCTTCGCGCCATCCACCTCCTCGATGCCAAGACCACGGCGCAGCGGATTATGGTGCGCGAGCAGGCGCTCGATTTTGGCCGGGAGCGTCTCAGGATCGGCGAGGTCAAGTACGTGGATAGCCCGGCGGCCGACCTTGTCTTCATAGGCCGGGCCGATACCGCGACCGGTCGTTCCAATCTTGGTGCCTGAATTGGATGCCTCGCGACGCCGATCAAGCTCGCCATGAATGGATAGAATCAGCGTCGTGTTTTCGGCAATTTTCAGCGTTTCAGGGGTAATAACAACACCCTGCGCCTCAAGCTTCTTCTTTTCGGCTATGAAAGCATGCGGATCGAACACGACACCATTTCCGATAATGGAAAGCTTGCCCTGTCGCACCACGCCCGACGGCAGGAGCGACAATTTATAGGTTACACCATCGACAACCAGCGTATGACCCGCATTGTGACCGCCCTGAAAGCGGACGATGACATCGGCCCGTTCGGAAAGCCAATCGACAATCTTTCCCTTGCCCTCATCACCCCATTGGGAACCGATCACAACAACATTTGCCATTCAAAACTCCTCGAGTCATACCCTCGTCGCGCATTTTTCCATAAATGCGGTGCTTCTATACAGGCTGGTTCAGAAAAGCGCGACCATTCTTTCGATTATTCGAGAACCAATTTGCCTTTATTTGCTGAATAAACCTATTGTCCGCCACATTCGCAAAGGTCATTTGCTTGCCAGCTGGAAAAGACTGCTGATCATGAACCGCACCGCCTATTTCTTTCTCCTGACAACGGCTCTTTTATGGGGTGGCAACGCGGTCGCGGGCAAATTTGCAGTCGGACACATCTCTCCCATGCTCCTGACTTTGTTGCGCTGGCTTCTGGCTTTTCTGCTCGTTGCTGCGATCAGCACGAAGCAAGTTCGGCGCGACTGGAAAGTGCTGCGCAAACATCTATGGCTGCTGGCTGCATTGGGCGCTTTCGGTTTTACGTTCTTCAATATGGCACTGTACAGCGCTCTCAACTACACATCTGCGATCAATGTTACGATCGAGCAGGCAGCGATGCCTATGGTCATTTTCGTCGCCAACCTGCTGCTCTTTGGCATGCCCGTTCGGGCCGGTCAGATTTTCGGCTTCAGTCTTTCACTCGTTGGCGTGGCGCTGACTGCAGGGCATGGAAGTTTTGCGCAGCTTGTCAATTTGGAAGTGAATTTTGGCGATGCATTGATGCTTCTCGCCGTGCTTCTCTACAGCGGATATACGGTTGCGCTGCGTTTTCGGCCCGCGATCAACTGGCAAAGTCTGATGACGGTCATGACATTCTTCGCGTTTCTGACGGCCATACCCTTTACGATCTGGGAGTGGCGCAGTGGTGCACTGAACCCGCCGGATGCGACTGGAACATTGGTCGTGCTGTACACTGCCATCCTGCCATCACTTGCAGCACAAGTGCTCTTCATCAAGGGTGTTGAATACATCGGCGCGAACAGAGCTGGCCTGTTTATCAACGCAGTTCCAATCTTCGGCACGTTGCTTGCGGTTGCACTCCTTGGCGAGGATTTCCGTCCCTATCACGCAATGGCCCTGATCCTCGTCCTTGGCGGAATCTGGATTGCCGAACTCAGCGGACGCAAGCACGCCGCCGCTAGCGAAGCTGGCGCAGCATGAAGCGAGCATCGTCTGAATATGTACGCAGTTTGGCTTCGAGGTCTGGTCGGTCGACGATCGTAAATCCCTGCTTCTGCCAGAAACCGGATGAGCCGTTCACTGCAACAAGTGACATGGTTTCAAAACCCGATTCGGCTGCATGGCCAGCCAAAATCGAAACAATCCTGCCCGCAGCACCGGTACCCCGCGACTGAGGCAGGAGGGCAATGTCGTGCAGATAATAGGTCGTTGGCTCTTCAGGTAGTTGACCGAGCTCGCTGTTAAGGGCGGGCATCGTGTACAAACGCCACGGATGAGTAATCGCGTAACCGAACAGTCCGTTCCCTGCCCCTTCGAGAACAAGACAGCCTTTTCCGTAAAGGCTGAGGCGTTCATGATAGACGATGTCATCTTCATGAAAATCAGTATGAATGACTGCCGCCATGTCGATGACGGAAGCGAGGTCGGCCGCTTCCATCAGACGCCAGTTCATTGTGTTTTGTACGGATGCCATCATGCGGCATCCGTACAATCAGACACTCTTGAGATCAAGCAATGTCAAATTCCAGCGGCTTGGCTGAAACAATCGCCTTGTTAACCCGCAATTCTTCCAGAACACGCTCAGGAATGCGCTCGTCAAGATAGAGCATGGCAATGGCATTGCCGCCTGGAGCGTCACGGCCAAGAGCAAAATTTGCGATATTGACATTGTTCGTACCGCAAATGGTTCCAAGCAGACCAATCATGCCCGGCGTGTCATTGTTGGTCGTGTACAACATATGCTGACCGACCTCGGCGTCGAGATTAATGCCCTTGATCTGGATAAAGCGCGGCTTGCCGTCGGAGAAGCAGGTGCCCGCAATCGAACGCGTCAATGAATCCGTCTTCACTGTGAGCTTGATGTAGCCGTCGAACACACCGGACTTGTCACGCCTGACTTCGGAGAGAATAATACCCCGTTCCTTTACCATGATCGGCGCTGAAACCATGTTCACATCCGCAACCTGAGGACGGATCAGACCCGCAAGGGTAGCGCTGACCAGCGCCTTCGTGTTCATTGCTGCCGTAGATCCATCGAACAGGATCTCTACTTCCTGGATCGGTTCTTCGGTAACCTGACCGACAAAGGCACCCAGAACTTCAGCAAGCTTGACGAAGGGCTTCAGGCGCGGCGCCTCCTCTGCCGTGATAGACGGCATGTTGATCGCGTTCGAAACCGCGCCTTTGATCAGGTAATCCGACATTTGTTCGGCCACCTGCAAAGCGACATTTTCCTGCGCTTCACTGGTGGACGCGCCAAGATGCGGCGTGCAGACAACATTCGCCAGCTGAAACAGTTCATTCTCTGTGGCAGGCTCGACCTCGAACACGTCGATACCGGCGCCAGCGACCTTGCCCGACTTGAGCGCCGCGACCAGATCCTTCTCAACGATCAAGCCGCCACGCGCGCAGTTGATAATCCGCACACCGTCCTTCATCTTGGCAATGGCTTCGGCGTTGATAATGCCGCGCGTCTTGTCAGTCATAGGCGTATGCAGGCTGATAAAATCCGCCCGCGTCAGAAGCTCGTCAAGCTCGACCTTCTCGACGCCCAGTTCTTCCGCCCGGCCTTCCGAAAGGAATGGGTCGAAGGCAATCACATGCATTTTCAGCCCAACACCACGCGTGGCAACGATCGAACCGATATTACCGCAACCGATGACGCCGAGGGTCTTGCCGGTGATTTCAACACCCATGAAGCGGTTCTTCTCCCACTTGCCTGCACGGGTGGAGGCATCCGCCTCCGGCAGTTCGCGGGCAACGGCGAACATCAGGGCAACGGCATGTTCGGCGGTGGTAATCGAGTTGCCGAAGGGGGTGTTCATCACGATGATACCGCGGCGGGACGCAGCTGGAATATCGACATTGTCAACGCCGATACCGGCGCGTCCAATGACCTTCAGGTTCGTGGCGGCACTGATCAGTTTCTCGGTGACCTTGGTGGCCGAGCGAATGGCGAGACCATCATACTGGTCGATCACTTCAAGAAGCTTGTCCTTGTCTTTGCCCAGATCAGGCAAATAGTCGACTTCCACGCCGCGATCCTTGAAGATTTGTACGGCCATCGGGGAAAGTTTATCGGATACGAGTACGCGCGGTGCCATCATGGCCTCCATCGTTGAATCGAAATGAATGTGATGAGAGTGGCCGCAATGCCGCGGCCACGTTCTGTCCAGAAAATCAGGCTGCCTGTTTCAGGGCGGCCTTCTGCGACTGGAAGGCCCAATCGAGCCAGAGCGTCAACGCTTCAAGATCAGCCGACTCCACTGTAGCACCCGCCCAGATGCGAAGGCCCGAAGGTGCGTCGCGGTAAGCGCCGATGTCATAAGCGACGCCTTCCTTTTCCAGCAAAGCCACAAGATTCTTCGCGAAATTCGCCTGTGCATCTGTATCGAGCGCCGTGATCTCAGGATCGACAATGGTGAGGCACACCGACGTGTTGGATCGTGTTGCTGGAACCGTTGCGAGATTGGCGAGCCATGGCGTGCGTTCAACGAAAGCATCGAGTACGGCAAAGTTCTTGTTTGCGCGTCCAACCAGCCCATCAAGACCGCCAATCGACTTTGCCCAGTTCAAGGCATCGAGATAATCCTCGACACAGAGCATTGACGGCGTGTTGATCGTCTCGCCGGAGAAAATACCCTCGATGAGTTTGCCGCCAGAAGTGAGGCGAAAAATCTTCGGAAGGGGCCAAGCAGGTTTGTAGGTCAGCAGCCGCTCAACCGCGCGCGGGCTGAGGATCAGCATGCCATGGGCACCCTCACCGCCAAGCACCTTCTGCCAGGAGAACGTCACGACATCGAGCTTGTCGAAGTCCAGCCTCTGGGCAAAGGCCGCGGAGGTCGCGTCGCAGATGGTCAGGCCCTTGCGATCCGCCGGAATGAAATCACCATTTGGTACACGTACGCCCGAGGTCGTGCCGTTCCATGTGAAGACAACATCTCGGTCGAAATCGACCTTGGAGAGGTCAGGCAACTCGCCGTATCCAGCTTCAATGGTGCGGGCATCCGGGAGTTTCAGTTGCTTGATGACATCGGTCACCCAGCCGGCGCCAAAGCTCTCCCAGGCAACCATATCGACGCCACGCTCGCCAAGAAGCGACCAGAGCGCCATTTCAACGGCGCCGGTATCGGAAGCAGGAACGATACCGATACGGTAGTCGGCCGGAACCTGCAGAACTTCGCGTGTAAGATCGATCGCCTGTTTGAGCTTCGCCTTGCCTACTTTGGCACGATGCGAGCGGCCAAGCGGCGCATCGGAAAGCGCATTGAGCGACCATCCGGGACGTTTTGCACAGGGACCTGATGAAAAATTGGGGTTAGCCGGGCGCTGCGCCGGCTTTGATAGCGTCGTCATGTTTTCTCCTATCCTTACAGATAGCACGCCTCTCGTTGGGGAGAGGTGGCCCACTCCGGGAACTAGGAGAAATGTCGTTGGCAGTCAAGAAATTTGTTTGGGTGCGACATGAAATCTTGTCGCGGACAAGGGCGCATCGTGGCGGCAGGCCCAAACGAGAACGGCAGGAGAGTGCTCCTGCCGTTCGTAGTTTCCGTGTTCGATCAATCAGAAAGCGTAACGCACACCCAGCTTGATATCGTGCGAAACGATGTCCTTGAACTCGAACGCTGCATTGCGTGTGCCAACGCCATCATAATTGTACGCCGTACCAGTTTTGCCATCGCCAAGATCGACATAGCTGTAACCGAGGTCTATGGTCATGCGATCGGTCGCCTTGATGCCAAGGCCGGCGTGTAACGCCCAGGCAAATTCCCATTGCGAATCACTGCCAGCAAAGCCGCCGCCACCGGTTATGATATTATCATCAGTGAAACCTGAGATTGTATTACGCGACGCACCGATACCGGCACCGACATACGGCGTTATGCCACTGAAGGTTCCAAGATCGGCATAGGCATTTGCCAATAACAGCCATTCTGATTTCTTGGCATGATAATTATTCGTAGCTTCATCGCCAGTACCCGCAACACCATCAGTGTCATAGAAATCGAGCGCACTAAACTCAGTCTTGCCGCGATATTGGGCCGTAACGTCGGCACGGAACCAGTCATTGAACTGATAGCCAACGCCGATCTGCCCGGTTATGCCGGCATCGAACTCGCCATCATTGTGCCAGCCGTGAACAACCGGATCCGCAAAACCGACATAATCCAATTTGTCAAACTGCTGGTTGCTCATACCGATGTCGCCACGCAGGTACCACCCGCCAAACTGCTGAACCTCCACAATTGGGGCTTCCTGCAAATCCGCCGAATAGGCCGGGGCAGCACCCAGGCACACAAGCGCTGCGCTCATAGCAGCATAGTTTTTGAAAGTGCTCATTTCCGTTTCCCTCACAAGGCCCAAAAATCGAAGCGCAGCGATTGCTACTAAAGGTTGTGAGCCAATATGACGGGGAAAAGTTAAATCCCGCTTAACCGTATTTCTTCACCATATCCATTAACGTTAACAAAATAGGAAACAATAATAATTCGAGCGTCAAAAGCAAATGGGCACGCATCGGGCCCATTTGTATTTCACAACAAGGTATTCAATGTACAGGCGCTCTAGGCAGCCGACGAAATGACCGAAATGATGTCGTTGACAACGGCTTCGACCAGTTTCCGGTCGTCGCCTTCGGCCATGACGCGGATCAGCGGTTCGGTGCCTGACGGGCGGATCACCAACCGGCCAGTATTACCCAAACGGTTGCGTGCTTCGTCGATTGCACTCTTGACTTTCTTGTCCTCCAGCGGCTTGCCGCCAGTCGTGCGAACGTTCTTCAGAAGCTGCGGCACAGGCTCGAATTTCCGGCAAACCTCGCTGACTGGCTTCCCCTGCTCTTGAACCACCGCAAGAATTTGCAGCGCCGATACCAGGCCATCGCCTGTTGTCGAAAAATCAGACAGCACAATATGACCGGACTGTTCGCCGCCGACGTTGAATCCATGGGTGCGCATATGCTCAACGACATAGCGGTCACCGACTTGTGTACGTGCCAGAGTCAAGCCGCGATCACCGAGGAAGCGCTCAAAACCAAGGTTCGACATGATTGTCGCAACGATACCACCCCCGGCGAGACGATCCGACTCTTGCCATGACTGGGCAATTACCGCCATAAGTTGATCGCCATCGATAATAGCGCCGTTTTCGTCAACGATAAGCACACGATCAGCGTCGCCATCCAGCGCAATGCCGATATCGGCCCGCACCTCGTGTACCTTTTTGATCAGGCCGAGCGGATGGGTAGAGCCGCAATCCTCATTAATGTTGGTGCCATTGGGCTCATTATTGATTGTGACGACCTCGGCACCGAGTTCCCACAGTGCCGCCGGCGCCACTTTATAAGCTGCGCCATTGGCACAATCGACGACGATCCTAAGCCCAGACAGCGAGATATTCCTTGGCATCGTCCGCTTGGCGAATTCGATATAGCGGTAGATATCACCGTCAACACGCTTCGCCCGGCCAAGTGCATCGGAACTTGCCAAGCGATCCGCCAAATTCTCATCCATCAAGCGTTCGATTTCGAGCTCGATGTCATCGGACAGTTTGAAACCGTCCGGTCCGAAAAGCTTGATGCCGTTATCATGAAAAGGGTTGTGGGAGGCTGAAATCATCACGCCGATGTCAGCACGGAGCGATCGGCAGAGCATCGCGACCGCTGGCGTTGGAATTGGCCCCAGGAGAAACACGTCCATTCCAGTCGAGGTAAAGCCCGCGACAAGCGCATTTTCGATCATATAGCCGGACAGCCGTGTGTCCTTGCCTATCACGACACGGTTGCGATGTTCGCCGCGTTTGAATGCGAGGCCAACCGCCATGCCGACTTTCATCGCGATATCCGGTGTCATCGGATAGGCATTTGCCTGTCCGCGAATGCCGTCAGTGCCAAAATATTTGCGAGCCATATCCGTTGTCCAAATCTTTGGGTTGTTAAACTTCTGGCAGAACCAGAATGCAGCCTCGTTGTGCCTAGCGCTTGATTATTGCTTATCGCAAAAGACCCTTAATTTCACATCCCACAAATTGTGTAACGCTTGTAACGATTCTACTTACTTGCCGTCCGTGAACAATTCGTACAAAAACGGCCGGTTCTCACCGGCCGTTTTTGTAGACTGCACCACAATCATGATTGTGGTTGTGGCTCAAGGCCTTTGTCCGGTTCATCGCCCTTGCGCGGCTTCTTGGCAGAACCTGCTTTAGGGACTGCCGAACCACGCGAAGGCGGCGTGTCGTCGCCAAGATCGCGGGCAGGTTTGCCACCAGCCATCAACGCCTTGATTTCCTCACCCGTCAGCGTCTCGTATTCGAGCAGGCCTTCCGCAATGGCGATCCATTCTTTCTTCTTCTTTGTCAGAATGGCCCGCGCATGGTTATAGGCATCGTCGATCAGCTTGCGCACCTCAGCGTCGATCAATTGCGCCGTTTCTTCCGAAACGTTCTGTGTACGGGCTACGGAGTGGCCGAGGAAGACTTCTTCCTGATTCTCGCCATAGGCAACCTGACCGAGCTTGTCCGAGAAGCCCCAACGGGTCACCATAGCGCGTGCAAGTTTGGTCGCCTGCTCGATATCCGATGATGCACCAGAGGTGATGTTCTCCTTGCCAAATTTAAGTTCTTCGGCGATACGCCCGCCCATCATGATGGCAAGGCGCGAGATCATCCATTTATAGCTCATCGAATAACGATCAGCCTCAGGCAACTGCATGACCATACCGAGCGCACGGCCGCGTGGAATAATCGTCGCCTTGTGCAGTGGATCGGCAACTTCGACATTCAGTGCGACGATGGCGTGACCAGCCTCGTGATAGGCAGTCAACTCCTTCTCCGCCTGGGTCATGGCTGTCGAGCGTCGCTCGGCACCCATCATGATCTTGTCCTTGGCATCTTCGAACTCAAGCATGGTGACAAGGCGCTTGTTTCGCCGTGCAGCCATCAAGGCAGCTTCGTTGACGAGGTTCATGAGATCGGCACCCGAGAACCCAGGCGTACCACGCGCAAGAATTTTCAGGTCGACATTCGGAGCCAGAGGCACGTTGCGAGCATGTACCTTCAGAATCTTTTCACGGCCGGTAACATCCGGATTAGGCACGACAACCTGACGGTCGAAACGGCCCGGACGCAACAACGCGGGGTCAAGCACATCCGGACGGTTGGTGGCAGCAATCAGGATGACGCCCTCATTGGCTTCAAAGCCATCCATCTCGACCAGCAACTGATTCAGCGTCTGCTCGCGTTCGTCATTGCCACCCCCGAGGCCGGCGCCACGATGACGACCGACGGCGTCGATTTCGTCGATGAAGATGATGCAGGGCGCATTCTTCTTCGCCTGTTCGAACATGTCACGGACGCGCGACGCACCGACACCAACGAACATTTCAACAAAGTCGGAGCCGGAAATGGTGAAGAAGGGTACATTAGCTTCGCCGGCAATAGCGCGCGCCAAAAGGGTCTTACCAGTACCGGGAGGGCCAACTAGCAACACACCGCGCGGGATACGCCCGCCAAGGCGCTGGAATTTCTGTGCGTCGCGCAGGAACTCGACGATTTCCTCGAGATCTTCCTTGGCTTCATCGACGCCGGCCACATCCTGGAACGTCACGCGGCCATGCGCTTCGGTCAGGAGCTTGGCCTTGGACTTGCCGAACCCCATGGCGCCACGCGAACCACCCTGCATCTGGCGCATGAAGAATATCCACACACCCAGGATAAGGATCATCGGCAGCCAGGAAATCAGCATGCCAACGAGCGATGTCGAGCCATCCGTTTCCGGCCGCGCAGCGATCTGCACATTCTTGCTTTCGAGGCGGCCAACGAGACCGGCATCTCCGGGAGAATAGGTCTGGAAGTTCGAACCATTGTCGGAATAGGTGCCCGTAATGCGGTTACCGGCAATCGTCACCGATTTCACGCGCCCGCTATTCACGTCACTTATGAACTGCGAATAGGGAACATCGCTCGATGCCGAGCGCGAGGTGGGGCTTTGGAAAAGATTGAACAACGCAATCAGGAGCAAGGCGATAATCGCCCACAGTGCGAAGTTCCTGTAGTTAGGATTCATATCGGGTCCCATCAATCACAACCGCAATGACGCGGAATTTACATGTAACATAGGTTCGAAGCATGGCCTTGCCAAGACTGGCGTTCAAACTGAGGTCAATTCTTGTTAATCTGGTTTACAGGCGGATGCTTATAACCATGTAGCTGAAAGAGTTCTGCAGCGGATTGAGCAAGAAGTTCATCATACCCTGAAAGGATATGGTCGAACAGGGCAAGGTGCCGCGACACACTGATCCCATTGGGCAATTTCGCGTGATCGTTGAGTGCCCGAACATGGACAATCCTTCCGTCGAGAATGAGAGCCGGGCTGGACTGGACCGACGCACCATGCGGATTTGGTAATCCGGATTCTCTTAGGAAATGCAGCCCCTTTGCGCCGCATGCAACGATCTTGAGCGATTTATCGGAACAATTGCTGATCCGGTAGCGACCGTCCCAGATCACGGTCTCACTCGGCTCAACTGTCATTTCTGGCATCGAACGCATTTCGCGATAAATCAGCGCCTTGCCCTTTTTCAACTCAAGGATGCAACGGGCAATTGTCATTCGCCTAGGCGGAACGGACGATGAAAGGTGCTGCAAAGCCTTGTCACAAATATCCGCCGGGGGCAGGAAGGCCTGACCGCCTATTGTTGCGAGCAGCACACCAATGGCAAGGCGCTGAACATCCGCCTCCTGCTCAACCCAATTTGCCATGCTGATCGTTGCACAGATCCCATGGTCAACTGTCACGCAATGCCGAAAAACCTGTGCAGTCTTAGCATTCAAGGCGCGCCGTTTCGCAATCTTTTCGCCGATTTCGACCTGAATCTGTTCCCGGTCATCGTCCCGCAACGCTTTGCGAACCTGAACGCGTTCATACTTTGGATTCTCATTGCTCGGATCATCGCACCAGGCAACATCGCGTCCGCGCAAATACTCACGCAATGTCTCGCGCGATATCCCAAGCAACGGCCGAACCAGCCAGATTTCCCGGACGAGCAAGGTCGCCGGCGCCATCGCTGCCAAACCGCGTTCGCTTCCTCCCTCCCTCCCACGCGCAGACCGCATGACAAAAGTCTCAATCTGATCGTCAAGTGTGTGACCCGTAAGGATCATGTCGGTACCTGCATCACGGGCAGCGTCGCACAGGAGACGATAACGCACATCGCGCGCCTTGGCGGATATGCCGGTGTCGGGTTTTGCCCCCGTCCAGTTGAGGGTCCGGTGTGGGATACCAGCTTCTTTGCAAAGCCCCGAAACATGTCGCGCTTCTTCGGCAGACTCCGGACGAAGGCCATGATCAATCGTCACCGCTATGAGCTCAGGAAAAGACTGGCGCGATCCTCGAAGCGCAAGGAGAAGATACAAAAGGGCGAGAGAGTCGCTGCCACCAGAGACTGCAACGATGACGGATTTTAGCCCGTCGAAATTGATCGCATCAAAAATACCGGCCGGATCGAGGCCCGGCTCAGCATTTATTGGCGGCACGTTCATTCTTCACGCGGTCTTTGATCGCCGCAGATATATTTGGATAGCGCGACGTAACCGAGGCAAATGTTGCGCAGGCGACATCATGGTCCCGCATCTTGGCAAGGGTCATGCCGAGTTTCAGCAAATTTTCAGGACTTTTCTTGGAATCTGGAAATTGCTTGTGATTGTCCAGGAACACAGAGGCCGCTTCCTGGTACCGCCCCTGGCCAAAGAGTGATTCACCAAGCCAGTAGCGTGCATCCGGATCAGCGGGATCTTTCGGGAAACGATCGACATGGCTGCGGAATGCCACTTCCGCGCTCTTATAGTCTCCCGACAGGAAGAGTTGATAGGCCTGGCTATAAAGGGCCTTCGGATCGTCAGTCTGCGGCAAGGCAGCAACGGTCGTATTTTCCACTGGCTGAGCTGGATCGTCGTTCTTCGTACCACCGATTACGTTGCCATTGGCATCAAACTCGATTTGTCCAAGCTCGCGCGGCGGTTCGCCGAGCTGCGGGGAATTGGGATCGATCTGTGGATCAATGGCAGCGGAATCTGTGGTGTCTGGCGAGGTCTCCAGCGCTGGCGGGTTTGAAGCAGCGGAGGCATCGGACGATGCCTCCGCTGTTGTTCGCGAATGGGTTGCTGAAGCCACGGTCCGGTCAGTCTTGCCGCCTGCATCGGAACGCTTGCCTTTTTCCAGTTCCTCAAACCGGAACTCATTGTCTTCCTGTACCTTCCGCATCTGCTCCTGCATCTGCAGAAGCTGGAAGTTCAGCTCCTCGATCTTGCCAGTGAGTTGCCTGATCTGCTCTTCCAGCTGGCTGACACGCGGATCGCCTGCCTGCGCCATCAAGACGGGAGCATTGCTTGACGCAATGTCCACCTTTGGCGCAGGTGGAAAAACCCCGCTATTAAGATTTGTGGCATGGCCTACGCCGCTTGCCAGGAAAGGCAGCACCGTCATTGCCAGTACCATTTTCTTCAGTCGTTTGTTCATTCCTTTTACCGCCCCTGATATGGGAATTGAAACACCGCTGTGATCCGCGGCAGGCCTATCTAACACGAGCAACGTGACTTCGGCCAAATTTTGTTTTGATGGAGCCGAAACAGAAAAAGCGGCCCGAAAGCCGCTTTTTCTTCGGGAAAATCGATTCGAGCTTAGCTGCCTGCGCCGCCCAGAACAGTGATGGCGCGGCGATTCTGCGACCAGCACGATTCGCTGTCGCAAACAGCGACCGGACGTTCATTGCCGTACGACAGCGTCTTGATACGGGCGGCCGGAACGCCACGCGATGCCAGGTAGTTGCGTGTGGCGGCTGCACGGCGCTGACCAAGGGCCAGATTGTATTCACGCGTGCCGCGCTCGTCGGCATGGCCTTCAACTGTAATCGCATAGTTCGGATAACGCTGGAGCCACTGTGCCTGCTTGGCCAATGTCTGCTGTGCGTCGGCACGAATGACCGAGGAGTCGACATCGAAGAAAATGCGATCGCCGACATTGACCGTGAAGTCCTGTGTGGAACCGGGTGTTGCACTGCCGGCAAGGCCAAGGTCACCGGCACTGTTAGGCATGTTTTTCTTCGAAGCACAGCCCGCAATTGCGAGAGACATGAAGAGTGCAACGAAAACTGGACTGCGGGCGATCATTTCGAAGCGGCGCATAGCCTGGACTCCTTAAGAATTGAATTGTTTCGGTGAACAAGCAGTAACCATATTGAGGTTAAGGCCAGTTCAAGAAACAGGGTTAATCCACTCTTAACTCCAGGATTAACGGCGAATCTCTAAAACGTGCGTTGCACCCTTAAGGCATAAAATGAGGCGGAAAGACGACATTCGCGGCGATGTTGGAAAACACCGCCGCGAATAAACACAATTCATTGCCTGTTCAGTCAAATCATTCCAGCAAAGGCGACCAGGCTGGATCCGAAGCCAGATTCGGGGTCTGAATCTGGCGAAGATTACGTCCGGTCAGATCGACCGTCACGAGGTGCGGACTGTTCGAACCGGGCGGCTGGCGGAAGAACATCAGCACACGGCCATTCGGCGCCCAGGTCGGGCCTTCGTCGTGATAACCGCTCGACAGGATACGTTCACCCGATCCATCGGTCTTCATCACGCCAATGGAGAATTGCCCGCCAGACTGTTTGGTAAACGCGATCAGGTCGCCGCGTGGTGACCACACCGGTGTCGAGTAAGAACCGTCACCGAAGGAGATGCGCTGCGGATTCGATCCGTCGGTACCCATCTTGTAGATTTGTGGACGACCGCCGCGGTCCGATTCGAAGACAACCTGGCTGCCATCGGGCGAATAGGAAGCGCCCGTGTCGATGGCGGAAGTGCTCGTTAGACGTGTTGTCGTGCGGCTGCGCAAATCCATCGCGTAGACGTTGGCGCTGCCATCTTCCTGCAGGAGGCTCATCACGACCTTCTGGCCGTCGGGCGAGAAGCGCGGCGCAATGGTCATGCCCGGAAAATTGCCGACAAGCTCACGCTGGCCTGTCTCAAGCTGCAACAGATAAATTTGCGGCTTGCCGCCCTCATAGGACATGTAAGTGATTTCCTGCTTGCTCGGCGAAAACCGTGGGGTCAGAACCAGATCCTTGCCATTGGTCAGGTAGCGCACATTTGCGCCGTCCTGATCCATGATCGCCAAGCGCTTCACGCGTTTTTCCTTCGTACCGGATTCGTCGACGAAGACGACCCGCGTATCGAAATAGCCTTTTTCACCGGTGAGCTTTTCGTAAATGGCATCGGCAATGATATGCGCCACGCGACGCCAGCTTTCCGGCGAGGTGAAGAATTGCTGACCATCAAGCTGCTGTCCGGCAAATGTATCCCATAGGCGGAATTCAGCTTTCAACCTGCCGTCACCCTGCTTGGTTACACGGCCTGTAACAAGCGCCTGGGCGTTGATCACCTTCCAGTCTTCAAAGCGGGGAGCCGCATCGGGATTGGAGATTTTTTCGATGAATGCGCCCTTGTCGACCGGCGCGAACAGACCTGATCGCTCGAGGTCCGCAGCAATCACACTGGAAATATTGGTCCCCAGCTGATCGCCGGACAAGAAATCGGTGATTGCAATGGGCATGGGCTCGACGACACCTTTGGTGATATCGAGTTTGAGCTGGGCTTTCGCTGGTAGCGTCGCAACGATCAACGTTACGATGACCATTGCTAAAGCTGCACACAAAGTCCGGAGTATATTTAGCATTAGTTCAGGGCCCTCTTTTGGCTGGCCTATTGTCGATCAGGTGGCACCTGGATGAAACGTCAGCTCGACGCTCGACCAGGTGTCGTATTTATCTTGAGGCAAGTTGAATGGTGCCGAACGCATGACTGCTCTCAGGGCACTGCTCTTTACCGCGTTCAACAAGGCCGAATCCCCGCCACTTCCACTCACCTCGGGGCGGCCGTCAATTTCGCCATTCTGTGTCAGGCGGAATTTGACGACGATTGTCATCTCAGGAGTTTCCTCGGCGCCGACTGGCTTGTTCCAGTTTCCCTCGATAATCCCGCGCAATGCATCCATTTCACTCTGGCTGAGCTTTGAACCGCCCGTCGCCTTGTCGGCCCCAAGAGACGACTGGTCGGTCGAACGCTGAGCTCCAGCAGCAGATGGCTTTTGCTTGTTGAGCAGATCAGCGACCTGATCAGCAATTCCGTCCTTTTCCTTCGAAGGCGTGGACGCCGTCTGTGTAGGCTTTGGCTTTTCGGGGGTTTCCTTGCGATCGGGTGTCTTCGCTGTCTGTGCAGGAGGCGTCGGCTTTGCTTCCGGCTTGGCAACGTTCTCCGGTAGCTTGAATGCCTCTTCAACCGGCTTTTCACCCACCGGGGCCGGTTCGACCTTCGCTGTTTCCGCTGGAGCCGGCTCGCTCTTTAGCTCATTGATTGCCTCTGCCACGGGATCAGGCTTTATTTCCTGCTTGGGAGCTGGCTCCGGCTTCACTTCCGTTGCTGGCACAGGCGTCGGCTTCGGCTCCGGCTTGACCTCAGGTTTCGGCTCGGGCTGAGGTTCCGGCTTGGCAACTGGCATTTCCGACGGCTTGGGTGGTTCGGCGGCTTCGACAGGCTTCGGTTTCGTCTCTGTCGTCGGCTTTGTCTCTACATCAACCTCGCTGTCACCGATATTTTGGGCGTCCGGCTGAGTTTGTGGCTTTTCGGTTGGCTTGGGCGCGGGCTTTTCCGCTTTCGGCGCCTTCTTGTCACCCTTCTGCAACTGGCTGATGTCAGAAACGATATCGATGGGCATCGACTCTGAATTTGCCATGTCCATCGGCGTCGGCGCGGAAAAGGACAACAGCCCCCATCCGAGCACGACAGCATGGATAATTGCGGAGGATGTGACGCTAGCCCGCATGACTGATCAGTTTGCCTCCGGTAGACTGACGAGACCAATATTCTTGAAGCCCGAGCCCGATATCTGGGCCATGACTTTCATGATCGTGCCGTAATCCGCTGCCTTGTCGCCTTTGACAAAAATCCGTTCATTGTAACCGGTCTTGGCGATCGCCTGCAGCTTGGGCACGATTTCTTCGACCGGAATTTCTGTCTCCTGCAGATAGACCTGACCCTGCTGGTTGATCGTCACGTAAATCGGGTCAGCTTCGCTGTTCAGCGTCTGCGCCGATGTCTCCGGCATATCGATTGGCACACCAACAGTCATCATCGGCGCCGTCACCATGAAGATGATCAGCAGGACGAGCATGACGTCGACCAGCGGCGTGACGTTGATTTCGCTCATCACGCCCTTGCTGGAACGTCCGCGCCGTCGGCGTCCGCCTGAAGAACCATTGTTTCCTATCGACATGCCCATGGCATTAAATCTCGCAACTATTGTATCGGTTATTCACACGGTTACTCAGCTGCGCGGCAGCTTCTCATCGATTTGCCGCGAGAGTATGGCGGAGAACTCATCGGCAAAACCTTCCATGCGCGCAGTCAGCTTGCCGGCGTCGCTGGAAAGCTTGTTGTAGGCAATGACGGCGGGAATAGCGGCGACAAGGCCGATGGCTGTTGCCAGGAGCGCTTCTGCGATACCCGGTGCGACGACAGCAAGACTGGTTGATTTCGAACCCGCAATACCCATGAACGAGGTCATGATACCAATGACTGTCCCGAACAGACCAATGAAAGGCCCAGCGGAGCCAATGGTCGCAAGGAAGGTCAGGCGTGCGGCGAGATAATCGCTTTCGCGTGCCAGCGCCACATCCATCGCCTTGTCGATACGCATCTGCAATGCGATCGGCGAGCGGGCACCTTTCTCGAATGACTTCTTCCATTCCCGCATCGCTGCGATGAAAATGGAGCCCATGCCAGTGGTGCGCTTGTCGCCAAGATTGCGGTAGAGCTCTTCGAGTGACTGTCCAGACCAGAAGATTTGTTCAAAGCGGTCAAACGCTCGCTTAGCCCGGCCGAATCCGAGTATCTTGTCGATGATGATTGCCCAGGTCCAGATCGATGCACCGAGCAATCCCACCATGACCAGTTTGACGACAAATCCGGCTTGCCAGAACAATCCCCACAAGGACATGTCCGATGTCTGGACGGCAACCGCTAAATTTTCCATATCCACTACCCTCGAATCCGAAAACCCGGCATGTCGACCGGGGCGCAATCGTCTCTCATTCCAGATGAGCCACGTTTTGAAACCGGATCTTTTCCAGTAACCACACTGCGGCTTCTCACGGTTAATTTTGGTAAAACGAAGGCGTTAACCAAAAACACCTCGTTTGAACGCCCTTATTCATGGTTTGTTATGGTTAAGGATCAGTTATGATTCAGGCGTTGGAGTTGTTTTAAATTGTCTGATCCTGCGATTGCGGCTTAAAAAGCTTGATCCACTCTGCCGGAAACCTTCGCGGGCGGCCGGCGTCATTGACCATGGCTGCCTCGACGGTAGCTGAGATGAGTAGATCATCCCCGCGCTTGATGGCCTGCGCCATTTTCACCCGTGCCCCGGAAATTTCGGCCGTGCGGGTCTCCACCGTCAATATGTCGTCGATCCGCGCTGCTGATTTGAAGTCGATCTCCATGCGCCGCACGACCCAGACAATACTTTCGCCGAGTTTGCCGTCCGCAAGCTCCGAATGGTGTACACCAAGCAGGCGCAAATAATCCGTGCGTCCGCGCTCGAGAAATTCCAGGTAGCGGGCGTGATAGACAATACCGGAGAAATCCGTGTCGGCGTAATAGACCCGCGCCAGCAGACGGTGCCCGACATCCGTCAATTCGCCAGCCAGTCCGGTTGCGATAGTTGATTGAGAGTTGTTTTCGCTCATGGTCCTTCCCTTTTGCAGGCTTGGCGGGCATTTTGTCCAGAGCCACGACCAGAAGGACGCGAAAGAATTGATTCTGCCCTCATTGCGCGCACTTCTCTGTTTCTCCTGTCTGATGGCTGGCCCCGTGACGGCTTCGGCCACGACCTTCACGATGAAACATGGCCTTAGTCTCGATCTTTGGACCACATGGCCCGGCCCCGAGCGCTGGGATGAGGAAGCGGTACTCGCCAATTTTCCCGAGTGGCGTCAGGGCGTCAGCGCCGACAATCTGCAGGATATAAGAAAGGCCGGCTTTGATTTTGTCCGCATGCCGATCGACCCCGCTATATTTCTTGAAGACGCCTCCGACAAACGCGTCACCCGGCTGATTGCCGAAACACTCAGATCGGTCGATATGTTGCATGAGGCCGGGCTCAAGGTGATCGTTGATCTTCATTCGATTCCAAGCGATGTGCGCAAGGTCGGCACGAACCAGGTCCTGGCCGACAAGGACCTTTTCTCCCGCTATCTGGATGTGGTGAGACGTCTGGGCCAGGCGCTGGCCCGTACAGATCCCGCAACCACCGCGTTTGAACCGTTCAACGAGCCTGTCGTTGATTGTGATCCCACCCTCTTTCCCAAATGGCCTTCCATGCTGGAACAGCTTCATTCGGTGGCACGCAAGGCGATACCTAACCATACACTGATCTTGTCCGGGGGCTGCTGGTCCAGCGCTCATGGACTTGAAAAGATCGACCCGGAACGCATTGCCGACGACAATGTCATCTGGACATTCCACTCCTATGAACCCTACGTCCTCACCCATCAGGGCGCTGACTGGACGGGCGACTCGATGAGTTATGTCGAAGGCTTGCCTTATCCGCCGGATCTGATGGGCGAGAAAGCCTTCGAGGAGCGACTTGCAGCTGTGCGGCAGACAATCGAGGCGAAAGCGCCGGAGGAGCGGCGCGAGGAATTATTGACCGGGTTCAACGAGATGGCGGGCGGGGTAATGAGCTACGAACAGGTTCTAACAATGCTGAATGAACCATTCGACAAAGCGGAGGCTTGGGGCAAGGAGTATGAGATCCCGCCCGAGCGCATATTTCTCGGTGAGTTCGGCATGATCCGCCAGGAGTACCGGAAGGAATTTCGCATGCCTTCAACCTGGCGTGCCGCCTATTTGAAAGACATGACCGGTGCCGCGGAAAAGCGTGGCTTCCCCTGGTCGGTCTGGTCGTGGGGTGGCGCCTTTGGAATCACCCTTGATGACGACAAGCGTGTACTCGATCCGGTTATTCTCAAAGGTCTGGGGTTGAAACCTCAGTGAACTTCAATCGTCTTCCTGAAACAGGTTGATCTGCTGCTGGATAATCTCCGCCGGTGCGTTCAGACCCAGATGTTTCCAGGCATTCGCCGTCAGAACACGTCCGCGCGGCGTCCGCTGGATAAAACCCTGCTGGATGAGGTAGGGTTCGATAATATCCTCGATCGCATCACGCGGTTCGGAAAGACCAGCAGCGATCGTCTCGATCCCCACCGGTCCGCCGCCGAAATTATGTGCGATCATCGAGAGGTAACGCCGGTCAAGCTGGTCTAGCCCAAGCGAATCAACTTCGAGACGCAGCAGCGCTGCGTCGGCGGTCTCACGATCGATCTTGTCCTTGCCATCGACAACGGCAAAATCCCGTACCCGGCGCAACAGCCGCCCGGCAATGCGCGGGGTTCCGCGGGCGCGGCGTGCAACTTCCAGCGCACCATCATCGGTCATGCCGATGCCCATGATCCGTGCACCGCGCCGTACGATGTGTTCCAGTTCTTCTACAGTATAAAAATTGAGCCGGACTGGAATACCGAAACGGTCCCGCAATGGCGTGGTCAAGAGCCCGAGCCGCGTCGTGGCGGCAACGAGGGTGAACTTGGCGAGATCGATCTTCACTGAACGCGCGGCAGGGCCTTCGCCAATGATCAGGTCGAGCTGGTAGTCCTCCATCGCCGGATAGAGAATTTCCTCGACAGCCGGATTGAGGCGGTGGATTTCATCGATGAACAGGACGTCGTTCTCTTCGAGATTGGTCAAAAGTGCCGCCAGGTCGCCTGCTCTGGCGATCACAGGTCCCGAGGTCGAGCGGAAATTGACGCCAAGTTCCTTGGCCATGATCTGCGCCAGCGTGGTCTTGCCGAGACCGGGCGGACCAACGAACAGCACATGGTCGAGAGCTTCGCCGCGTGACTTGGCTGCCTCGATGAAGACTTTGAGATTGGCGCGCGCTGCAGCCTGACCGACGAAATCGGCAAGTGTTTGCGGACGCAGCGAGGTATCGAAATCCTCGCCGCGCTTGTCGGGTGTAATCAGGCGGCTTGCATCGCTCATGCGCCTGTCCTCGCACAATGCGCCTCTTCAAACAACCGCATTAGCGCGACAATTCCTTCAGACCCAGCCGGATAAGCTTCGTGGAGTCGGCGCCCTCGCCGGCATTCTTCAATGCAGCGGCAATTGCGTTGGCTGCCTGATCGCGTGAATAGCCAAGATTGGTCAGAGCCGACACCGCATCTGTAACAGGCGCGGGTGCAACGCCTTCACCGAGCTCCTGCTTGAGCCCGATGGTGCCCATTCCTTCACCAGCAAAGGCGGGCGCTTTGTTCTTGAGTTCCGTAACGATACGCTCGGCGACCCGTTTGCCGACACCCGGCGCACGGCTCACCATGGCGATATCGCGCAAAGCAATGGCATTGGCGAGATCAGATGGCGTCAGCGTGCCGAGCACACTCAATGCCACCTTGGCGCCGATGCCCTGTACGCTCTGCAACAGACGGAACCATTCACGTTCCAGCGCAGTGCCGAAGCCGAAAAGCCGGATCATATCCTCGCGTACATAGGTTTCGATGAGCAGCACCACGGCTTCGCCCGGTCCAGGCATGTTTGATAGGGACCGTGCCGAACAATAGACGACATAGCCAACACCATGCACATCGACGATCACATGATCCTCGCCGATTTCGTCAACAGTACCTTTGAGTTTTCCAATCATCCGAGTGCCGCCAGTTTCTGCTCGATCGCGATGCGCCCGATCGCGCTTTGCCGATGATGCGCGTGACAGATGGCAACCGCCAGTGCATCGGCAGCATCGTCCGTATCGAACGTCGCCTTCGGCATCAGCACCTTCACCATCATGTGGATTTGCTGCTTCTCGCCATGCCCGACGCCGATAACCGCCTTTTTGACCGCATTTGGCGCGTATTCGGCGACATGCAATCCGGCAAGTGCCGGGACGAGCAAGGCAATGCCACGCGCCTGGCCGAGTTTCAGCGTTGCGGTCGCGTCCTTGTTAACGAACGTATGTTCAACAGCGGACTCATGCGGCACCAACTGGTGGATCACCGCCGCCAGACCGTTATGCAATTGACAAAGGCGTGAAGCGAGATCGAGTTTGGCGTCGGAAAGGATTGTACCGGCCGCCACGAAGCGCAAGGAGTTGCCGAGCGTCTCGATGATGCCCCACCCGGTCCGCCTGAGGCCGGGATCAATACCGATGATTCGAATCGCTTCTTTCATGCCGTGACCTTATCCATGTGTCACACATGTTGACAGCAGAAAGGTGAACAAAAGAGAAACAAATATATGCGTTATATGCAGGATTTACAAAGAAACGGTATCAGCGATGGCTGAATGCCGTCGCAAGAAGGGTGATCTGATCCGAAACCGGATTGGCCGAGAGCATCCGTCGCTGCTCGGCGCCGACACCTTCATTGTAGATCTCATCGTCCATCTGCCGGACGCGAGCCTGCAAGCGCAAGGAACGGTGCACAATATCGCAATAGGAAAGCGGAATCTCATCCCAGCCCGTTACGGTTTCAGGCGCTGAATCCGTATCGAGGCGCACCTTGGCTTTCTCGGAAAGCACCTGCTCCAGCGTCATCTCGCCGCTTCGTGATGCGCGCTGCAGGAGCAGCCAGGACGCCACCTGCATCAGACGCGTTGTCAACCGCATCGACTCGGCTGCATAGAGCGTTGCGGCGATACGCGACAACCGCCGCGCCTCCTCTCGGCCCTCGCCATCGAGATAGGATGCGGCTTCTTCCACGAGGCTCATGCCTTCATCGTAAAGATGATTGAAGCTCTCCGAGCGGACCATACGCTCTGCGAGCCTTATCGTGTTGTCCACGTGGAATTCCTGTTCAGCCATCATATGCCCTGTTACCTAAATGCGCTGCCACGATCCGCAATTTTGCCAAAGCAGTGCTCCCTTACTGGAACAGCAAGCGTGGCACCACAACAGTCGGCGGGCAGTATTCCCCAGCAACCTGCCTGCATCCTCACATGAGCGCAAGTTTATCCTTAATAAAGGGTTAACGGCAGGGTCGACGGAAAGATATGAACATAAAAAAAGAGCCGCAAAACGGGGCGGCTCTCAGGAGTCTAACAGGGAGGCGTCAAACAAAGTGGCCAAACCACTTGGTAAGAATCCAGAAAACTGGATGATCAATTTATAGATTGTAATGCTTAACAACTGGTTAACACCAACAATCAAGTTAAAGAGACTGCTCTCGCGTTGGTCCAGCTCTGCCTTCATTCCTCAGGCAACGGGTGCTTTGGCCAGTCCAGCGTGACATCGGCCTGGACCGGGCGGTCGAGATAGGTGGATAGGACGACGTAGCTGCGTGAGGCGGTGACGCCGGGGATCACATAAAGCTGCAAGAGCAGGTGCTCCAGTGCTTGCGGGCCCTGCGTGCGCACCTTGAGGATCATCCCGGTATCGCCAGCCACCGAGTGCATTTCCTCCACCTCCGGGAATTCGCGCATGCGCATCAGCCGCTCACTCTTGCCCCAGCCTGTCGTGTCTACATGTACAAAGGCGAGAAGCGGTTTGCCCACCGATTCGCCATCGAGACGCGCGCTAACCGAACCTATTACTCCGGCGCTGCGCAAGCGCTTGACCCGCTCAAACACAGCCGGCGCCGAAAGCCCTACCCTCTCACCGATTCTCGCATAACTTAAGCCGGCCTCCTCGACGAGCGCCCCTAATATCTTTCGGTCGAAGCCATCGAGCGTGGCATTGGCTGGCCGCTTGCTCCGAACGCCGTTCGTTTCCTCGTTCACGGTGCAGTTTTCCTTGGTGCAAAATTTCATTCGGCAATAACAATGTAATGCAGAAGGAAATTTTGTTAAGAGCGAGAAAAGCGATGAAGCGTATCACACACAACCCGGTCGACGGAATTTATGCCGCAACGCCAGATTACGTTCACGCTTTGGAAATCAGCAGGCCGGAGCGAATCGTCTATCTCAGCGGCACGATGGGCCTCGACGCAACCGGAGCAGCCGGAAGAAACGTTGCAGAGCAGTTGGAGCTGGTCTGGGCGAACATCCGCACGATCCTCGCCTCGGCCGGAATGACGGTCGCCAATATCGTCAGGGTGACAAGCTATTTGCGTGACGCAGCCTTTGCGACGGAGAACCAGAACGCTCGTGTTGCGGCGCTGCAGGGAAATATTGTTCCGACCACGGCCATTGTCGTTCAAACCCTGTCCGCCGAATGGCTAGTCGAGCTTGAAATTATTGCTGCGGCTTAAACCTATCCGCCAGAAAGTAACTTGGCGCGTTTGCGTAATTCGAACTTCTGGATCTTACCAGTCGATGTCTTCGGTATCGGCTCGAACAGCACATGCCGGGGGCATTTGAACCGCGCCAGCAGCGTGCGGCAATGGGCGATAAGTTCTTCTTCGCTGGCTTGATGCCCCGACTTCAGTTCGACGAATGCGAGTGGCGTTTCCCCCCATTTGTCATCCGGACGCGCAACAACGGCGCAGGCACTGACAGCCGGGAACTTGTAGAGCGCATCCTCGACTTCAATGGACGAAATGTTCTCGCCGCCTGAAATAATGATGTCCTTCGACCGATCCTTGAGCTGGATATAGCCGTCCGGATGCATCACCCCGAGGTCGCCGGAGTGAAACCATCCGCCGGCGAATGCCTCGTCGCTGGCTTGGCGGTTCTTGAGGTAACCCTTCATGACGATATTGCCGCGGAACATCACCTCGCCGATTGTTTCACCGTCGGCCGGTACAGGCGCCATGGTTTCGGGATCGAGAACCGCAAGATCCTCCAGCGCGGCATAACGCACACCCTGGCGCGCCTTCTTGGCCGTGCGCGAAGACGTTTCAAGCGCGTCCCATTCATCCTGCCACTCATTGACGACAGCTGGTCCGTAGGTCTCGGTAAGACCATAAAGATGGGTGACGGCAAACCCGGCATTTGCCATGCCGGCCAGAATCGATTCTGGCGGCGGCGCGGCGGCCGTATTGAACGTCACCGTCTGCGGAAACGCGCGTTTGTCGCTCTCGGCCGCATTGATCAGCGTCGACATGACGATGGGCGCACCGCACAGATGCGTGACACCATGATCGGCAATCGCATCATATATCTGCTTGGCTCTTACCCAGCGAAGACAGACATGGGTGCCGAACTGGAGTGCCAGCGTCCAGGGAAAACACCAGCCGTTGCAGTGGAACATCGGCAGTGTCCACAAATAGACCGGATAACGCGCCATGCCAGACGCAATGATGTTGCCATAGCCCATCAGCGCAGCACCACGATGATGGTAGACAACCCCTTTCGGATTGCCTGTGGTACCGGACGTATAATTGAGCGTAATGGCATCCCATTCATCGTCGGGCATGGACCAAGCATAGTCAGGGTCACCGGCCTCCACGAAGGCATTGTATTCCATGTCGCCAAACGGCTTACCTTGCGGATAGGGCGCGTCGGCCGGATATTGGTCATCGACAAAATCAATGACTGTCGGCTTGACGTTGGCAAGCTTGAGCGCCTCGCGAAATACGCCGGAAAACTCCGTATCGACAATCGCAACCTTGGTTTCCGCATGATCGAGCTGGAAGGCAATGACAGCAGCATCAAGGCGGGTATTCAGGGAATGCAAGACAGCTTTCGTCATGGGCACGCCGAAATGTGCTTCCAGCATGGGAGGTGTATTGGAAAGCATGACGCTGACCGTGTCGCCCTTGCCGATACCTTGCCGGGAAAGTGCAGAGGCCAGTTGACGCGTCCGGCGGTAAAAAGTCCCGTAATCAACGCGCTGCGACCCGTGGATGATCGCCGTGCGGGTAGGATAGACGCGCGCCGCCCTCTCGAGATAGGACAACGGCGTCAACGGCTGGTGGTTTGCCGGATTGCGCTCAAGATCATGATCGAAAATTTTGCCCATCAACGCCTCCCAACGCAATAGTCGGCGAAGCTTAGACCAAGCCGGCGAAGCGAGGCTACCGGTTTTTCGAAAGGGCAAAAGAAAAGCACGCTCTGATCATCGGGAGCGGGCTAATCTGGTCTGTGGCAACGTGGTGGTCAGGACATGACTGTTCTTGTCGCGGGCTTCATGCTGGCCCCCACGGGCTTGCCCGTGACGACGGGCTTTGGTTTTGCAGTCTGTTGGACCGGGCGGCCGCCCCAACCGATGCGCGGCAGCCATTCGAGATAATAGGCAAGCGCAAATTGCGCCATGATTCCGCTGGCAATCAGCAGCGTATCGTCCAGCAAGCCGCCGGGATTCATCACCTTGACGACCTGCGCCACCATCGCAAGGATGGTACCCGCGACGAAAACCGGGAGGGAATGCTTACCGAGAATGGCCAGCGGATGGTCTACCGAGGTGCGCGCAAAATTGGAAATTGCCGGAACCGAGACAATGACATAGGCCAGCGCCAGAACGTGAGCGAGGCGGGTGAGCGACAGGAACGTCTTGTCGAAACCGGTGACGACCATCGGAAGGCCCAGCGAAGTATCAACACCCCACAGCGGCCAACGCACCCAGATCAATGCAATCAGGATATAGGCGACCGAGAGTCCAAACAGAAACTTGTTGAAGGCAATGCTACCGCCCCGGCGCACATGCATTATACCTGCAATGCCGATGACGAACAGGAACTGCCACGACAGCGGATTGAGAAACCACACGCCATCTGTCGGATAGTTTGGTGGCGCAATCTGATACACACCGGACACCAGCCACAAGGTGCCAGAAAGCACGACCATGACCGAAATACTGATGCTGGCAATCATGAGAAAGACCGGCAGCATCAGCAGCAGCACGCCGTACATCGAGAGGATATTGTTGTAGCCAAGCTGGTGGCCCATCGTGGCAAGGCCGATAAGCGCCTTTGCTGGCTGGTCCATCAGCGGACCAATATTGATGAACGACATGAAGTCGGGCCGTTTCAGATAGATGCCCGCGGCACAGAAAATCGCCAATGTCGCGATCGTCGTCAGAATATGCGTGCTGTAAAGCGTTGCTGCCCGCCGCCAAGCCTTGAGCGTCATGAGAAAGCGGTTGCCAGGCTCAAACTTGGAGCCATAGGCCAGTCCTACGGCTATGCCGGAAATCAGCACAAAAGCTTCAGCAGAATCGGAAAAGCCGAAGTTCTTGAGAGTCAAATTCTCATAGACGGTACCCGGAACATGGTTGACGAAGATCGTCAGCAACGCCAAAGCCCGGAAAACATCAATACGGGTGTCCCGCTGTTTGAGCTGATTCTGTGTCATAGCGTTCACCGATATCCTGTCATGCAAATTCAAATTCGCTTCCGGCCTCGATAGGAAGCGACTCACTTAGGCGTTGTGATGGGTAATGTTGACATAGGGCAAAAGTTGCGTTTCGCCCGATCAACTTTCGTTGACGATTATAACAGGCTGACGATTCCGTCGTACGTAAGCTTGAGTCCCATCAGCAGGATCATGACGTACATGAAGGGATAAAAAACCTCGGGGCGCATGCGTTTTACGATCCAGGCACCGGCAAAAGTGGCCAACGGTGCAAGGGGAATCAGAACGGCAGATGCTTCCAGATTCGCCGTATCGAATTGACCGAGCGCGAAATAGGGAATGACCTTCACTGCATTGATGATGGCAAAAAATATAACGCTGGTTCCGTTATAAATCTTGGGATCTTGCCGCAACGGCAAGGCATAAACCTGGTATGGCGGGCCGCCTGCGTGCGCCACAAAACTTGTGAAGCCGGCGATCGTCGACCAGAACGTTGCGGAAGCGGCATTGTGTGGTTGTGCGATTGAGCGCTTCGCGGCGCTCACGAAAAAATAGCGTGCGAAAAATACGATCGCTATGACACCGACAATCAGCTTCACCATGTCATCGGTAACGATCGAGGCGGTAAGCCAGCCAATACCGACACCCAGCAAACCACCTGGTAACATGAGCTTCAACGTCTTGGCATCACGGTACCCGCGCCATGACCACAGACTAGCCACGTCCATGATGATCAGGATCGGCAGCATGATCGCCGCAGCCTGAACCGGCGGCATGACCAGTGCCATCAGCGGAACACCGACCTGCCCCATGGCGCCGCCAAGACCGCCCTTGGAGAGCCCGATCAGAATCGTGGCAGGAACGGCGGCAGCATAGAACCATGGGTTCATCAGAAGATCAGACATGGCGGGAAATCCGGCAGGAGGGGACTCCCTCCTTTAACCCCGCTTGTCACAATTGAAAAATGCTTTTTGGAAATATGCCCCGATTTGATACACACGGTATTGATTATGCACTGGAGGGCAAACAGGTCCGTTCGAGGAAAGGACTATTCAAAGCACATGTCATCCTCTATGCCCGAATTCTATCATGATTGCCCATTCTATAGAGAACGATTGTGAGGTTGCAGCCCATGAACACCGAACCGACACCTCAACGCTGCCGTATCGTTCTGATCGCGCCCCCGGCTGCGAGTGCTGATGAACTTGCCAGGCTGCTTGGAAACACACTTTCCGGTGGAGACGTCGCGTCCGTCTTGCTACCCGCATACGACGCTGATGAAACCCTGTTCCAGACCATCGCCGAGGCCGCTGTTCCGATCATCCAGAATGCGGGCGTTGCTGCCATTATCGTCGGCAACACCCAGATCGCCGGACGGGTCAAGGCGGATGGCCTGCATGTTGAAGGGCCGGTCGCCGACATTGCAGCCAATGTCGCGCGGTTTTCCCCCAAGATGATCGTGGGTACCGGCAATATCAAGAATCGCCATACGGCACTTGAGATCGGCGAAGCGCAGCCGGATTATGTGCTCTTCGGCAAGATCGGGGCCGACACCAAGCCGGACGCGCATCCACGCAATGTTGAACTTGCCGACTGGTGGGCGTCCTTGGTCGAGATCCCTTGCATTATCCAGGCAGGCAACACGCTTGAAAGTATCCCCGAGGCGGCGATGACCGGCGCAGAATTTATCGCCCTCGGCACCGCTATCTTTGACGGAACCGATCCTGCAACGGCTATCAGAGAGGCAAACCGGCTTCTTGACGAGCATGCACCGCGATTTGAGGAATAATACCCATGGGCGCAAGATCAGGAAAACTGCTTTGTACTGTTGCGGTGGTGCTGATGGCCTTCCCGGTTTTGACAGTGAAGGGCATTGCCCAGACGACAGTTCAAACGCCGCCGGCTAGTGAACCCGGAAAGCCTGCCGTTGCAGCCCCTGCTCCAGCGGCCGCTCAACCTGCCGGTGTGCCCGTCACCACCACGAAACAGGACAAGCCGAAATCACCGGGCGATCCCGCGCTCGATACGATCAATCCGACACGGTTTGGTAAAGGGCTTGAAGATGAAGCCTTCGGCGCGTACCAGCGCGGTCTCTACAAGACGGCATTCAATCTTGCGTTGCCGCGTGCTGAAAGCGGTGACGCGGCAGCGCAGGTTCTGCTTGCTGAATTGCAGGCGCGCGGCCTCGGCATCCCGATCAATATGGCCGAATCGGCAAAGTGGTATGGCAAGGCGGCCGAACAAGGCATCCCCGAGGCGCAATTCCGCTACGCAGGCATCCTGCTGCAAGGCAAGTACGTGCCAAAGGATACGAAGAAGGCCAAAGAACTGATGAAGGCTGCCGCCGATGCTGGAAATGCTGCGGCGCAGTTCAACTATGGACAGATCCTGATGCAGGAGCGGCCAGGGACCACAGGACTGGATAACGCCTATCCATGGTTTCAAAAAGCAGCGGATAAAGGCCTTCCTGACGGTGAATATGCCATCAGCCAGATCCTCGCGAATGGCACTCCAACCATTCCTCGCGACATGCCCAAGGCAAGGCTTTATCTGATCAAAGCCGCGATCAAGGGTTACGACACGGCGCAGCTTGACCTTGGTAGCTGGCTTGTCGCGGGGCTTGGGGGCCCGCACGACTATAAGACAGGCTTTGGGTGGATGTTGCGTGCCGCAACCGGCGGTAATGTCGCGGCGCAGGCGCGACTGGCCAAGCTGTATCGTGATGGCATCGGTGTAGAGGGCGACTTCATCAAGGCGGCGGCCTGGTACATCGTTGCCAAGCGTGCCGGCTTGAACGACCCGGATCTCGATTCCTTCATGGATGGCCTCGACGACGCCCAGAAGCAGGCGGCAATCACGCAGGCAAACAGTCTGCAATGAGCCATCGGTGATTTGTGGCGTTGACGGAACGTGCGTGCCCGGCATAGCTTTTCGATACAATGAATAAGTGACTCCAAGGGAATGGAAACTGAAAATGCCCCTGATCAACCGTGCGCATGAAATGCAACAACACGTCGCCGAATGGCGGAGGCATTTGCATGAAAATCCAGAAATTCTGTACGATGTGCACGAAACATCGCGCTTCGCAGCAGAGAAACTGCGGGAATTTGGCTGCGACAGCGTCGAGACAGGCATTGGCAAGACCGGCGTAGTCGGCCTTATTCATGGGCGTCACGGTGATGGGCCGGTGATCGGTTTTCGCGCTGATATGGACGCACTGCCTATCGCCGAAGCCAGCGGCAAACCCTGGGCCTCAAAGGTCCCCGGCAAAATGCACGCATGTGGTCATGATGGCCATACCGCCATGCTGCTTGGCGCTGCACAATACCTTGCGGAAACGCGCAATTTCAGGGGCACGATCGCTGTTATCTTCCAGCCAGCCGAAGAAGGCGGCGCTGGCGCCCTCGCCATGATCGACGATGGCTTGATGGACCGCTTTGCGATCCGCGAAGTCTATGGGATGCACAATGCGCCTGGCCTTCCCGTCGGCCAGTTCGCAACCCGCAAGGGTTCGATCATGGCCGCTACCAACGAGTTTGAGATAACGGTTACAGGCCGCAGCGGTCACGCTGCCAAGCCACATACCACCATCGACCCGGTGGTGATTTCGGCACACATCATCCTGGCCTTGCAATCGATCGTATCACGCGAGACAGACCCGCTGAAAGCGCTTGTCGTATCCGTGACACAGCTCAACGGCGGCGATGCCACCAACGTCATCCCCGATGTCATCACGCTCGGCGGCACGGTTCGGACGCTCGTGCCGGAGATTCGTGAATTCGCGCAGAAGCGGCTGACGGAGATTGCCGAGTCGACTGCCGCTGTCTTCGGTGGCAAGGCGGAGGTCAATTATCATCAGGGCTATCCCGTTACATTCAATCATGATCGCGAAACGGATTTTGCCGTCAGCATTGCTCAAACGATCGTCGGTGATGCGGCGGTCAATACGAGTATGCCGCCGGTGATGGGCGCCGAGGACTTTTCATACATGCTGGAAAGCCGTCCAGGCGCCTTCGTTTTTCTTGGTAACGGCGATACGCCCGGCCTTCACAATTCCGCCTATGATTTCAATGACGACGCCATCCCCTATGGCATCAGCTACTGGGTGTCATTGGCCGAGAAAGCATTGGCCGCCTGAGGCGTTCCGAGACCGTTGAGAATTCAGCCTGATGTGGCAGATGCCCGTCAGGCTGAAGCGATCAAGGTAGCGGTTTTTGCGCTTTCTCTTGCCTATTGCACGAATTTGTGGTCTTGGAGGCGCCATTATTGAGCGCTGCGACCACTGTTGGCGCCAACTCACAACTTCAATCCGGATAGACAAATGAAAATCAACGGTAATGAAATCCGTCCAGGCAATGTGATCGAACATGATGGCGGCCTTTGGATTGCGGTCAGAACCAATCACGTCAAACCCGGCAAGGGCGGCGCCTACAACCAGGTGGAATTGAAAAATCTTATCAACGGCACAAAGCTCAACGAACGCTTTCGCTCCGCCGAGACCGTCGAGAAAGTCCGCCTTGAGCAGAAGGATTTCTCCTTCCTCTACGAACAGGGCGAAGCACTGATTTTCATGGATACTGCGAGTTACGAACAGCTTGAGCTGCAAAAGGATTTTGTCGGTGATCGCGCCGCTTTCCTGCAGGACGGTATGATGGTCACGGTTGAGCTCTATGACGAGCGCCCGATCGGTATCTCGCTCCCCGATTACGTGACGCTGGAGATCACTGAGGCTGATCCGGTCGTAAAGGGCCAGACGGCCGCCTCGTCCTACAAGCCGGCAGTTCTCGAAAACGGCATTCGCGTTCTGGTGCCGCCGTTCATTTCGTCCGGCGAGCGCATTATCGTGGATACAAACGAATTGACCTATGTCCGCCGCGCTGACTGAGCCGGCTCAGGCGCCCGCTCCTGGGTGCCTGTTTGATTTTTGATTTGACGGAGAAATAACCCGAAATGGCGCGTTCAGCGATCCTCAATGTAATGGTGCAAGCTGCTATGAAGGCAGGGCGCTCGCTGGCGCGCGATTTTGGCGAAGTACAGAATCTGCAGGTCTCCCTTAAAGGTCCGGGCGATTATGTCAGCCAGGCAGACAAGAAGGCCGAAGAAATCATCTATGCGGAACTACGCCGTGCCCGTCCTGATTACAGCTTCCTGATGGAAGAATCGGGCGTGATCGAGGGCGTTGACAGCCAGCATCGCTGGCTGGTCGATCCACTGGATGGCACCACCAACTTCCTGCATGGCATCCCGATTTTTGCGGTTTCCATAGCCCTCGAACGCCAGGGCCAGATCGTGGCCGGTGTGATCTTCAATCCTGCCATGGACGAGCTTTACACGGCCGAGCGTGGTGGTGGGGCGTTCCTCAACGACCGCCGCCTGCGCGTTTCCGGCCGTATCAAGCTGGTTGATTCCGTGATCGGCACAGGTGTTCCCCACATTGGCCGCGGTCACCATGGCAATTATCTCGTGGAACTCCGCAATGTCATGGGTGAAGTGTCGGGTGTGCGCCGCATGGGTGCAGCGGCGCTGGATCTTGCCTACGTAGCAGCGGGCCGCTTGGACGGCTTCTGGGAAAATGGTCTTTCGCCCTGGGATATTGGCGCCGGAATCATCATGGTTCGTGAGGCAGGCGGCTTTGTGACCGACTTCGACGGCGGACAGGACGTGATTGAAAGCAAATCGATCGTGGCCGGCAACGAAGCTATCCAGCGGGCCCTTGTAAAGACCCTCAAGAAGCCGATCTAGAGTTCTCGCTCATTGGCCTGCCTCAAATCCGGTTGAATTTTTCACGGAGAAGAACAAATTCAACCGTTGCCTCATTGTACCTTCCATTTTCACCGCAATTTCGGTTAGGGTCGCAGAAATCGATTTGGCTTGGATAGATAACGTCCAGGTTAAGCCGTAAGAGGGTGGTGCATTCTTGAATGCACCGGGTAGGCGACGCGGAGACGATGCAATGGCTGATTTCAGTTCGACCCGCCAGGGTATGGACGGCGATGATTATGATCCTTACCGGCTCTCCAGCCCACGGTTCGTTCTTTTATCCATGGCGATCTTCCTTGCGATCGTCGCTTTTCTCGCCGCTATTCTCTTTCGTCAGATTCACGTCTTCTTCGTCACCAATCCCGGACTCAACAGCCTGATTATTGGCGTCCTCGTCGTTGGTATTCTCCTCGGCTTTGGTCAGGTCATTCGCCTCTTTCCCGAAGTGCGCTGGGTCAATTCCTTCCGCCAGGGCAATAATGATCCGAGTGCCAAGCCGGTGATGCTCGCGCCAATGCGTGCCTTGATCGGGCGGCGCCAATCAATGGCCCTTTCGACCAGTGCGATGCGGTCGATGCTCGATTCGATCGCCTCCCGCCTCGATGAAACGCGCGACATCTCCCGCTACCTGATCGGCCTCCTGGTATTTCTCGGCCTTCTCGGCACATTCTGGGGCCTGCTGGAAACGATCGGCTCCATCGGCCAGACCATCCAGTCGCTCGACCCGCGCGCGGGTGACGCCAACAGTGTCCTCGACTCGCTGAAAGCCGGTTTGCAATCGCCGCTTCGTGGCATGGGGACAGCCTTCTCATCTTCGCTCTTCGGCCTTTCAGGCTCGCTTATTCTCGGCTTCCTTGATCTGCAGGCCGGTCGTGCACAAAACCGCTTTTATACGGAGCTTGAAAACTGGCTTTCCAGTGTCACCGATCTCGGTTCCGACCTGCATGCGCTTGATGCGGCGAGCAGCGGTACATCCGACGAACTCCGGGCCTTGTCGGAGCGCCTGCAGAACATTCAGGAGACCGGTGGCTCAAGCCAGCGCACGACGGCAGCCTTGGCAAGTCTTGCCGAGGGCATTCAGGGGCTTGTGAAGAACATGCGCACGGAACAACAGATGATGCGCGATTGGGTGGAAAAGCAGGCGGACGAGCAAAAATCCATCCGCCAGACGCTCGCCAAACTGGGAGATGCGATCTCCCGTGACAAGGCAAACTGAATATGGCCTTGGGTCGTAACCGCAAAGCCCTCCGTCACGTTGATTACTGGCCAGGTTTCGTCGACGCGCTATCGACCTTGCTGTTGTCGATCATGTTCCTGTTGTCAGTGTTCGTGCTGGCACAGTTTCTTCTGAGCCAGGAGATCACCGGCAAGGACGCCGTTCTCAATCGGCTCAACTCGCAGATAAACGAACTCACGCAGCTCCTGTCGCTTGAGCAAGGCAACAAGCAGGATCTGGAAGATACGATCGCCAATCTTCAGGCGTCGCTCACCAATGCGCAAAACGAGCAATCGCGCCTCCAGTCTCTGCTTTCTCAAGGCGCAGGCGCGGGTGCTGCCGCTGAGGGCAAGATCAACGAACTTTCCAGCGGCCTTGAAAGCGAAAAACAGATCAGCGCCCGAGCGCTGTCGCAGGTCGAAATCCTGAACCAGCAGATCATGGCCCTGCGCAAGCAGATCGGCGCTCTGGAAGACGCGCTCAACGCTTCTGAATCGCGCGACAAGGAATCCAATGCCAAGATTGCCGACCTCGGCAAGCGCTTGAATGTGGCCTTGGCGCAGCGCGTTCAGGAACTCAACCGTTACCGCTCCGACTTTTTCGGCCGCCTGCGTGAAATCCTCTCCGACCGCGAAAATATCCGCATTGTCGGAGATCGCTTCGTTTTCCAATCCGAAGTGCTGTTTCCTTCCGGCACAGCGGTTTTGAATGAAGCTGGTTCCGAGGAAATGAAAAAACTCGCTGTCGCCTTGATCGAGCTGCAGAAGGAAATCCCTGATGAGATCAACTGGGTTCTGCGCGTTGATGGTCACACCGACAACGTCGCTCTTTCCGGGACCGGTCAGTTCAAGGACAATTGGGAGCTGTCATCCGCGCGCGCCATTTCCGTGGTCAAATTCCTGATTGCCAACGGAGTCCCGGCAAACCGCCTCGTCGCAGCAGGTTTCGGCGAATTCCAGCCGCTTGAACCTGGCGAAACACCGGAAGTCCGTGCTCGCAATCGGCGTATCGAACTGAAGCTCACGGAGCGCTGAAGCTCAGGCGTAGACCAGTGCAAGCAGCGCCAGCAAGGCAGGCCCCGCCTGCACGAAGAGAATTTTCCTGCCAACGGTCAACGCACCGAACACCCCTGCGACGATCACACAGCCGAGGAAAAACGCCTTAATGGCAAAGCCCGCATCGCCGAGCCACAGCCCCCAGACCAGCCCAGCAACCAGGAAGCCATTATAAAGTCCCTGGTTCATGGCGAGAGCCTTGGAGGCCGAAGCGAATTCCTGCGTCAGCCTGAAGGTTTTCAGCCCTAGCGGTTTGTCCCAAGCAATCATTTCCAGAAACATGAAATAGACATGCAGGAGCGCCACCACTGCTGTCAGAACATTTGCAATCATCCCCACCGTCCCCTTTGCTACGAAACGAACCAAAGCATTGGAGGGTTTGATTGGCAATGGGCAGGATTATTCTGCAGCGCCCTTGAATGCGTCGGCGCCCGCTTCGAATTGCAGCTTGGCAAGGCCGGCATAGATACCGTTCCTCTTGACCAGTGTCTGATGCGTGCCTTCCTCGACAATACGGCCATCCTCCATCACAAGGATACGGTCGGCCTTGAGCACGGTAGCAAGGCGATGGGCTATTACCAGTGTTGTCCTGCCCTGCATCAAGTGATCGAGCGCCTGCTGCACCAGCATCTCGCTTTCGGCATCGAGCGCAGAGGTTGCCTCATCGAGCAACAGGATCGGCGCGTCGCGCAGGATGGCACGGGCAATGGCGACACGCTGGCGCTGGCCGCCAGACAGTGTCACACCACGCTCGCCAACTTGTGTACCATAACCATGATCGAGCGCCTCGATGAACTCATGCGCGAGCGCCGCCTTGGCGGCGGCCTCGATCTCGGAATTGCCGGCACCCGGCCGGCCAAAACCGATATTGTCACGCGCCGTTGTGGCAAAAATCGTCGTATCCTGCGGAACAATGGCGATACGTGATCGCAGATCGGTCGGATCGGCCTCACGTAGATCGACACCATCCACGCGAATGCTGCCGGAAACCGGATCGTAGTAGCGCAGCAGCAACGAAAACACTGTGCTCTTGCCTGCGCCGGACGGGCCGACAATCGCGACCGTCTCCCCCGGCTGAATGGCGAAATCGAGGCCCTTCAGTGCGGGCGCGTCGGGACGCGTCGGATAATTGAACCGCACGTCGTCGAAAACGACCGAACCAACTGGCGGCTGGGGCAGCGCGACAGGATTAGCTGGCGCTGCAATAGCCGGCTTTTCGGCCAAGATTTCCATCAGCCGTTCCGCGGCTCCCGAAGCCTGGCTTAGCTCACCCCAGACCTCCGAAAGCGCACCCAGGGCGCCGGCGGCAAACACGGAATAGAGCAGGAACTGTCCAAGCGTTCCCGGTGTGATTGCGCCGGAAAGAACATCGCGCGAGCCAAACCAGAGCACGGCAACCACGCTGGAAAAGATCATGAAGATCGCGAAGGCCGTCAGGATAGCCCTAGCCTTCACCGAGGACTTGGCTGCAAGGAAGGCGTCTTCGACCGAAGCCCCAAACCGCCCGGTGGCCAGCTTCTCGTTGGTAAAGGCCTGCAACGTACGCACGGAGACGATGGACTCGCTTGCATAGGCCGTCGCATTTGCCAGCGTATCCTGAGCAGCCCGCGAGCGGCGCCGAACCGAGCGGCCGAATGCGACCAGAGGAATAATGATCAAGGGGATTGCAGCAATCACCAGGCCGGAAAGTTTGGGACTGGTGATGATCATCATCACGATGGCACCAAAGGCCAGTATGACATTGCGCAGGGCAACCGAGGCCGTAGCCCCGACCGCCGATTTGATTTGCGTCGTATCCGCCGTCAGCCGCGAGACGATCTCGCCGGATTGGGTACTGTCGAAAAACGCAGGCGAAAGCCGTGTCAGGTGGGCAAACACATCGTGGCGCAGGTCGGAAACAATCCGCTCGCCAAGTGTGATGACAAAATAATAGCGGCCAGCTGAAGCAATGGCGAGAAGGGCGGCGAGTAGGACCAGCATGCCGAAATAATTGTTGATGAAGGCTCCATTGGCGCCGGTAAAGCCGTGATCGATCATGCGCCGGACGGCGAGCGGAAGCGTCAGGGTCGTCGCCGCCGCAAGGATCAATGAAACCAATGCACCGGCCATCATTCCCTTGTAGCGGGACATATATGGGAAGATGCGACGCAGCGGCTTCAACGAACGCCGCTTCCTCTCCGCTTCTTCAAAAGCCATATCGGCCATTGTCTCTGTCTTCCTCACATCGCTTTTGCGACTTTGCGGCCAGACGGCCTTGTTATTGCTTAAAGGCTGATGTATAGGCTCGCCAACAGTTTTGGAAGCCCACGCCCCTGTGACGTTTGGCTTCATCTCTACCAATCGGCTCCGGACCGGCATTCCACTTAGGCAGTGGCTCTGGTTTTGTGCCCTCTAGTTTAGGACGATACAGATGAAAGCCAAGATTCATCCCGATTACCACACCATCAAGGTTGTCATGACCGATGGCACCGAATACTTCACCCGTTCCACCTGGGGCAAGGAAGGCGATACGATGAACCTCGATATCGATCCGTCCACCCATCCGGCATGGACCGGCGGTTCGCAGCAGCTGACCGATCGTGGCGGCCGCGTATCGAAGTTCAAGAGCCGTTTCGCCAATCTCGGTATATAAGACCGTCTGGCAAACTGGATTTGAAAACGGCTCCGTTCATTCGGGGCCGTTTTTGTTTGCCGCAAAGCGAACCGGACTGAACCTCAAGGTGTTCCGCACTCTGGCATAAGGCACAGCCGCAATCCCCTATCCGCCTAGCAGTTTGACAAGTGGCTGATTCGCCAATAGCTTTTTCTTGTCTGCATGCGAAGGGAAGGAGAGCCCGATGGCTGATGTGACTTCAGGTAGCGATACCGTTTCGGGGACGGCGATCGAGCCAAGTCTTCACAGGGTCATGGGTCCCTGGCTTCTGCTTCTGTTCATTGTTGGTGACATTCTGGGAACGGGTATCTACGCGCTCACCGGCCAAGTAGCCAAGCAGGTTGGCGGTGTGGTCTGGCTGCCATTCCTTGTGGCATTCGTCGTCGCCGTCGTCACCGCCTTCAGCTATCTTGAACTCGTAACGAAGTATCCGAAGGCGGCGGGCGCTGCGCTTTATACGCACAAGGCATTCGGCATCCACTTCATTACCTTTATCGTCGCCTTCACTGTCATGTGCTCGGGCATTACTTCCGCATCGACAGCCTCGCGTGCTTTCGCAGCCAATCTTTCGGGGGCATTCCAGCTCAATCTGGAAACCGGGATCGGCATCTCGCTCGTTGCGCTGGCGTTCATGGCGGTCGTCGCCGCTGTGAATTTCCGCGGCGTTGGCGAGAGCGTGAAAGCCAATGTGGTTCTCACGATGGTGGAACTTACCGGTCTGCTGATCATCATCTTCATCGGGCTCTGGGCCATTGCCGGTGGTCAGGGGGACGTCTCGCGCATCACGCAATTTGCCACATCACCCGATTCCAGCGTCTTCTGGTCGGTCATGGCCGCTACCACTCTTGCCTTCTTCGCCATGGTCGGCTTCGAAGATTCGGTCAACATGGCCGAAGAATGCAAGAACCCATCGGGCATCTTTCCGAAGGTTCTCTTGGCTGGCCTCTTCATCACCGGGGCGATCTACGTACTGGTTTCGATTTCGGCCATCACACTGGTCTCACCGGCAGATCTCGGCGAAGGTGAAACACCTTTGCTCAAGGTCGTTCAGGCAGGGGCACCCAATTTCCCATTGTGGATTTTCGGCTTCATCACCATGTTCGCCGTCGCCAATAGCGCCCTTATCAACATGTTGATGGCAAGCCGTCTGGTCTACGGCATGAGCCGCGAACATGTGCTGCCGCCATTGTTCGGCAAGGTGCATCCGACGCGCCGCACCCCCTATCTGGCCATTGCGTTCACCACATTGCTGGCGTTTGCCCTGATCATGTTTGTCGGCGAGGTCCCGGCGCTAGGCGGGACAACAGCGCTGCTGCTGTTGTTCGTATTTACCGTCGTCAATATCGCCGTTCTGGTCCTGCGGCGGGAGAGAGTTGATCACACACATTTCCGCACGCCGACATTCCTGCCCGTTCTGGGTGCAATTTCCTGCGCATTCTTCGCCGGTCCCTGGACCGGGCGCGATTCGGTACAATACAAGATTGCCGGTATTTTGATCGGGATCGGCATTGCCTTGTGGGTGGTCACCATTCTGGTCAATCGAGCCACGGGCGTGGAACCGGCCGAGCCGGACATGGAATCTCTGGGCGGCGACGGACCGGTCAACTGAATCATAAAACAAAAATCCCGCCAGGCTTTCGACTGGCGGGATTGAACCTGATATGATCTTGCGACAGATCAGGCTGCGCTGAGCTTGGCCAGGACTTCGTCGCTTACCTCGAAATTCGCATAGACGTTCTGAACGTCGTCATCGTCGTCCAGCGTTGAGATCAAACGAAGAACCGACTGAGCCTTTTCTTCATCCACCGGTGCAGTTGTCTGCGGCTTCCAGATCGCTTTGATCGACTCGGCTTCGCCGAGAGCGCCTTCCAGCGCCTTCGATACATCACCAATATCTTCGAAGGCGCATAGGACCACGTGACCGTCTTCATCGCTCGTAACGTCATCCGCGCCCGCTTCGATCGCAGCTTCCATGACCTTGTCGGCGCTGCCGGCGTCCGGCTTGTAGGTGATTTCGCCGACGCGGTTGAACATGAAACCAACCGACCCGGTTTCGCCCAATGCACCGCCAGCCTTGGTGAAAGCCGCGCGCACATTGGAAGCTGTGCGGTTGCGGTTATCGGTCAAGGCTTCGACGATGACGGCAACGCCACCCGGGCCATACCCTTCGTAACGGACTTCTTCGTAATTATCGGCGTCGCCACCGGCGGCCTTCTTGATGGCCCGCTCGATATTGTCCTTGGGCATAGACTGCGCCCTGGCGTTCTGCACAGCCAGACGCAAGCGCGGGTTCATCGCCGGATCAGGCAGCCCCTGCTTGGCGGCGACAGTAATTTCGCGCCCGAGCTTGGAGAAGATTTTCGACCGAACGGCGTCCTGGCGCCCTTTGCGGTGCATGATGTTCTTGAACTGTGAATGGCCTGCCATGGCACCCCTGCATGCTTAATTACGGTTGCTGATGTTTCGCGTCAGGGGCCCTGCAAGAGAGAGCTGCGGGCTGCTCCGAACGGAAACATGCTTCTGGAATGGCGCCCTTATAGGTAAAAACAGGCGTCTCGTCCAGCATACAAGCGTGTTTAGCTGTCACAGTATTTTCAGCAAAGGTTGAGGCGTGTCTCAAGGTAACCAGTTTCCGAGACAGTCGAGCAAAGATCGAACCATTCGCATCCCGTGCAGGCCGATCGTGTGGCGCCATTCATGAAAGCCGTGCGAAATCGCTCGAGGACCAGGCCATCAAGCGCGATCACATTTCCGGCTTGCAGGGATTGGCCAAGCAACTGGCCGACGTCATGCGCCGCCTTTGCATCCCGCTCAACAATACTGTCGCGCAAGCAATGCGGCTCATGCGTTTCGAGGAGGGGCTGGCAGATATCGTCCGGCCCCTCATGGATCATGATATCTTCGCCTGCCACGAGCCGCGCAACGACCTTGTCGTAGTTGGCGGTAAAGGCCGGACTATAGCCTTTACCGACATAGGTCAGCATGCATAGCAGATGGTGGGGGCGAAGCCTTATCGTCAAGAGAGGCGGACCATGATCCCTGAGCGGCGGAGCAGTTCGATCGTCGCTGCTGCTAGCGCAGATTTGAGCACGCCGCCAGCAATGAACGGCGCAACACCGAAGGTCCAGGCTTTCTCGAACCCGATGATGTTCGCCAGCCAGAATGCACCGAGCACGAGGCAGAGTGCATTACCGAGAAGCATGACACCAAAGGAGGCAAACGGGTTGCGGGTGAACCCGCGTTCAGCCAGAAAACCAACAAATGCAGCAACGACCGGAAAAGAAACAAGATATCCAGCTGTTGGGCCTGCAAACGCAATCTGGCCAGGCATGCCGTTAGCCAGAACAGGCAATCCCACAAAAGACTCGAAAAGCCAGGCGATGACAGTGATCCCGCCAAGACGCCAGCCATAAAGCGCTCCAACCATGGTAACTGCAAAGGTTTGCATGGTCACTGGCACCGGAACCATCGGCACGGATATCCAGGAACTGACGGCGAGAAATGCCGTACCGATGAGGACGGCCAGCGCCTTATAAGCAATCGAACGATTGGCGAGTTTCAGGGGAACGAAAGCGCCAGAGAGCATCAGGTAATTCATCGAATTAAAATTCCTCGTAAAAATGTTGAACAGGTCAGCCAGGTTCAGATCACGCACGTTTTTTCCTGCGGCGTGCCAGCATGTTGAGCGCCTCGACGAGAGCCGAGAAACCCATCGCCGCATAGATATAGCCTTTGGGTACGTGGAAGCCGAAGCCATCGGCGATCAGCGTCATGCCGATCATCAGGAGGAAGCCCAGGGCAAGCATGACGATCGTCGGATTGGCCGCAATGAACTTTGACAGCGGCTCGGCAGCGAGCAGCATGACCGCCACCGCAGTAATGACCGCAATCACCATGATGGCGATCTCGTCGGTCATGCCGACGGCGGTGATGATCGAATCGACAGAAAATACGAGGTCCAGCACGAGAATCTGCGTAATCGCCGCGCCCATCGTCAGGGTCACGGCCTTGCCGATAACGTCGTCCTTGGCATCCTCATGATCGACCGTATGATGGATTTCCTTCGTTGCCTTCCATACCAGGAACAACCCGCCGGCGATTAGTATCAGGTCGCGCCAGGAGAAGCCATGTCCAAAGGCCTCGAACAGGGGTTCCGTCAGCTGCACGATGATTGAAATAGTGAACAAAAGGGCGAGCCTCAGGATGAGTGCAGCACTGATGCCGAGACGGCGGGCGCGCGCCTGCTGTTCCTTCGGCAGCTTGTTGGTGAGGATCGAAATGAAAATGAGATTGTCGATGCCTAGCACAACCTCCATCACGACCAGCGTAACGAGTGCAATCAGGCCGGATGGCTGATAGATGAAATCGAAATGGGAGAGAAGCGCTTCCATGGGGGTCGTTCCTGCGTTGCTAATGGCCCGGATGGTGCAAACCGATGGCACGACTTAAGGGTGCCTACGGCCTTCGGTCAATTCATTTCCAGAAGGACGGGATAGTTTCTTCAAGTCTCGGCCCAAGCCGCAAAGGTGCGATCTTTTCGGCAAGCCCGGTGCGGTCGGAAATCTCGACGCCAACACCGCAGATAGTCGCCTTGCCGCTCGCCGCTTCGAACCGGCCCTTCGGCACTTTGGAGAGGAAGCGATTGAGCGGTTCTTCCTTGTCCATGCCGAGAGAGGAATCATAGTCGCCGCACATGCCCGCATCGGACATGTAAGCCGTACCGCCATTCAGGATCTGCGCGTCCGCCGTTGGCACATGCGTATGGGTGCCGACGACGAAACTGGCACGGCCATCGACAAAATGGCCGAAACACTGCTTCTCGCTGGTCGCTTCCGCGTGGAAATCGAAAACCACCGCATCCGCCTGTTCGCCGAGAGGGCATGCGGCCAGGATTTCCTCGGCAATGGTGAAGGGATCGTGCAGATCCGGATGCATGAATACCCGGCCCATGATGTTGGACACGAGAACGCGGGCACCATTCTTGGCAAGGAACACACCCGAGCCTTTACCGGCAGTACCGAGCGGGAAATTCGCAGGCCGCAGGAAGCGCTGTTCCCGTGCCGCAAAGATAAGCGCCTCGCGCTGGTCCCAGACGTGATTGCCTGTGGTGACAACATCCGCACCGGCATTGATCGTGTCGTGGAAAATTTCCTCGGTGATACCAAAACCGCCGGCAGCATTTTCGCCATTGACGATGGTGAAGTCGAGTTTCAGATCGGATATCAGCCCTGGCAATTGCTCATAGACTGCTGTCCGGCCGGAGCGGCCCACCATGTCACCAAGAAAAAGTAATCTCACGCGCACATCCTGATAGAAAGCTCCCGTTTCAGCGGGGCTCGTAATTGTTAATTGGCTTTATCCGCCTAGCCAAAGCTGCGCAAGCCGCTTTCCGTCAGGATAGCCTCCAGCGGCATGTCGTGCGGCTCATCCGGCACGATTTCGACCTCCTGGCAGTCAAACGCCACACCGATCAGCCTCGGATTAACGCCTATCTCCTGCAAGCGGGCGATGGCCCGGTCATAATAGCCCGCACCATAGCCGATGCGGTGACCGCGTACATCAAAGGCGGCCAAGGGAACCAACATGAAAGTGGGTTCAAGAACCGCCGCATCTTCTGGTGGCCCCGCCGTACCAAAGCCTGTCTCGATCATCGGCGCGCCCCGTACCAACTCGCGAAACAGGATGGTCCGTTTGTCGATGATCACTGGCAGGCAGAGCCGAGCACCGCCCTCGCGCAGACCGAAAAGCAGCGGGCGCAGATCCACTTCAGAACGGATGGGCCAGAAACCTGAAACAATCGCTCCCGGATCAAGGTGAAAGGACGCCAAGCCGATATCGGCAATTCGTATCGATGCTTCGATCCGGTATTCAACGTCAAGCGCATCGCGACGACCCAAGGCTTCCAGCCGCAGGTTTTTCTTCAATTCTTTGATGGGGGAGAGGTGTTGCACAGTGGCGATCTCATGAGGCGCCGGCATAAGCCGGCTCGGGATGAGCAAAAATAGAAGTGGCGTCCACACAACCGATGGAGAAGTCGATCCCGGGAACCTACAAAGTAGGTGGGTGCCGTGTGAAGAAGCCCACGGGCCTCCTCAGGGACAGCTCCCTAAGGGATCATTAAGGCCCCGGGGAATATGTCTCTCCTGTCGAGAAGCGCAGAGCGCCAAAACAAATATAGGACGGATGCATGTATTGCACCAGTGGCGTCGTCGGCTAATTTCATGCACTTGCCCTCATTCTCTCCCGACCCTAATCTCGCCCCATCGTGAAAGGACCTATGATGCGGTTTGAAGGAACAGCGGCCTATGTGGCTGATAAGGATTTGATGATCGCGGTGAATGCCGCGATTGCACTGGAACGCCCGCTGCTCGTCAAGGGTGAACCGGGAACCGGCAAGACGGAACTTGCGCGCCAGATCGCCGCTGCGCTTAACCTCGATCTCATCGAATGGAACGTCAAATCCACAACCAAGGCGCAGCAGGGCCTCTATGAGTACGACGCCGTCAGCCGCTTGAGGGATTCGCAGCTTGGCGATGCGCGCTTCAATGAGATCAGGAACTATATCAAGCCGGGGAAGCTATGGAACGCCTTCACCGCAGACCAGAAAGTCGTGCTCCTGATCGATGAGATCGACAAGGCCGATATCGAGTTCCCCAATGATTTGCTGCAGGAACTCGATCGCAACGAGTTCTTTGTCTATGAGACCGGCGAAACCATTCAGGCCGTGCACAGGCCCATCGTCATCATCACTTCGAACAATGAGAAGGAGCTGCCCGACGCCTTTCTGCGCCGCTGCTTCTTCCACTACATCAAATTCCCCGATGTCGACACGCTGACCAGGATCGTCGAGGTGCATTATCCCGGCATCAAGAAGAACCTCGTTCGCGCCGCCCTCACCCAGTTCTACGAAATTCGCGAGGTTGCTGGCTTGAAGAAGAAGCCCTCAACCTCCGAGGCGCTGGACTGGATCAGGCTGCTCGTTGCCGACGATGTTGCACCCGAGGATCTGCGCGCCGACCCGAAAAATGCTTTGCCCAAACTGCATGGGGCGCTTCTGAAAAACGAGCAGGACGTACACCTGTTCGAACGACTGGCATTCATGGCGAGGAGACAGGGATAAATGAGCGTTGAAATCCGCCCATTGCAGACATCCGACGAGACCGAATGGCGCCGGCTGTGGACTGGCTACCTGACCTTCTATGAGACCACAGTTGCGGAAGAAGTCTATCAGACCACATTCGCCCGGCTGACTTCCGGCGCCGACCACGAATATCGCGGTTTCATCGCGGAACTTGACGGTAAGCCGGTTGGCCTCACCCATTATCTGTTTCATCGCCATTGCTGGAGCATCGAGAACGTCTGTTATCTCCAGGATCTCTACGCCGATCCGGAAGTCCGCGGCAAAGGTATCGGCCGCGCCCTCATCGAGGCAGTCCACGCCGAAGCAACCAAGGCCGGCGCACATTCGGTTTACTGGACGACCAACCAGAACAACACGACGGCCCGCCAACTCTATGACCGTATCGCCAAGGTCACGCCTTTCATCAAATATGTGAAGATGGTCTAGAGGCGATGTTCATCCCCTTCTTCCTGGAACTCAAAGCGGCGAAAATTCCCGTATCCCTGGGGGAATATCTGACGCTGCTCGAGGGGATGGATGCGGGGCTCGTGACCTATGACGTTGAAGGGTTCTACTATCTCGCCCGCTCCGCGCTGGTGAAGGACGAGCGGCACATGGACCGCTTCGACCAGGTTTTCGGCCATGTCTTCAAGGGCATCGAAGCCTTGCATGGCGAAGGTGCCGTCGACGTGGCCAATCTTCCGGAGGAATGGCTGCGGCGACTGGCGGAAA